>NZ_NPFZ01000024.1:0-434758 GCF_002259425.1 Rhodococcus sp. 14-2470-1a
TCCGACTCAGAATCTCCACCTGACGCTCCAACGTCGCCACCACCTGAGCCAGATACGCCGCCTCGATCGGCAACACCGACCCCGTACTGTCGACCGCCGAGTCACCGACCGCCGAGTCGTCGACTGCTGTCCCCGAACCCTCATCCCCCATGAGCATGACACCACGATAACCAGACCCACCGCCAAGTTTTCGAACACACGTTCCCATACCGTCGGAGTTGCTGGATACTTCGATCGTCCGCGAACTCGAGCGAACCGGACGAGACAGCTGATCGAGCAACAGCCTGAAACTTACGGTCGATCAATCCAATTCGTCGTTTGCCACCGACTCGATCCAGTCGACGGCGGCGTCGGTCAGTTCCGACTGATCTGCCGAAGAATGCCCGGCCCACCACGCCGGGTCGGGCGAATCTCCCGCGACGGAGAGAAGTTCGGCTTGAACATACGGGTCGAGCGGCTCACCGTTGTGTTCGATCAACCACGATCGCGTACGGACTGCCAGTAATGGCCACACTTGTTGGATCTGCATCACTTCATCGTTTCGCCAGGTACGGGCGTCGTCAATCGGGGTCGACCGTGAGATTCACCCCGAAGCGCGATCAGTGTCCGAACATCCGCCGGAACGACGTTCCGAGTGGGTGTTTGGCGGTGACGGAGCCGAAGCGGACTTTGCCGCGCACGACAACGTGCAATCGGCCGATGGGCGGGCCGGTGCGGACCTTGTTGTTGGCGCTGCCGCCCACGGTGTCGAGGCCGTTGAGGTCGACCGTCGCCTCCTCGGGGACAACGAGAGAGATTGTGCTGCAGTAATCGTCGACGGTCACCTCGACCACCTGGGTCGACATGATCGCCTGTGTGAAATCGAGCGTGATCGTCGACATCTTGCTCTGGATCGACAACTTCGGCGGCACGTGCCACGGCCCTTTGCGCGACACCGTGGACATCGTTCCGCGCACCACGTCGCCCGGACCGCCGTGAGCGTTTCCTGCGTGCCCCTGCCAGGGCGAATGCGTCGGCGGTTGATAGGCAGGCGCCGGGACGGCGTTGTACGGAGTGGGACTGGGCGGGCGGTGCTCCTCGGCGATTTGCATGCCAGGTAGGTCGGCGAGGACGGAGTTCAGTTCACCGCGGGTCTTGGCGGCCAGCGCCGTGTCCATCCGCTCGGTGAATTCGCCCAGTGACAGCATGCCCTGCCCTACTGCGCGCTGCAGGAGCTGACCCACATGCTCCTTCTCTGCGTCGGACACTCGTAGATCCCTCGCCTCCATGCGTTCCAGGATAGGTGTCGACGCCGAACCTGGCCATCATGCGGATTCGAGCACGCTCAGCATCCCCGCCACCGACAGCGGCCAGCCGAACTGCTCCGCCCTGGCCCGCGAGGCCGTCCGTCGGGCTGGAGCGGGTAGGTCGAACACCCTCGACAGTTCCGTCGCCAATCCATCTGCGGTGTCGTCGAAGCGCCCACCGCAGTCGGTGGTCACGATGTCGGCCAGCGCGGACGACCTCGATACGACGACGGGGGTTCCGGTGGCAAGCGATTCGAGTGCGGCCAGCCCGAATGTCTCGTGCGGGCCCGGCGCCACCGCGACATCCGCCGAAGCGAGCAGGGCGGCGAGTTCCTCACGCCCGTCGACGAATCCGAGGAACTCGATGGGGAGCCCTCGGGCTCTCCGTTCGAGCCCGGCGCGCCTCGGTCCGTCGCCTGCGATCACCAATCGGACATCGAATCCGGAATGGTGAAGCGCAGCAACCGAATCTATGCTGCGATCCACCCGTTTCTCCACCGACAATCGACCGCAGTGGACGAGCAGGCGCCCAGCGCCCCGATGCCAGGGCGACGCGGAATCGCCGACGCGTCGGCCCGGATGAAACATGTCGAGGTCGACGCCGAGTGGAACCTGCGAGACGTTGGTGGCGCCGATGCGCTCGAACTCGCGTCGTGCAAAAGCGGTGGTGCACACGACGGCGTCGTACGTCTCGGCTGTGCGACGGTTCGCGACGTCGGCGAGTGCTCGTGCCGTCGCGTCGGGCATCATCTGCCCGAGTAGGCGATCGAGGCGCTCGTGGGAGATCATCACGCTTCGAACTCCGCGCCGGGCTGCCCACTTCCCCATCCCTCTCAGCGTGAGGCGGTCCGACACCTCGACGACGTCGGGACGCAGCGCACTCAGGAGTCCGGCTGTGGATCGAGGATTGACCGCGCGATAGCCACCGGTGAAGGGGATCTTGCCTGCAGGACGGGTGATGCGCAGAACCCCCGACGGCAGGATCGTCTCGGTCGCTCGCTCTCCTGGCACGACCAGAATCACCTCGTGGCCGGCCGCCGTGTAGCCCGCACCCAATTGATCCACGGCGGTTCGAAGACCGCCGGAACGCGGTCCGTAGAAGTTCGCAAGCTGCACGATGCGCACTGCGTCGAGTGTGACCGCGCGCCGTGACCGTTCGTCGACGAGTAGGAGAACGACGAGTAGGAGGACTCTGAACGTCGGAAGTCCGGACAACGACCTTCCCCGCACTACCTAACGGCCAAATAGACCGCTCACCACGTTTTTCTCGGCGAATCGCCGGGTAAATCCGTGGAGATGGAGATCACGATCGATGCCGTTGGGGAGGCGAGAGCCGGTGCGGTGTGGGAGCGGTACATGGACCCACGCCAGTGGTCGTCGTGGGCAACGCAGATCGTGTCCGTCGAATACTCCATGTCGCGCGTGTGCACGCAGTCGTTCGGCCGGCTCGAAGGCCCACTGTGGCTTCGACTCGACTTCGAGGTGACCGAAGTAGACGAAGCGGGCTGGACGTGGACGTCGAAAGTCTGGTTCAAGAATCGCAAGCTGGGGTTGACGCTCACCCACGGGGTGGCGTCTCGGCCGGACGGGAGCCGCACCTGGCTGACCCTGGACGGACCGCCGGCCTTCGTGCTCCCGTACCTGCCGTACGCGCGGTGCGCCATCGGGCGCCTCGTCCGGCGCTGAACAGGCTGGCCAGGACTTCCGCCTGCCCAGCCTGGGCGTCACTCGGTGCGGGTGGTGGTCTTCGGGTCCGTCGGAGTGTCCGTCACGTCGTCCGGATCGGGCGTCGGGAACGACGGTGAATCACCGGATCCGTCGATGTGCTCGTCGAACTCCTCGATTGCGCGTCCGCGTTCGTTCGCGCTCTGCCCGGTGTCGGCATCCTGACCGCGCGTCTTCTCGGTGGGATCGACGGTGGTGTCGACGGGCTTGTCGGTATCGGTCATGCGTTCAGGTGTGCCCGTCCGCGCGGGCACGCAAACACTCGGCTACAGACCCTGTTCGATCGCGTAGCGCGTCAATTCGACTCGATTGGCGAGTTGCAGCTTGCGCAACGTGGCCTGCACATGATTCTCGACGGTTCGATGACTGAGCGTCAGCTTCGTGGCGATCTGCTTGGAGCTCAACCCTTTTGCGACCAGACGAAGAACCTCGGTCTCGCGTTCGGTCAACGTCGGGCGAGAGTCTCGCTCTCCCTCCGGCGCGCTCGACATCCGCCGGTACTCACCCAGAACCAACGCCGCGAGTCCGGGCGTGAACACCGCCTGCCCCGCAGCGGTGGAACGGACGGCCTCGTACAGTTCGTCGGCCGACGCGCTCTTGACCAGGTACCCCGTCGCACCCGCTTTGATGGCGTCGAGTACGTCCTCCCGTTCGGACGACGCGGACAACACCAGAATTCGACTGTTCTTCGAGCCCTCGAGAACCTTGCTCGTCGCGTCGGCTCCGTTTCCGTCCGGCAGATGCATGTCCATCAGCACGACGTCGGGCTGTGTGGCCTTCGCCCGCCTTCCTGCGGCGCCGACGCTGTCCGCCGTCGCGACGACGTCGAATCCCGCGGCCTCCAGATCCCGTGCGACGCCGTCGCGCCACATGGGGTGGTCATCGACGACCATGACGGTGATCTGCTCCTGCGTCATCGTTTGTCCTTCGGGTCGTTCCGCTGTTTCGGCACTTTGATCTCCCATTCGGTTCCGACGCCGACGTCGGTGTCCAGCACAGCCGTTCCGCCGATCGACGAGACCCTGCCCAGTATCGACTTCGACACGCCCATCCGCCCTTCGGCTTCCGCAGCCGCCAGTCGGCCGGGAGCGATACCGTCGCCGTCGTCGCGCACGCTGACGATGACCATGTCGTCGACGTCTTCCAGCAGGACATAGGCTCGAGCACCCTCGCCTGCATGAAGCGCGACGTTGGACAGTGCAGTGTCGACCACGGCGGAGAGTTCCTCGGCCACCGACCTGTCGAGCAACACCGGATCCGGCGGGGAGGACACCGAGACAGTGGTGCTGCCGTAGGGACGAAGAAGGCTGCGCAAGTCCACTTCAGCCTGGGTGGCGTCGACTCGGCTCGGCTCCCCCTGCTCGGAGATGAGCATTCGCAACGCTACTTCCTGTTCACCCGCCAGCTCGGCGAGTTCGCCTGCAACACCACCGATTTCCGATCCACGACGGCGAACGAGCGCGAGGACCTGCAGCACACCGTCGTGCACCTGCCGGGCGAGACGTTCTCTTTCCTCGGTGATTGCCGCGAGTCGGGCCGCGCGCTGGAGTTCGGCGTGCGCTCGATGGGCGGTGTTGCTCGCCAACCCGAGCGCAAGACCGACGGACACCAGAACCGGTGCGGTCGCATCGGTCCACAGATCCAGATCGATCTGATCGCGCACCACGGCGCTGACCACCGACAACAGGATGCCTGACGCGATACCGCCCTTGGGCCCGAACAGGATTGCCGCCGAAATGACCGCATTGGTCGCCCACAGCGTGGTTGGGAGGGTTTGGTGAGTGCTGTACCACTCGTATTCCGACACGAGGCGAGTCGACGCCATCAGCCCGATCACGACGATCTGATCGGCGAGCACCACCTTCCACCGCGGGAGCGTCGCCCTCGACAGCAGCGCCGCGGACAGACCGGTCCACACCGCCATCAACGCCACGAAGAACCAGCTCAGCCGAGCATTGCTGTAGTAGGACATCGAGGCCACCTGATAACTGATCGCGTAGATCAACGTGATCAGACGGAACGCCTGCGAGGCCCGCCACAGCGGCGTGACAGCGTCACCCATCGGTCGGCTTCCGTTCCGAGCCGGTCTCTTTCGACAGATTCGGGGTGCTCAGACTGCCCGGGTCGAGTTCGCGATTGTGGGGATGCGGGCTGTCGGCCTCGGCCGGGAACAGAGGCTCCCCTGGATCGTGTTCTTCCAGTTCCTCGTAGACCTCGTCGGGATCGTCGGCGAGCAACGACCGAACCGCAGTGTTGAGGACGGCGACGATGGGGACGGCCAGCAGGCCACCGACGATTCCGGCCAGCAGAATGCCGACGGTGATGGCCAGTACCACCGCGAGCGGGTGCAATCGCACTGCACGGCCGAGCAGCAACGGTTGCAGCACATGCCCTTCCAGCTGCATGACGGCGACGACGATACCCAGCGTGATCAGCGCCGTCAGCCAGCCCTTGGTCACCAAAGCGATGAACACGGCCACGAATCCGGTGACGAACGCACCGACGATCGGAATGAACGCTCCGATGAACACGAGCGATGCCAACGGAAGTGCGAGCGGTACGCCGAGGATGGCCAGACCCGCGCCGATTCCGATGGCGTCGGCTGCGGCGACGGCGACCGTCGCGCGCACGTATCCGACGAGGGATCCGAAGCCTTGACTGCCGGCGAGGCGGATCCGCCGTCGCGCTCCGGTGGGGGCGAGTCTGGTGACGAATTCCCAGATCTGGTCTCCGCCGTACAGAAAGAAGATCAGGATGAACAGCGTCAGCGCGGCGCCGGTGAGGATTTCGCCGATTACGGTCGCAGTGGTCAAGGCGCCCGACGTCACTGCGGCCTGGTTGTCCTGGATGACCTTGACGAGGTTCTCGCTCGCCTGACTGATCTGATCCTGCGAGATGTGGAAGGGCCCGTCGGCCAGCCACCGCTGGACGTCGTTGATCGACGTGGTGAATTGGTCACCCAACTGCGGTAGCCCCTCGATGAACTGCTCGACGACGAACGTCATGATCCCGGCGACGACGCCGATGCTCGCGATGATGACGATCACGACGGCCGCGGCCCTCGGTACGCCGCGTCGCTGCATCCAGTCGACGAGCGGGAGCAGCATCGCCGACGCGAGTAACGCGAGGCCGAGGGGGATGACCACGGTGTCCAGCCGTGCGACGACGTAGCAGAACGTGATGAAGCCGGCGAAGATGACCAGCAGACGCCAGGTCCATTCGGCGCCGATCCGGACGAGGGGATGCACCGAATCGGCAGGAGTGGAGCCTGCGGAATGACCAGATAGGCCAGGAGTGGAGCCTGCGGAATGACCAGATAGGCCAGGAGTGGAGCCTGCGGAATGACCAGATAGGCCAGGAGTGGAGCCTGCGGAATGACCGGAGGGGGCCGCTGTTGGAGGGGGTGCTGGACGGCTGGGAAGTACCTTTGACGCTTCTGCCTGCGGCTCGCGTTCGGTCACCCGGTAAATTTAACCCGTGCTGGCATCTTTGAGAGCGGTCTCGCTCACCCTGAAGAGTCGCTGGCCTCTCTATATGTTGTCGATGTTGCTGTCGAATCTGTTCGGCGCGGTGTTGGTGTTCGCGTTCGTGCGGTACGGGCTTCCTATCGAGGAGTCGCAGTCGATCGTCGCGGATCGTGTTCGCAATGTGTACGTGTTCGGGGCGTATCTGGTCGCAGCCGGTGCGGTGAGTCTGTATTACGCAGCTCGGACGTTGCGGAGTGTGATTCGGTGGCAGTTGCGCGGTGGCCCGCCGAACCGCAAGGAGCAGATGGCGACGCTGCATGCGCCGCTGCGACAGGCGATCGTGCATCTCGTCCTGTGGGTCATCGGCGGCGTCCTGTTCGTGCTGCTCACGGTGACGGAGATGCCGTCGCTGGCGGTGGCGGTGATCGTCACGGTGGTCATGGCGGCGACGGTGACGTTCGGTTTCACGTACATGCTCGGCGAGAGAATTCTGCGGCCGGTGGCTGCGATGGCTCTCAGCGAGGGCCGATTCGACCGGACGATGACGCCGGGCGTCGGGACCAGAATGGCGATGACGTGGGGTCTGGGCACGTTGATGCCCGTCATCGGCATCATCTTGCTGTGCGCGACGCAATTGACGACGGATCTGGTGTTCTCCACCGATTCGTTCGCGGTGGCGATCATCCTGCTCAGTGTCCTGGCGATCGGTCAGGCGTTCATTCTGTCGATGCTGACGGCGAGTCAGATCTCCGATCCCATTCGCCAGCTTCGCCGGGCGATCGAGCGTGTCCAGCGTGGGGACAACGACGTCGAGGTCGACGTGTTCGACGGCAGCGAGATCGGTCGACTGCAGGTCGGCTTCAACCGGATGATGGAGGAATCGGCCGAGCGTCGAGTGCTGCGGGAGTTGTTCGGTCAGCATGTCGGCGAGGACGTGGCCCGACGCGCATTGCAATTCGGTACCGAATTGGGCGGGGAAACTCGCTTCGTGGCGGTGCTGTTCGTGGACATGGTCGGATCGACGGCCACGGCGTCGGAGCGCCCACCCGGTGAAGTCGTCGAGCTTCTCAACGAGTTCTTCCGTGTGGTGGTCGACGTGATCGATCAGCACCACGGTTTCGTCAACAAATTCATGGGCGACGCCGCCCTCGCGATCTTCGGGGCGCCGCTGGACCGGCCCGACGCTCCGACGGCAGCATTGGCTGCCGCACGTGACCTGCGGTTTGCCCTCGACGACATCGTCGGACTCGACATCGGCATCGGTGTGTCGGCCGGCCTTGCGGTGGCAGGAAACATCGGCGCTAAGGAACGCTTCGAGTACACCGTCATCGGAGACCCGGTCAACGAGGCATCTCGTTTGACCGAATTGTCCAAACTTCGGCCCGGCCGCGTGCTGGCGTCGACGTCCGCTCTGTACTTCGCAAGTGACGAGGAACAGGAACACTGGGAGCTCGGAGATCAGGTCCAACTACGCGGCAGACGACGCCTCACCCACCTCGCATGGCCCGTGGAGCACCCGTGAACGTTCGACTCGTGTGGTTACCCTGTGAAGGTGGCCGAACCGAGACCCGAGCATGTGGCCGGCGCTCCTGAGGCAGGCAACCGAGGCCGGAGAAACCGCCTCCGCTGGCTGAAGTGGATCGCCGGGGTCGCGTTGATCGCTCTGCTCGTCGGCGAGGGCATTTATCTGTGGCCGCGGTTGCACGAGTCCTGGCAGGCGCTCACCGAGATCCATTGGGGTTGGCTCGCCGCGTGTGTGTTCACCCAAGCCGTGTCGCTGAGCGCGTTCGGGCGGGTGCAGAAGCAGTTGCTTCAGGCCGGCGGTGTGCGGGTTCGTCAGGCCAAGTCCGTCGCCGTCATCTACGGCAGCACTGCGATGTCTCTGACGCTGCCCGCCGGTCAGGTGTTCTCGACGGCGTTCACGTACCGCCAGACCCGACGCTGGGGTGCGAGTCCCGTCGTCGCGTCGTGGCAGCTCGCGATTTCGGGTGTCATCGCCGCTGCCGGGCTGGCCGTCCTCGGCGTCGCGGGCGCGTTGCTCGTCGGCGGATCGGTCAACACCTTCACACTGGTGCTTCCGATCGCCGGTGTGCTGGCGATCGTTCTTGCCGTTCGGTACGTCTCGGCGCACCCTCGGTCCATCCGCAGTGCGGCGCGGTGGGTTCTGCACAAGGTGAACGACTTTCGCAATCAGCCTGCCGATGCCGGGCAGGAGCGGATCGACGAGATCATCGAACAGGTTCAATCGGTACAGCTCGGTAAGCGAGACGCCGGCCTGACGCTCGGCTGGTCGGCGGTGCATCGTCTCGCCGACGTCGCCTGCCTCGGTTTCGCGTGCTTCGCCGTCGGCGCAGATCCCCGCCTGTCCGGGTTGCTGTTCGCGTTCGCCGCCGCCAAGGCCGTCGGGTCGGTGCCGCTTGCTCCCGGCGGACTCGTCATCGTCGACGCCACCCTGATCGCGCTGCTGACCAGCGCGGCGTCGATCAGCGCGTCGCAGGCCGTGGCAGCGGCGTTCGTCTACCGCGCCGTCAGCTTCATCCTCGTCGCCGTCGTCGGCTGGATCGTCTTTCTCGTGCTGTTCCGTAAACACCAGCACGAGGACCTGGGGTACGACATCGCGTTGGAGAAGCAGGAGGCCAGGAACCTCCACCTCGACGTCCAGCCGAAGATCGACAGGTCGGATCCGGAACCTGCCTGATCACCGTGCGAGCGTGAGGATTTCGACTCCGTCGTCGGTGACGGCGATGGTGTGCTCGCTGTGCGCGGTGCGACATCCGGTGGAACTCTTGAGCGTCCAGCCGTCGGTGTCGGTGATCAACTTGTCGGTATCGGCCATCACCCACGGCTCCAGGGCGAGCAGCAGACCCGGCCTGAGCGTGTAGCCGCGGCCCTTGCGGCCACTGTTGGAGACGTGCGGATCCTGATGCATCGTCGAACCTATTCCGTGCCCACCGAATTCGGTGTTGACCTTGTAGCCGGCACCGGTGAGGACCGACCCGATGGCATGGGAGATGTCGCCCATCTTCACGCCCGGACCCGCGGCCTCGATTCCGGCGGCCAACGCGCGCTCGGTGGCGTCGATCAGCGCGACGCTGTCCGCGGGCTTCGTCTCGCCGACGACGAAGCTGATGGCGGAGTCCGCGGCGATACCTCCGAGCAGGATCGCGAGGTCGAGCGAGAGCAGGTCGCCGTCGGCGAGGGTGTAGTCGTGAGGGCGGCCGTGCAGAACAGCGTCGTTGACGCCCGTGCAGATGTAGTGACCGAACGGGCCGCTACCGAAGGACGGCGCGTAGTCGACGTAGCAGGACTCGGCACCTGCCCCGAGAATCATTTCCTTGGTCCACCGGTCGATGTCGAGCAGATTGGTTCCGACGACGCTACGGCTCTTCATGGTCTGCAGGATCTCACCGACGAGTGCGCCGGTCTCGCGCGCCAGGGCGACCTGGCTGGGGTTCAGAATCTCGATCACGGTAGGGCCTTCCCGAAACAATCCAATAACTATACCGGCCGAACTATACCGGTCGACAAATCGAAAAAGTCTCCCGGGAATAGATGCGGACCGCGGTCCGCTTATGTACTATGCGTGTTGAACCTTCAATCAAACAGGAGTTGTCATGACCACCGCCATCGCATTGCCCGAACTGTCCGCAGGCACCTGGAACATCGACCCGGCGCACTCCACCGTCGGATTCTCGGTACGCCACCTCGTCGTCAGCAAGGTTCGCGGCCGCTTCCAGGCTTTCTCCGGCGCCATCACGGTCGCGGAGGACGGCACCCCCTCGGTCAACGCCGAAATCGACGTCACCTCCATCACCACCGACAACGAGCAGCGCGACGGCCACCTCAAGACGGCCGACTTCTTCGAGGTCGAGAAGTACCCCACCGCTACGTTCACCTCCACCTCCGTCAAGGCCGACGGCGGCGACTTCGTGGTCACCGGTGACTTCACCCTCCACGGTGTCACCAAGTCCATCGACCTGAAGCTCGAGTTCAACGGCGTCAACCCCGGAATGGGCGCAGGCCCGGTCGCAGGCTTCGAGGCCAGCACCACCATCAACCGTCGCGACTTCGGCATCTCCATCGACATGCCCCTCGAAGGCGGCGGCGCAGTCGTCGGCGACAAGATCGCACTGACCCTCGAGATCGAGGCAGGCCTCGCTGCTTGATGCAGCCCGCCTCTCTCCACCTGAGCACCGGGTGACCTCTTCGGTCGCCCGGTGCTCTCGTATGTCGGCAGGAACGACCCATGTGGACGGGAGTGGAGCCGGCAGGAACGACCCATGTGGACGGGAGTGGAGCCGGCGGGAACGACCCATTTACTCTGTGTGGGTGACCAAGCGCAGCCCGATTTTCGCCGCCGTCGTCGATCTGATTCTCGTGATCGTGTTCTGCGCGATCGGCCGGCGCAGCCATGACGAGGCGGGTGCCATCACCGGTCTCGTGCACACGGCGTGGCCGTTCGTGGCAGGTGCCGCGGTCGGCTGGGCTGCATCGTGGGCGCTGTATCGGGACAAGTTCGACGCGTATCTGATTGTCCCGACGGGCATCGTCGTCTGGGTGTCGACGGTCGTCGTCGGGATGATTCTCAGGGTGATAAGTGGGCAGGGAACGGCCTTCAGCTTCGTTCTCGTCGCGTCGACGGTGCTTGCTGTTTTCCTGCTCGGGTGGCGCGCACTCGCGAAGTTGTTGCCGACCCCGAAAAACTGACCGTATCTCCCCCAATTCGCCGCCTGAGCATGGGACAGTTCACTAATGGCCGATGTTCAGAGCAAGCAAGACACAGCGTTCTTCGGGCAGCCGTTCGCGCTGGCGAACCTCTTCGGCGTGGAGATGTGGGAGCGGTTCTCGTTCTACGGGATGCAAGGCATCCTCATCTACTACCTGTACTACTCGGTGGCCGACGGCGGACTCGGAATTGCGGAGAGTTCGGCGACGTCGATCGTGGGCGCCTACGGCGGAACGGTGTACCTCTCGACCATCCTCGGCGCATGGATCGCGGACAGGCTCCTCGGCTCGGAGCGCACGTTGTTCTACAGCGCGGTCCTGATCATGCTCGGCCATATCGCCCTGGCACTTCTTCCCGGTTTCCTCGGGGTCGGAGTGGGTCTGGTCCTCGTCGCATTCGGTAGCGGCGGCCTCAAGGCGAACGCGACGTCCCTCGTCGGCGATCTGTACGACGAGCACGACAATCGTCGAGACGCCGGGTTCTCGCTCTTCTACATGGGCATCAATCTCGGCGCGTTCGTCGGCCCACTGCTGACCGGTCTGGCGTGGGACACCGCGGGATTCCATGCCGGATTCGGCTTGGCGGCAGTCGGTATGGCGCTCGGACTGATTCAATACACCCTCGGCCGCAAGCACCTCGGCACCATCGGAGCCACGCCTCCGAATCCGCTTCCCGGCGCCGAGCGTGCACGGTGGGCGATCATCGCAGTCGTCGCGATCGTTGCCGTCGCACTACTCGCGATCTTCGGCGCACTCACCGCGTCGAACCTGTCCGACGTAGTGGTGGGCGTGACCGTCGTCGCCGCGATCGGTTACTTCGCAATCATTCTCTCCAGCAAGCAGATCACGAAGATCGAACGCCGACGCGTCATCTCGTTCATTCCGATGTTCATCGCGAGCGCCGCGTTCTGGTCGCTGTTCCAGCAGCAGTTCACGACCGTCCCGCTCATCGCGGATTCCAAGCTGGACCGCAACCTGTTCGGTTGGGAGTTCCCACCCAACTGGGTGCAGTCGATCAACCCGGTCTTCATCATCATCTTCGCCGGTGTGTTCGCGGCTGTGTGGACCAAGCTGGGTGACCGTCAGCCGTCGACGCCGCTGAAATTCGCAGCGGGCGTGTCCATCATGGGTCTCGCTTTCCTGGCGTTCGTGCCCTCACTCGCGGGTGCATCCATGCCGTTGCTGGCGCTCATCGGCATTCTGTTGCTGTTCACGTTCGCGGAGCTTTTCCTCTCGCCCGTCGGGCTTTCGCTGTCCACGAAGCTCGCACCGGAGAACTTCCACACGCAGATGGTCGCGCTGTTCTTCCTGTCCGTCGCGCTCGGCTCGGCCATGGCAGGCACGCTTGCGGGTTACTACGATCAGGACAACCCGAATCCGTTCTTCTACACGGTCGGCGGTGCTTCCATTGCCGTCGGTGTCGTCCTCGTCGCCCTCACGCCGTGGATCAAGAAGATGATGAGCGGGGTTCGCTAACCCCGGTACAGCCAGGCGGCCAAGCCGAGTCCGAGCACGCCGACGGTGATCCGCAACACCGTCGGCGGAATGACTTTCACCACCGGGGGTCCGCAGTAGCCACCGGCGAACGCCCCGATGGCGAGGGCAAGCGCGGCGAGCCAGTGCACGTCACCGGAGAACACGAAGACCAGAGCAGCGATTGCGTTCGCTATGCCGAGAAAGAAACTCTTCAGAATGCTTGCGCGCCAGATCGAATCGGACGTACAGATCAACGCCAGCGCCAGGAAGATCACGCCCGCTCCTGCACCGAAGTAACCCCCGTAGATCGCCACGAAGAACAGCGACACGGGGTACAAACGCGGGAATTCGCCTCCGGCAGCCAATTTCCGGATACGCGGCTGAGCCAGCAGCGCGATTGCGGCGAAGGCGACCAGAAACGGCACGACGGCCTCGAAGGAATCCTCGGGCGCGAACAGCAGCAACAGTGCACCCGCGAGCCCACCGGCAGCGGAGATCG
Source organism: Rhodococcus sp. 14-2470-1a (assembly GCF_002259425.1). Taxonomy (NCBI): domain Bacteria; kingdom Bacillati; phylum Actinomycetota; class Actinomycetes; order Mycobacteriales; family Nocardiaceae; genus Rhodococcus; species Rhodococcus sp. 14-2470-1a. The sequence goes on from NZ_NPFZ01000024.1 coordinate 13,179, forward strand.
CCGCGAATCGGACGAGTTTCTTTCCGTCCTTGGCGATCTCGCTCGACGCATTGGTGGTGGCCCCGACTCCGACCGCCACCATCGCCACCGTGTTGGTGACATTCGCGGCGACCGGCGGTACGCCTGCCATCAACAGCGCCGGATAGGACACCAGTGACGCCAACCCGGTCACGAAACCCACGAGGCCGGCGAAGAAACCGGCGACGACGAGTAGTCCGAATTCGAGCAGAGTCACGAAGGGTAAAGCTACTCGGTGGTGCCGGAGTCCAATGCAGTCAGCATCTGTGTGCCCATCTTCACGGCCTGATCGGTGCCGTACGCATCCTCGATGTACACCGCGAACGCCAGGTCACCTCGGGTGCCGATGAACCAACGGTCGTCGTCCGAATTGCCGGCGAAACCGGTCAAGCCGTCGTAGGCAGCAAAACCCTCGTCCTGCGCGGAGTTCTGGAAGATTTCCCGAAGACGCTGCAACGCAGACTCGGGAATCGCTGCCGTCTCCTTGCTCGCGGTCGCCGTCTGACCTGCCACGATCGACGGCAGCGTCGCGCCGCCTCTCGCCACGGCCGCACCCATCTGGGCCAGACCGAACGGGGTGACCGTGACGTCGGACGACGTGTTCCCGACGTTCCGGAAGCGATCGATGGAACTGCTGCTCGACGGGAACTGCCCCGTGTAGGCGTTCAGGCCCGGCATCGAATAATCCACGCCGAAACCGAGACTCGTCGGATCCACATCGTCGACCGCCAGCAGATCGGCAGCCGATCCGACGGGATACATCGCCGAGAACGCGATCTGGCCCTGCTCGTTGGCATAACTGTTCTGGGCAGCGGCGACTATCGCACCGGTCGAGGGTGCGATGGCCACGATCGAGGCCGACGACGGCGCACTGACCACCGCTTCCTCGGCCGCGAGCTGGACCCGCGGATCGAGCGTCGACTGCAGATCCGGACCGGCAGGCCCCTGGAAGCCTGCCTGCCGAACGTAGGTGCCGTCGGGCCCGATGACGTCGACGGCCCAACCTGCCGTCGCGTCACGGTTCTGCTGCCACGCGTCGCGCAACGAGTCCAGCAGCGGCGACGTGATCCGGCGGTCCCCCGCGATCAGCTTCGGCGTCTGCGTGATGACAACACCGGGAATGGCCCTGAGATCATCCTCGAGCACCGCGAAGTCGTCGTCGCGCAGATTGACGGCGAGCACCGAACTGCCCGGCGTCGCCGCCAACTCGGTGAGCAACGAGTCCGGCGTGATCAGCGGGGCGACGACGTCGATGACATCGGCGAGCTGCGCGGTGGACGCCGCTGGGTCCGGCATCTGCGCAGGGTCGAGCAGAACGGCGTTGATCGTCCGCTCGTTCATCAGCACGTTCCGAGCCGAATCGAAGACCAACGGCGGCGCTGCATCGGTGCGTACGTACCGGACCGAACCACCCGGCACCATGTCCGGCGCCACCACAGCCGGCTCCCACGCGATGCGCCACCCGACACTGAGCTTCTTCGCCGTGCCGCGGGTGTCGTAGGCCCAATCCTGACCGTCACGGAAATGCCAGTCGGAATCGACGGTGAAGAATCCCGAGTCGCCGCTCAGATCGATGAACTGGCCGACCTCGAAGTCCCCCGTCGACTGCCCGCCCGCCGCCAAACCGTCGAACATCTGTTGGAGACTCGCAGCCGCAGCGTTCGGATACGTGGTCAGCGCCGCCGCAGCCTGGACATCACGGTCGTTCAGCGCCGCCACGAACTGGTCCACGACGCGCTCGCCCTCACTGGGCGGACTGTCCAGCGCCCAGAACGCAACAGTCGACGTCACAGCAAGACTTGCCCCCACAGCAACCACGTAGCGGCCGCGTATCCGGCGCACAACCGGCATCCCCACAGAACTCATGAGTCACAATATTCACTAGAGTCACACGAGTAACAAGCACGGTATTCACTCGCTCCGGTCACGATTCGGCGTCGCCGGCTCCCTCTTCGGTCAATGCACCGCCCGACGCTCAGCGCAGGAATCGACCTGCAGCGTCGACGGCGGGTGCGGAACTCTGGGCGTCGTACACGAAGACTGCGAAGGCGAGGTCGTCCTGAATGCCGACGAACCAGCCGTGTGCGCCTTCGTTGCTGGGACCGAATTCGGCGGTGCCGGTCTTGCCGAGCAGGCCGGGGATGTCCTGCAGCTGAGTGGCCGTTCCGGCGGTGACTGTTTCTCGCATCATCGTCTTGACCTGGTCGGCGACGGTGGCATCGACAGGCGCCACCGTCGTGTCGGCGACACCGGGTTGACCCTGGACCAGGGTCGGGGGCTTCAGGGATCCACCGGCGATCGACGACGCCACCAGCGCCATCCCGAACGGTGTTGCCGTGACGGCTCCCTGACCGATGGCCGACTCGACGCGTGCAGCCGGGGTGTCCGCGAGAGGGACGCTGCCGGTGACGGAGGTCAGCCCAGGAGTCACGTAGTCGACGCCGAGGCCGTACTGCAGTGCCGTCTGCTGGAGTCCGTCGGCGGGCAGGCCGACGCCGAGTCGTCCCATCGTCGTGTTGCACGAGCGAGCGAATGCCGTGTGCAGTGGCACGTCGCCCAGATCGAAGTTGTCGTCGTTGGGTATCTGCCTGCCCTCGATGTTCTCGGTGCCGGGGCACGGCAGGATCGTGTCGGGGGTCGCTGTTCCGGCTTCGAGGGCGGCGGACGTGGTGACCGTCTTGAACGTCGACCCGGGCGGGTAGAGGCCGGTCAGCGCGATCGGCCCCTGCGCATCGGCGGCCGAGTTCTGCGCGACCGCCAGAACGTTGCCGGTGGACGGTTGCAGTGCGACGATCGCCGCTTGCTGCGGGATCGACGCAAGCGCGTTCTCTGCTTTCAGCTGCAGGCCGGTGTCGAGCGTCGTCGAGATGTCCGGCGCGGGGGCGGCGTCGAGCCCGGCGAGCTGCGTCACCGTACCGTCGGCGTTCACCGACTGAACGGACCAGCCCTTGTTGTCGTCGACCTGGGACTGCCACAGCTCGGACACCCCGGTCAGCGCGGGCGACGTCAACGCTCGGTCGGTGGTGAGCAGTCGAAGCTGCGGGGCAAGCGTGACGCCCGGCGTCGCGGCCAGGGGTGCGGCGATCGGATCGATGTCCGACTGCCGGAGCGACACCACCGTTGTGGAATTCCCCTGAGAAGCAGCCTGATCGGCGGCGATCGACTCCGCCGTGATGGTCGGCACGATCGGCGTGATGTACGACGCGACGGCCGCCGGGTCGGCGGTGGAATCGACGTTCACCAGGGTGACCGTCTGCTGCGACATCAACTCGGTGCCGCTTCGGTCGAACACTCGGGGAGCGACGAGCGCGTCGGTCGGGGTGTATCTGACGGTGGTGTCGGCGGACAGTCCCGGTGCCAGTACGGCCGGGTCCCATTGAATGCGCCAGCCCTGGTCGGTTTCGGTTGCCGTGGCGGAGGTGTCGTACTGCCACTGCTTCGGTTCGCCGTCGGGTTCCTCGGTGCCGTCGTTGGTCGTCGAGAACCGCCAGGTGGCGTCGAGGGTCACCGCGCCGCCCTCCTCGGATGCCGAGGCGACCTCGAAATCGGGAGTCGCCGTCACGGTGCCGCCCCCGCTCAAACCGTCGTACAGGCCGTTCAGCGACGCTGTCGCGGCGGCAGGGTCGGTGGTGAGCGCGGCCGCCGCGTCGGCCGACCCGCTGTTGATCGCGTCCACGAATGCTTGCGCGGTGGTCATGGGTTCCGGTGGACCGTCGTCCCCGCAGCCGGCAAGAACCAGTGCCACCACAGCACACAGAGCGGGAACCGTCTTCATGGATGTGCGCACCCGTCCGATCATGCCTGATTCCTACGTGAGTGGAAATGACAGGTGATTTCTGGTCGCTCCGCAGGCTCCGCGCCTGTCCCAGGGCCTGCATTTCCACTCACGTAAATGGGTTGCGGGGGACCCGAAGCGGGTCTATCGTGGTTCTCGCCTTGCTGCCAACAGAATCGGAGAGGCCGTTGCTCTTCTAGAGGTTTTCTCGCCTGCATCCCTGCACGCACACCTCTGGAGCAATCATGTCTACATCCCCTTCCCTGCGCATGTCCGATCTCACCTTCGCGTGGCCGAGCGGCGATCCCGTTTTCGACGGACTCGACGCTGTGTTCTCCTCCGGCAGAACAGGACTCGTCGGATCGAACGGGGCCGGTAAGTCCACCCTGCTGAAGATCGTCACAGGCCAGTACACACCGACCCGCGGTTCGGCCACCGTCGACGGAGTCGTCGGTTACCTTCCACAGGACATCGCCCTGCACACCTATCGCCGGGTCGACGACATCCTCGGGCTTCGCGCTCTCCGAGAAGCGTTGCATCGCATCGAATCCGGTGACGGATCCGAGAACGACTTCGGCGTGGTCGGCAACCGCTGGGACGCCGAGGACCAGGCCGTCGCACTGCTCGGGCAACTCGGTCTTGGCCACATCGTTTCTGTCCGAACCGATCTGGACCGTGTCATCGGAACCCTGTCGGGCGGGGAATCGATGCTGTTGGCTCTGACCGCACAGTTGCTGGCGGAGCCGGACGTACTGCTGCTCGACGAGCCGACGAACAACTTGGATCTGCACGCTCGCGCCCGGCTCTACCAGGCTGTTCAGTCGTTCGACGGCGTCTTGGTGGTGACGAGTCACGACGTCGAACTCCTCGATCTCATGGACTCCACGGCCGAGCTGAGGGCCGACCGATCCGGGCCGACTCGGCTGCGGATGTTCGGCGGCAACTACTCGCACTATCGATCGGTGATCGATGCCGAGCAGGAGGCTGCTCGGGCCGCACTGCACGATGCCAAGAACGACGTTCGCAAACAGGAACGCGAATTGGTCGAGGCCAGAACGAAGATCGATCGACGGGCGCGGTACGGCAAGAAGATGTACGAGCAGAAGCGCGAGCCCAAGATCGTCATGGGCGCGCGTAAACGGGCAGCTCAGGTTTCGGCGGGCAAGTTACGCAACAACCACATCGAGAAGGTCGACGACGCTCAGGAGGTACTTGCCGCTGCCGAGGAACGGCTGCGTGACGACAAGGAGATTCGCGTCGACCTTCCCGACACGGAAGTGTTTGCCGGACAGCAGATCACGGCGGTCAACGAACTCGCCATCGTCGGTCCGGAGCGGATCGCGTTGATCGGGCCGAACGGCAGCGGGAAGACCACCCTGCTGCGTGCGATCGACAAGGCGGGACCATCGGTACCGTGGCGGTACCTGCCGCAGCGCCTCGATGTGTTCGACGAATCACGGACGGTGGCAGAGAATGTCGCCGATGTGGCCGTTCACGCCAGCAACGAGCAGATCCGCGCCCAACTCGCGAGATTCCTGTTCCGCGGCAGCGACGCGGACGCCGTGGTGTCGACGTTGTCGGGCGGGGAGCGCCTGCGGGCGGCGATCGCCCGAATCCTGCTTGCCGACCCTGCACCGAAACTGCTCATGCTCGACGAACCGACGAACAATCTGGACCTCGCCAGCAAGAAGCATCTGACCGAGGCGCTGGCGAGCTACCGGGGCGCACTCGTCGTCGTCAGCCATGATCTGCCGTTCCTACGAGACCTCCAGCCGACGAGATGGGTGGAGTTGGGCCGAGACGAGGAGACCGATTTGCCGGAGTCACTGTAGGTTCGAGCGATGACCGTAGCGGGAATCGTCGGCCGACTGCCCGGAGTAGTCACTGCCCGCGGTTACCGCCGCGAGTGGCTGCGCAGCGACATCACGGCAGGCCTGGTACTGACAGCTCTTCTCATTCCAGCCGGAATGGGATACGCGCAGGCAGCAGGGTTGCCCGCGTACGCCGGGTTGTACGCCACGATCGTTCCGCTGCTCGCGTACGCGGTCGTCGGTCCGTCGGAGATTCTGGTCCTGGGGCCGGATTCGTCGCTGGCGCCACTCATCGCCGCCGCCGTCATCCCGTTGGCCGTCACCGACGACCCGGCGAGCGCTCTGGCGTTGGCGGGGATCCTCGGCGTGCTCGTCGGCGTGATTTTGATCGCGGGTGGCTATCTTCGGCTCGGGTTCGTCACCCAGCTGCTGTCGAAACCCATCAGGCTCGGTTATCTGAACGCGATAGCGCTCATCGTCATCGTCGGCCAGCTGCCGAAGGTCCTGGGGTTCTCCGTGGATGCAGACGGTGTGACGGGGCAGTTCACGGAGATCGTCCGTTCCGTTCTGGGCGGCGACATCGACCCGGTCACCGCTGCTGTCGGACTCGGATGTCTCCTCGTCATTCCCGCTTTCCGACGGTGGATCCCGCGCATTCCCGGCGTTCTCGTTGCGGTCGTCGGCGCGATGGCCGCAGCCGCGCTTCTCGATCTCACCGATCGATTGTCGATGGTCGGCGAGCTACCCCGCGGACTGCCTCTCCCCTCGTTCGGAGGGGTCGACTGGGGTGACGTCGTGTCGCTGATCGGGCCCGCCGCCGCGATAGCCCTGCTGGCGTTCGCCGACACGGGCGTTCTGTCCCGCACTTTCGCGGCCCGACACGGCGAAGAGGTGAACGGCAGCACCGAGATGAAAGCCATCGGCGTGGCCAACGTCGCCGGGGGTTTGTTCGGCGGATTCCCGATCTCGGCGAGTGGATCTCGAACACCGGTCGCCGAACAGAACGGTGCTCGAACTCAACTGACCGGCGTCGTGGGAGCCCTCGCGGTCCTCGCGTTCGTCCTCGCCGCACCCGGGGTCACCGCCTACCTCCCCGACGCGGCGCTCGGTGCCGTCGTGATCGTGGCCGCGACGTCGTTGATCGACGTGTCCGGTCTCGTACGGATGTGGCACATGAGCCGGGTCGAATTCGGGCTGGCGGCAGCCGCTTTCCTCGGCGTCGCCCTCGTCGGGGTGCTGCAGGGAATACTCGTCGCGATCGCCCTGTCGTTCTTCGCCGTCGTCGCGCGCGCCTGGCAGCCGTACCGCACCGAGCTGGTCCGAACGTCGGACCGTCCTGGCTTCCACGACATCGACCGGCATCCCGACGGTGAACGGATCCCGGGTCTGCTTCTCGTCCGATTCGACGCGCCGCTCTTCTTCGCCAACGGCGACATCTTCGACCAGTACATTCGCACTGCCGTCGCAGATGCTCCGGTCCCGGTGGAATGGGTGGTCGTGGCCACCGAACCCATCACCGGGCTCGACACCACAGCCGTCGACGAACTCGTCGAGCTCGATCAATTCTTGGAGGACAAGGGAATTCGCCTTGCCTTCGCCGAGATGAAAGGCCCGATCAAGGATCGGCTCATCCGTTTCGGCGTGGGCAGCAGATTCGACGGGTCCAGATTCCACTACACCGTCGAAGCCGCCGTCGATGCCTTCCATCGCCGCTGAACTACTCCCGCGATCTGCGCGCGAACAGGCGATCACCCCATTCCGACAGGGGATCGAGAAGTGAGTTGAGCTCGCTCCCGTCCGTGCTGAGCCGGTAGTCGACGCGCAACGGAAACCCGTCGGCTGCGGTGCGCACCACGAGACCGTCACGAACGAGCTCGCGCAATTGGTCGGCAAGCACCTTCTCGGAAATCCCACCGATCTGTGTGCGCAGCTCCGCGAAACGACGATCGCCCTCCGCGAGCCGCCACAGAATCGTCGGCTTCCACTTCGACCCGATCAAGCCGAAGACCACATTCACTCCACATGGATTCGGATCGTTCACGACGCACCCCTCCCGCGGCTGTACTTACTTCATTGTGCGTACTCGACGGCAACGCTGCACCCGGGAATCATTCCGATCATGACCAAGTCGACAGCAATTCTGGGCCTCGGCGCGATGGGTGAAGCAATCACACGCGCAGCGGCGGCCAAAGGACATCACCTTCGCGCATGGAACCGAACCCCGAGGACGATCGATGGAATCGACGTCGAGATGTCGGCCACGGTGGAGGACTCCACGCGAAATGCCGACATCGTCGTCGTGTGCGTGCGAAACCACGAGATCAGCCGAACCGTCATCGATCGCATTCCAGCAACGAACACCAGCGGAGTGTTGATCAACTTCTCGACAGGTACTCCCACCGACACCGTCGACTCGGCTGCGCTGGCCGCTGCCCGAGGAGTCCGGTACGTGACCGGCGCGATGATGGTGCCGACTTCGATGGTGGGAACCGAGCACTGCTCGGCGCTCTACGCGGGCGCGGAGGAGGACTTGACCGCCGCACAGCCGATCCTCGACGCACTGGGAGGAAGCAGCGACATCGTCGGGAACGATCATTCGATGCCACCGGCGCTCGATCTCGCGATGCTCGACATCTACTTCTCCGGCATGTACGCCTACTTGCACGCAGCTGCATTGGCCGCAGCTCACGGTGTCGAGCCTGCAGCGTTTCTGCCCTATGCCCGGGGGATCGTCGACACTCTCGGCGGTTCCCTGCCCGCGTCGACGACGTCGCTTCGACACCGTCGGTACGACCAGGGCGACGCCCGGCTGGACATGTGCTTGTCGTTCCTGACGCACATCGTCGAATCGAGTCACCAAGCGGGAATCGACCCCGGTCTGGCGGAACACGTCAGAGCAGCGTCCGCACGGGCTTTGGACCATTGGCCCGCTGCCACGGATTGGGATGTGGTGGCAGAGAAGTTCCTGGGCGAATCCCGCTCCCGACCACGTATGGCCGATACAGGACAATGATGCGGTGGACTTCGCTACCAACCCCGCCGACGGAACCCGCATCGCCTTCCAGGTCGTGGGATCAGGACCACCGTTGCTGCTGGTGCACGGCAGCCTGCTGACGCACACGATCTGGCGAACCTTCGGATACGTCAAGGCACTTCGACCCAGCCGGACGTTGATCCTCGTCGACATGCGCGGCCACGGGCGAAGCGACAAGCCGCACGAGATCGAGGCGTACACGATGGACTCCATCGTCGGCGACCTCGTGGCAGTCCTCGACGCGGTAGGCGTCCCCAGCGCTGATTACTGGGGCTACTCCTACGGCGCCCGAGCCGGCCTGACCCTGGCAGCACGCGCACCCGAGAAGGTGACCAAGCTGATCTCCGGCGGCGGTTCGCACGGACCACAGAAAGGCGCCTTCGACCGGCTGTTCTTCCCCGGTTGCGCCGACGTCCTCGCCGACCGAGGAATGGACGGATTCATCGAGGAGTGGAACAAGCACCGACTGTTCCCCGTCGACGCCGCTACACGTGCTGTGTTCTCCGCCAACGACTCCGACGCCATGGCGGCCTACTTCCGGGCATCCGACGCAGAACCCGGACTGTCCGACGCCGACCTGCGCGGCCTGAAGATCCCGTCACTGTTCTACGTCGGATCCCAGGACACCACGCGACTCGACGACACCGCATCCGCAGCCGCACTCGTGAAGAACTCCGAACTGCACACCATCCGCGGATTCGACCACTCGACCACCCCCGCCGCAAGCGCCGAAGTCCTCGCCGTCGTCGAACCGTTCCTGAAGCATTAGCGTCGTACCCGCTTTTCGGACACCCGCTTTCGGGCTCCCGCCTTTCGGGCTCCCGCTTTTCGGGACCGAATGTGCCGTTCGGTCACTTGAAGTGACCGAACGCCACGTTCGGTCCGGAAAAGACACGGTCAGAGGTACAGATCCCGCTTACGGACGAGGACTGTGGCGATGACGCTGATGACGGAGGTTCCGACGAGGAAGGTGCAGGCCAGCCAGGGTGATCCGCTGCCTGCTGCGATGAGGGCGGTCAGGATCAACGGTGTGACGCCCGAGGCGTAGATGCCGGAGAACTGGTAGACGATGGACAGTCCGGTGTAGCGGATTTCCGTCGGGTAGAGGCTTGCGTACAGCGTTCCTTGTGCGCCGTAGAACAGGGCGTGGACGAATCCGAAGACCAGGACGAGGCCGAGGCCGAACAGCCACAGGCTTCCGGTATCGAAGAGGGCGAACACCGGGAACACTGCCGCTCCGTAGAGTGCGATGCCGATGACGTAGATCCTCTTGGCGCCGTATCGGTCGACGAGCAGTCCGGACAGCGGGAGCAGCAGTGCCATGACGACGGCTGCGACGGTGACGACGAGCAGCACTGGAACCTTCTCGAAATCCAGTTGTGTCGTTGCGTAGGTGATGGCGAAGACACCCCACGTGTTGAAGGCAGCGCCTTCACCCCACCGCGAGAGAAGACCGAGCACGGTTCCTCGAATGGACTTGCGCGCGAACACCTCACGGACCGGTGCCGACGAGCGTTGCTTCAGGTCGGTGACTTCCTGGAACGCCGGTGTCTCTTCCACTTTCAGGCGTACCACGAGGCCGACTGCCACGAGCACCAAGCTGAGCAGGAACGCGATGCGCCATCCGTAGGCGAGGAAGGCGGCGTCGTCGAACACTGTTTGCAGAAGCGCGAACACCGCTGTGCCGAGCGCCAAGCCGAGTGCCAGTCCGATCTGCGGGATGCTTCCGAACAGGCCGCGCTTCTTCGCCGGACTGTGCTCGACGGCGAGCAGTACGGCGCCGGCCCATTCGCCACCGAGTGCGAAGCCCTGGAGTATCCGAAGAAGGAGCAGAAGGATCGGTGCGAGTACGCCGATCTGTTCGGTCGTCGGCAACGCGCCCATCAGTGCCGTGGCGATGCCCATGATGAACATCGTCAGAGCGAGCGTCTTCTTCCGGCCGATCCGGTCGCCGAAGTGCCCGAACACGACGCCGCCGATGGGTCTGACGACGAATCCGACGGCGAAGGTCGCGAACGACAGCATCGTGCCGACGAACGAGCTCTGATCGGGAAAGAAGAGTCGGTTGAACACCAGGCTTGCGGCGGTGGCGTAGAGGAAGAAGTCGTACCATTCGACTGTCGTTCCGAGGAGGCTCGCCGCGACGACGGTGCGGAGTCGTTTGCGTCTGGCCGGGTCCGATTCGGCCGGTGCGGCCTCGGCGAATGCAGTCATGTGGAGCCAGAGTAAGCCTGCCTCGACAGCAGGTCATGGATTCGAATCAGCCTGATTGCAACCCTGGACACCGTCTGTGGACGTTGCCAGAATCGGACAACATGTCTCTACGCTTCCATTGGTTCCTGCCCACGTACGGCGACTCCCGCAATCTGATGGCGGGCGGACATGGATCGTCGATGTCCGGAGATCGACCCGCGACGCTGAAGTATCTCAACCAGATCGGCGCCGCAGCGGAGAGCAACAAATTCGAGGCGGTCCTGACGCCAACGGGTGCGTGGTGCGAGGACGCGTGGTTGACGACGGCGATGATGATCGACACCACCGAAACCCTCAAGTTCCTTGTCGCCCTACGGCCAGGTCTGCTCAGTCCGACGTTGGCCGCTCAGATGGCCGCGACGTTCCAGTGGCAGTCCGGCGGACGTCTCCTGCTGAACGTCGTCACCGGTGGCGAGGACCACGAGCAGCGACGGTTCGGCGATTTTCTGGACAAGAACCAGCGCTACGAGCGCTGCGGTGAATTCCTCGACGTCACCCGTCGCCTCTGGGCGAACGACGGGCCGGTGTCCTTCGACGGCAAATACATCAAGGTGGAAGAAGCTGCGCTGCAGCGTCATCCGGATCCGGTGCCGCCGATCTTCTTCGGTGGTTCGTCGCCGGCCGCGGGAACGGTGGCGTCGCAGTTCGCGGACACCTACCTGACGTGGGGGGAACCAGCAGCGGCGGTCGCATCGAAGATCGCGTGGATCAGGGACCTGGCGGAGGTGCAGGGCCGCACCCTCGATTACGGCATCCGGCTGCACGTCATCTCACGAGACACGTCCGAGCAGGCGTGGGCAGAGGCGGACCGTCTGCTCGGTGCCCTCGATCCCAAGACCATCGAAGCGGCGCAGGAAAGCCTGTCCCGCTCGGTGTCCGAGGGCCAGCGTCGTATGCGTGAACTGCACGGCGGCGGCAGCGCGTACACGGCAGGCGCCGACGCCCGCTCACTGGAGATCGCGCCCAATCTGTGGACGGGAGTCGGCCTGGTCCGCGGAGGGGCGGGCACAGCCTTGGTGGGCTCACACGAGGAAGTGGCCGATCGCATCGCCGAGTACGCGTCGATCGGGCTCGAACACTTCGTTCTCTCCGGTTACCCGCACCTCGAAGAGGCCTACCACTTCGGTGAAGGCGTGCGGCCGATCCTCGAGAAGCGCGGTCTCACACGGGCCCGTGACTCGAGAAATGTTTCGGTCGGAACACCTTTCCTGTGATGCTCCTATGAGCATCACATGCGGATGGTGTCGTCTCGATACTCCCCGGACAGGACTTCACCGGAGTTCTCGCGGGCTCGAAGCTCGACGCGTCGAATCTTGCCGGAGATGGTCTTGGGAAGCTCGAAGAACTCGATTCGACGCACCCGCAGGTACGGCGCCAGATGTTCGCGGGCGTACTTCAGGATCTCGATTGCTGTGTCCTCGTTCGGTTCCCAGCCGGCGGCGAGGGCAACGTAGGCCTTCGGCACGGCCAGGCGCGTCTCGTCGGGAGCAGGGACGACGGCCGCTTCGGCCACGGCTGGGTGCTCGATGAGCACGCTTTCGAGCTCGAAGGGCGAGACCTTGTAGTCCGATGCCTTGAACACGTCGTCGGTGCGTCCGACGTAGGTGATGTAGCCGCGTTCGTCACGGGATGCCACATCGCCGGTGTGGTAGTACCCGCCGGACATGACTTCGGCGTTGCGAGCCGGGTTGTCCAGGTAGCCGGTCATGAGGTTGAACGGATGCTGCTCGAGGTCCAGGCAGATTTCACCCTCGTCCGCGCGCTCACCGGTCACCGGATCGATGATCACGACGGGCACACCGGGGAGCGGTCGACCCATCGAACCGAACTTCAGCTCCGCGCCCGGCGTGTTCGCCACCAGCGCAGTGGTTTCCGTCTGACCGAAACCGTCACGGATGTTCAGGCCCCACTGCTTCTGCACGTGCGAGATGACTTCCGGGTTCAACGGTTCGCCCGCACCGATGGCCTCACGCAGCGCACCCCGGCCACCGGAAATGTCGGCCTGAATCAGCATGCGCCACACCGTCGGCGGGGCGCAGAACGTCGTCACCTCGGCGCGACGGATCTGCGCGAGCAGAGCCTTGGCGTCGAACCGGGTGTAGTTGTAGACGAAGATCGTCGCCTCGGCGATCCACGGTGCGAAGAAGCAGCTCCACGCGTGCTTGGCCCACCCGGGTGAACTGATGTTGAGGTGGACGTCGCCCGGCCTGACACCGAGAAAGTACATCGTGCTGAGGTGGCCGACGGGGTAGGACACCTGGGTGTGCTCGACCAGTTTCGGCTTGCTCGTCGTTCCCGAAGTGAAGTACAGCAGAAGGCGATCGTCGGGGGCTGTCACCGTCTCGAACGGTTGCGCGTCCTGGACGTCGTACGCCGAACGGAAGTCTGTCCAACCGTCGTGCGCACCGACCGACAGCTTCAGATACTCACCCGGCACCTCGTCGAACTTCGGTGCGTCGGCGGGGTTGACGACGACGGCCTTGGCTTTCCCGCGCTGCAGGCGGTCGGTCAGGTCCGCGGAGCCGATCGCCGTGGTCGTCGGCATCAGAACGGCGCCGAGCTTCATGACGGCCAGCATCGACTCCCAGAGCTCGACCTGGTTGCCGAGCATCAGGATCACCGAGTCGCCTCGGCCGATGCCCAGAGATTCCAGCCACCGCGCCACCTGGTCGGAACGCCGCGACATGGCGTCGAACGTGTACTTGCCCTCGGACCCGTCCTCCTCGACGATCCACAGGGCGGTGCCGTCGTTGCCTCGTGCGTACGCGTCGAACCAGTCGATGGCCCAGTTGAACTTCTCACCGAAGGCGGGCCACTGGAAGTTCTCCGTCGCAGCGTCGTAATCGCCGTAGGCATCCAGCAGTACGTCGCGGGCCTGCTTGAACGCGGTGTAGGCCGTTCCGTCCGTCATGATCACTCCCTAGCTGTGGCGCACATCTCACTTACTCTTCACGCTATTGAGTCGAGTGGTAAGCGCGCTACCCCCGAACAGGGGTACGGGGGTAGCCGCTTGGTTCCGGGGGTGCTCAGATCCGCTCACCCGATTCCGGGTGGAACAGGTGAAGTGCACCGTCCAGCCGTGTGAGGGCGACGCTTTCGCCGATCTTCGCGGGAGCGCGAACGGCCGAGCGTGCGACGAGGGACACCGGTCCACCGTCGAGTCCCTTGACCTTGGGGTCGTCGAGGTGGGCGTAGACGTACGATTCGCTGCCCAGCTCCTCGATGAGGTCGACCTTGCCCTCGAAACCTTCCCCGCTTCCACGCGTGATCCCGAGCTGCTCGGGCCGAAGCCCGACGGTCACGTTGTCCAGTCCGAGCGAGGCGAGCTTGGTCAGCTCATCGCGTTCGAGAGGTAACAGGAAGTTGCCGATCTGCACTCCGCCGGACCCGATGGGCACCGTCATGAGGTTCATCGCGGGCGAGCCGATGAAGCCGGCGACGAAGGCGTTGACCGGATTGTCGTAGAGGTCGGTGGGCGACGCGAACTGCTGCAGCTTGCCACCGCGCAGCACGGCAACCCGGTCGCCCATCGTCATGGCCTCGACCTGATCGTGGGTGACGTACACGGTCGTCGTGCCGAGACGACGCTGCAGGGCCGCGATCTGCGTACGCGTCTGCACGCGCAGTTTGGCGTCGAGGTTGGACAGCGGCTCGTCCATGCAGAACACCTGGGGCTCACGAACGATGGCGCGGCCCATGGCAACTCGCTGACGCTGACCACCGGACAGCTTGCCCGGCTTACGGTCGAGGTACTCCGTCAGGTCGAGGATCTTGGCGGCCTCCGCGACCTTCGCCTTGCGCTCCTCCAGCGGGACGCCGCGCATCTTGAGCGCGAAGCCCATGTTCTCCCCGACGGTCTTGTTGGGGTAGAGCGCGTAGTTCTGGAAGACCATGGCGATGTCGCGGTCCTTGGACGGCACGCCCACCATGTTCTTTCCACCGATCTCGATGGCGCCGCCGTCGATCTCCTCGAGCCCGGCGAGCATGCGCAGCGCGGTGGACTTGCCGGAACCGGACGGTCCGACGAGGACGACGAACTCGCCGTCCTGGATGTCGAGGTCGAGTGAATCGACGGCGAGCTTGTCGGCACCTTCGTAGACGCAGGATGCCTTCTTGTACGTGATTGCAGCCATTTCAGTGAGCTCCTGTACCTATTTGATGGCGCCGAAGGACAGACCGCGCACGAGCTTGTTCTGCGCGAACCATCCGGCAAGGACGACGGGGAGGGCTGCGAAGGTCGCAGCGGCGGACAGCTGTGCCCAGTACAGGCCCTGTCCGGTGATGAAGCCGACGAGGTAGACCGGAATGGTCTGTGCCTGAACGGCGGTGAGGTTGACGGCGAAGAAGAACTCGTTCCACGAGAAGATGACGCAGATGAGCGACGTCGCGGCGATACCGGGAGACACGAGCGGCAGGATCACCTCACGCACCGAGGTCCACAGCGATGCACCGTCCATGCTGGCGGCCTCGAGCAACTCGCTCGGAACTTCCAGGAAGAACGACCGCATCATCCACACCGCGATGGGGAGATTCATTGCGGTGTAGAGGATCACGAGTGTCCAGATGTTGTCCAGCATGCCGATGTCGCCGACGATGACGTACAGCGGAACGATTGCCGCGACCACCGGGAGCATCTTGGTGGAGATGAAGAAGAACAGCACGTCCTTCGTCTTCTTCACCGGCCGCAGCGACAGAGCGAACGCGGCCGGAACACCCAGCAGCAGAACGAGAAGCGTCGAGACCACGGTCGCGAACGCCGAGTTGAGCAGGGTGGTGCCGATACCGCTCTCGAGCACTCCGCGGTACTGATCCAGCGTCGGGGTGAAGAACAGCTTCGGTGGGTCCGAGTAGGCGTCGGCCTCCTGCTTGAAACCGGTCAACACCATCCACAGCACGGGGAAGAAGAACGTGATGCCCGCGACCCAGGCGACGAACGACCAGATGGTGCCCGGGCCCCACTTGCTCTTGCGCTTGATGGCGACACCGTCGGATGTCTGCGGTACTGCTTTCTTGTTCGTGGTAGCGGTACTCATCACGCAGCCTCCTCGTTTCCACTGAAGCTCTTGAAGATCAGTCTCAGCGCCAAGGTGCTGACGATGATGGTGGCCACCACCGTGACCACGCCCATGGCCGCGGCCTGCCCGATGTCGAATCCGAGGAAGGCGCGCTGGTAGATGTAGAACGGCAGGTTCGCCGAGGCGACACCCGGGCCGCCCGAGGTCATCATGTACACCGCGTCGAAGGTGTTGACCAGGTAGATCGCACCGAGGACGGCACCGAGTTCGATGAACCGCCGCAGGTGCGGGAGGGTGAGCTCCCGGAACAGCTTGAAGGGCCCTGCGCCGTCGACTCGCGCCGCCTCGGAGATGTCCTTGGGCATCGACTGCAGACCGGCGAGAATCAGCAGCATCATGAACGGCGTCCACTGCCAGATCAGGTTGGCCATGACGGCCGGCAGCGGGTAGCGAGAGACCCAGTCGATCTGGTCCACGCCGAACGGGCTGAGCACGAAGTTGATCAGGCCGAAGACCGGATCGAACATCGTGGTCTTCCAGATCAGCGCACCGGCGACCGGAGTGATCAGGAACGGTGTGATCAAGAGCGTACGGATCAGGCTGCGGCCGATGAACTTTCGATCCAGCAGCAACGCCAGGAACAGACCGAGGATCACCGAGATGATGACGGTGCCGACGATCATGATCACCGTGTTCAGTGCGACTTCACGAAACTGACTGTCGCGGAACACGTCGACGTAGTTGTTGAGCCAGTTGAACTCTCGCGAACCAGGTCGGACGAGGTTCCACGACTGAGTCGAGTAGTACAGCGTGAACAGGAAGGGGATCTGGGTGACGACGATAGCGAACACCATCGCGGGCAGGAGCGGGCCGCGTCGACGCCACCCCTCGGCCTTGGAGATGGTTCTCGGTCTCGGTACGAACTTCTCGGAATCGGCTTCCGCCGATCGCGTTTCGGTGGTGGTCATCCCTGGCCCTCCTGGTACGTCTTACCGACCACTTCGGCGTACTGCTGCGCTTGTTCGAGCGCGTCCTGGACGCTGATTCGTCCTGCTACTGCTGCACTGATCTGTTGGCTGACACGAGTTCCGAGGTCCTGGAACTCGGGAATGGTCAGGAACTGCACGCCCGTGTACGGGACGGGGTCGACCGTCGGATTGTTGGGGTCCGCACCGTTGATCGAGTCCAACGTCACCTGGCCGTACGCCGCAGACGCTTCCTTGTACTCGGGAATCTCGTAGGTGGACAGGCGGCTTCCGGGCGGAACGCGCTCCCACCCCAGCTCGTTTCCGACCTTGTTCAGGTACTCCTTGCTGGTCATCCACGACACGAACTTCCATGCGTCGTCGGGATTCTCCGAGGTGGTGGGGATTCCGAGCGCCCAGGAGTACAACCAGCCGTTGTCGCCCTTGGCTTCGCTCGGGGCCTTGGCGTATCCGATCTTGCCGACGACGTTGCTGGACGTCGGATCCTCGAGCACCGACACGGCGGAGGTGGCGTCGTACCACATCGCGGTGTTGCCCTGCGAGAGCTGCGTTCCGCACTCGCTGAATCCGCTGGTTGCGGCGCCGGGCTGGCCGTGCTCGCGGACGGTGTCGACGTAGAACTGAACGGCGGCTTCGGTTTCCGGGCTGGTGAGCTGTGCGTTCCAGTCCTCGTCGTACCAGCGTCCACCGAACGAGTTGATGACGGTGTTCAGCGGGGCGAGAACCTCTCCCCAGCCGGGCTTTCCGCGGAGGCAGATTCCCGAGACGTCAGGGCTGTCGAGTTTCGCGGCGGCGTCGGCGACTTCCTGCCACGTCGGCTCCTCCGGCATCGTGATGCCTGCCGCTTCCATCAGATCCTTGCGGTACATCAGGAACGACGACTCACCGTAGAACGGGACGGAGTACATGCTGCCCTCGTAGGACAGTGACTCCTTCAGCGTCGGAATGAAGTCGTCCTCGTCGTAGCCAGGCGTCGCGTCGGCGTACTCGGACAGGTTGGTGAGCCAGCCGTTCTCGGCCCACTGCGGGGTCTCGAAGTTGCTGATCATCACGACGTCGAACTCACCGCCACCGGTGGCGACGGACGCGGTGATCTTGGCACGAGCCTCGTTCTCCGACAGAGACACGAACTTCAGATTGATACCCGGGTTCTCGGCCTCGAACTCGGGCGCCAACGAGATGGCGTCGGACATCTGCGAGTTCGACACGATGGCGACGGTGATCGTCGTGCCGTCACCGTCACCACCGATCGAACCTGCGCCGGCACAGCCGGACAGCGTCAGGGTCGTCGCGAGCGAAGCCGCGACGACCACCTTGGGTAATAACCTCACTGGGACACACCTTCCGTTGTATGCGCCATCAACCAACGCGCACTTTCGATGTCGGTGACGAGTACGGAGGCGAAGCCACCGCGAAGTGCACCGAGTATTGCCTGGTGTTTCTTCACACCACCGGAGATCAGAATTGCCCGGTCGCACGACCGAATGGCGTCGAGTCCGACGGACACCGTTCGGTCCGGAAGCGAACCGCCCGTCGGGGTCCCGTCGGCATCGAAGAATCGTCCACCGATTTCACCGACGGCGCCGAGACTGCGGAGCTCGTCGATGATCTCCAAGTCGATGAAGCTGCCCTCGAACAGCGTGGTCGACGTGGAAACGGGACCGAGGCCGTACATCATCGCTTCGGCCTCGGTCCCGGCTTGTAGGGCGCGGGATATCACCGAATCCTGCTGCAACGCCGTCACTGTCGCCGGATCGGCGTACAGCGGCGCGTTGAGACGGACGGGCCGCGCCTGCAGATATTCCGCGCAGCGGCCCAGGGTGTACTCCACACCGGTCTGGTAGTCGGCCGAACTCATCGACCCGTCGAGCTGGACCACCTGGGCGCATTTCGCGCCCCTCGACTTCAGCGAGTGTGCGACGGCCACGGTTTCCGGGCCCCACGTGAATCCGAGTGTGTCGGTCGACGCCAACCGCCTTGACAGCACCGCGGCCGCGGCACGCCCCAGCGATCCGTACCCCCGGTCGGTGCCGTCGATGACGTCGGGAACGACGAGAGCTTCCGTCAGCCCGAAGGTTCGCTCGAGATCGCGCTCGATATCGGCGTGCACGGTGCCCTGCAACTCGTCGGGCACGTTGATCTCGATGGTGACCAGCCCGAGCGCTCGCGCTTTGGCGACCAGCCGTCCTGCGGTGGGGCGGGAGACCCCGAGCTTGGCGGCAATCTCCGCCTGCGTCGCCCCCTCGACGTGATACATCGACGCCGCACGGAGGGCGAGCCGCAGGTCGTCGGTGGTTTTCGACGAACGCTGCGGTCCCGGAACCTCGGGGACCGAAATTGTCACGACTCTCCTGCGGACGGTGAACATATGCTCAGGGTGTGTTCTTCTGCTCATTAAGCTAACATTCAGGTGTGATCTACACAACACCAACCCAAGAGGAGTTTCAGGTGCCACAGTCGATGCAGGTCAGCGTTCTCAGCGGACCCCACGAGATTCGACTGGAGGAGCGACCGGTTCCCACCCCGGCGGCCGACGAGGTTCTGGTCCAGGTCACCGCCGTCGGAGTCTGCGGATCCGACGCGCACTACTACCGGGAAGGCCGAATCGGCGACCACGTCGTGAACGGCCCACTGGTACTCGGACACGAAGCAGCAGGCGTGATCGTCGGAGTCGGTTCCGCAGTGGCCGACACCCGAATCGGCCAGCGCGTCTCGATCGAACCTCAGCGCCCGGATCCGACGAGCGCACAGTCGCGCGCCGGCCGATACAACCTGTGCCCGTCCATGGAGTTCTTCGCGACGCCGCCGATCGACGGCGCCCTCGCCGAGTACGTGTTGATCCAGTCGGTCTTCGCGCACACGATTCCCGACGAGATCTCCGACGAAGCCGCTGCCCTCTTCGAACCGTTGTCGGTCGGCATCGCGTCGGCCCAGAAGGCACGGATCACGGCGGGTTCCAGCGTGTTGATCGCGGGCGCGGGCCCGGTAGGCCTCGTGACCGCACAGGTCGCCCGCGCATTCGGCGCCACGACCGTGATCGTCAGCGACATCGACGCGGCTCGTCGGGTCAACGCATCCACCTTCGGCGCGACGCAGGTCCTCGACCCTGCAACGGACGATGTTCGAGAGCTCGAGGTCGACGCGTTCATCGACGCGTCCGGTGCGGCCAGGGCCGTCGTCGACGGCATTCATGCGGTTCGGCCCGCAGGTACCGTGGTGCTGGTGGGTATGGGTGGATCCGACTACGCGTTGCCGATCTCGTTGATCCAGAACCGCGAACTCGTACTGACCGGAGTGTTCCGCTACGCCAACACCTGGCCCATCGCTCGTGAACTGGTTCTCGGCGGACTGGTCGACCTCGACGCAATGGTCACCGCACGGTTCGATCTCGCTCACGCCGAGGACGCGTTGAACGCGGACAAGGTCGCTGGAAGCATCAAAGCTGTTGTCATCCCAGGACTCTCGAAGGAGACCGACGTATGAAGCTGAACTCGCGCACACTCGACGACTTCATCGAGGACGTCGCAGTGCCCACCTACGATCGGTCCGACGTGACGGCCGGGATCGTGCATTTCGGTGTCGGCGGGTTCCACCGCGCCCACCAGGCGATGTACGTCGACCGACTGCTTCAGCAGGGCGAGGCGTCGGAGTGGGGAATCTGCGGTGTCGGCGTCCTCCCCGGTGACCGGAAGATGAAGGACGTCATGGACGCCCAGGACTGCCTGTACACGCTGGCGCTCAAGCACGCGGACGGCACCTGGGACACCCGAGTCATCGGGTCCATCGTCGAGTACCTCTTCGCACCGGACGATCCCGAGGCCGTGATCGAGAAGATGGCCGCGGAGTCGACGCGTATCGTCTCGCTCACCATCACCGAAGGCGGATACAACTTCTCCGCGACGACGGGCGAGTTCGACGCCGAGAATCCGTCCGTCCAGGCCGATCTGATGGACGGGGCCGTTCCGTCGACGACGTTCGGGTTGGTCGTCGCCGCTCTCGCGCGACGCAAGGACCGCGGACTGAAGCCGTTCACCATCATGTCCTGCGACAACATCGAGGACAACGGGCACATCGCGCAGTCGACGTTCACTGCGTTCGCGCACCTGAAAGATCCCGAGTTGGCGCAGTGGCTGACCGCCGAGGGCGCATTCCCCAACTCGATGGTCGATCGCATCACGCCGGTGACCACTCCCGAAGTGGTGCAGAGCCTTTCGGAGCGTTACGCGCTGGACGATCAGTGGCCTGTCGCGGGCGAGCCGTTCACGCAGTGGGTCCTCGAGGACAAGTTCACGCTCGGTCGCCCTCCGTTCGAGGACGTCGGAGTACAGGTGGTCGAGGACGTCACGCCGTACGAGCTGATGAAGCTGCGACTGTTGAACGCGAGCCATCAGGCACTCGCGTACTTCGGCTACCTCAGCGGCTACCGGTTGGTGCACGAGGTAGCCCAGGACTCACTGTTCTCCGAGTTCCTGCTGGCCTACATGAACGACGAAGCGACTCCGACGCTGCAGCCGGTCCCCGGCATCGATCTGGGTGACTACAAGAAGACACTGATCGAACGCTTCTCCAACCCGGAGATCCGCGACACCGTCGCGCGGCTGTGCGCGGAGTCGTCGGACCGAATTCCCAAGTGGCTGTTGCCCGTCATCCGCAAGAATCTCGAAACCGGCGGAGACATCAGGTTGTCCACTGCTGTCGTCGCCAGCTGGGCACGGTACGCCGAAGGTGTCGACGAGCAGGGTCAGCCGATCGAGATCGTCGACCAGCTCGCCGACACCCTGATTCCGATTGCCCGGAAGCAGCACGACGATCCCACGGCCTTCATCGCCAACCGCGCAGTCTTCGGCGACCTGATCGACAACGAACGCTTCGTCACCGAATACCGCACGCAGTTGGACTCTCTGCACTCCGAAGGCGCCCGCGCGACCCTGGAACGCCTCCGCCACACGTGAGTGGAGATGTAGGGCAGGGCCTACATCTCCACTCGCACAGGGGTTACTTGCCGAACTCCGCCGTTCCGACGGTCCAGGCCTTGGCCTGATCGCTGAGCGTGAAGCCGAGGCCCGGGCGGTCGGAGAGATGCATCCTGCCGTCGCGGGTTTCGAGGTGCTCGTCGAACAGCGGATCGAGCCAGTCGAAGTGCTCCACCCACGTCTGCAACGGGTACACCGCCGCGAGGTGGAGGTGAATCTCCATCGCGAAGTGCGGTGCGAGCTGCAGGTTGTGGTGCTCGGCCAGCGAGGCCAACTTGAGGAACTGCGTGATTCCGCCGATACGCGGGGCGTCGGGCTGAATGATGTCGACCGAACCTGCCTCGATCAAGCGGACGTGCTCTCCGACGCTGGCCAACATCTCACCGGTCGCGATGGACGTGTCGAAGGTGCGCGCGAGCATCGCGTGACCTTCGGCGTCGTAGGCATCGAGCGGTTCTTCGATCCAGACGAGGTCGAACTGTTCGAGAATGCGGCACATACGGTTCGCCGTCGGGCGATCCCATTGCTGATTGGCGTCGACCATGAGCGGGACGTCGTCGCCGAGGTGCTCGCGGACAGCTGTGACGCGGGCGATGTCGGTGCGCCAATCCGGCTGACCCACTTTGAGTTTGATGCCGCCGATTCCGGCCGCGAGGGATGCCGTCGCATTGTCCAGGACTTCTTCGATCGGGGTGTGCAGGAACCCGCCGGAGGTGTTGTACGTCTGCACGGAATCGCGTGTCGCACCGATGAGTTTCGCGAGCGGCAGCTGCGCACGCTTGGCCTTGAGGTCCCAGAGTGCGATGTCCACGGCCGCGATGGCCTGTGTGGCAACGCCGCTGCGCCCGACCGACGCCCCTGCCCACTGCAGCTTGGTCCAGATCTTGGCGATGTCGCTGGGATCCTCGCCGATCAACACCGGTGCGATCTCTTTCGCGTGTGCGAACTGGGCCGGTCCACCGGCACGCTTGGAGTAGCTGAAACCGATTCCTTCGTGCCCCTGCTCGGTTCTGATCTCCGCGAACAGGAACGCGACCTCGGTCATGGCCTTCTGCCTGCCGGTCAGAACCTTGGCATCGCTGATGGGGTTCTTCAGCGGCAGCGTGATCGACTTCAGCGTGACGTGTGCGATCCGGTCGATGGTCGCGTCGCCGGCCGCGAGGGCCTTGATCGCCGCGTCGGGTGCGGTGAGGCCGCTGGTGGGCTTCGAGGTTCTTGTCTCTACGTCGATGGACACTGCGACTGATCTCCCTTGAACGGCTGGTGGTGTACCTCACACGCTAGGGGGTCCATTCATTCAAGTCCAAGACTATTTGTGGATACATCGATACTGGTTCAGCATCGCCGACGCGGGATGGAAATACACCGGACTGCATGCATCTCCATCCCGAAAGCCCGTCAGTCGACGAGGCGTTCGCCGGTCACGGTCGAGAACAGATGCGTCCGCTCCGCCGCATAGGACAAGGTGATCTTCTCGCCCCGACGTGGCGGAATGCGACCGTCGGCGCGCACGACGATGGGCTGCTTGGCTCCGTTCACGTCGGCCTGGCCGTAGACGTAGGCGTCGGCGCCGAGTTCTTCGACGACGTCGATGGTGACCTCCAGGCCCTCTCCCGTCGTGATCTCCAGATCCTCGGGACGTACGCCGAGCGTGACCGAGCTTTCCCCGATGCTCGCAACAGCCGAGCGGGGGACCGGCACGATCTCCCCGCCGAAGCTGACGCCGCCGTCGACAAGCGGAAGTTCCAGAAGGTTCATCGCGGGCGACCCGATGAACCCGGCGACGAACACGTTGTTCGGGTGCTCGTACATCCGGCGCGGAGTGTCGCATTGCTGCAGCACGCCGTCCTTGAGCACCGCGACGCGGTCGCCCATCGTCATGGCCTCGACCTGGTCGTGGGTGACGTAGACGGTGGTGGTGGCGAGGCGACGCTGGAGCGCGGAGATCTGCGCGCGCGTCTGCACACGCAGCTTGGCATCGAGGTTGGACAGCGGCTCGTCCATGAGGAACACCTGCGGCTTCCGGACGATCGCGCGGCCCATCGCGACACGTTGACGCTGACCGCCGGACAGCGCCTTGGGCTTGCGATCGAGGAACTTGGTGAGGTCGAGAATCTTGGCCGCATCCTCGACGCGCCGCTTGATCTCGCCCTTGTCCTCACCCGCGATACGCAGGCCGAAGCCCATGTTCTCGCCGACGGTCATGTGCGGGTAGAGCGCGTAGTTCTGGAACACCATCGCGATGTCGCGGTCCTTCGGCTGGAACTCGGTGACGTCGTTGCCGCCGATGGTGATCGCGCCGCGGTCGACGTCCTCGAGCCCCGCGAGCATGCGGAGCGACGTCGACTTTCCGCAGCCGGACGGGCCGACGAGGACGAGGAACTCGCCGTCCTCGATCGCCAGATCGAGCTGATCGACGGCAGGCTTGTCCCCGCCGGGAAAGAACTTGGTGACGTTCTCGAACGCAACTGTTGCCATGATGGGTGTGCTCCTTCACCGGCAGGAACGTGCCGGACGATCCGAGTGGGAGTTGAACGTATTGTTCATGTATGTGAACTTGAGTCAAGATGGTGACTTCGTTTCGAACTATGCACTAACGTGATGCGCAGCACAAGACTTTTCGACGGAAACGAGGAAACATGACGACGCTGTTGATCACCGGCGCGGCCGGAAACATGGGCAAGATGCTCCGGCCACTGCTACGTCGCCCGGACCGGACACTGCGGTTGTTCGACATCGCCGAGATAACCGATATCGACTCCGCCACAGAAGAATTCGTCCAAGGATCGGTCACGGATCGCGACGCCGTATCGCGTGCGGTCGACGGCATCGACGCCATCCTGCATCTCGGCGGCCTCAGCACCGAGGACTCCTGGGCCAACATCCTCTCGGTCAACGTCGACGGCACCCAGGCGATCTTCGACGCTGCCGTGACCCACGGAGTGACCCGGGTGGTGGCAGCGTCGAGCAATCACGCGGTGGGCTTCTGGACGCACGACGAGGCAGGCGGAAAGCCGTTGCCCGGCGACGTCGGCCCGCGTCCCGACGGCTTCTACGGCTGGTCGAAGGCTGCCGTCGAAGCACTCGGACGGCTGTATCACGATCGTTTCGGAATCGACGTGGTGAATCTGCGCATCGGATCGAGCTTCGAGAAGCCACCGAACTACCGCGGCCTGGCCAGCTGGATGTCGCCGGCCGACACCGCCCGCCTCATCGAAGCCTCACTCTCCGACAGTGCCAAAGGATTTCACACCGTCTGGGGAATTTCGAAGAACTCCCGCGCCTGGTGGTCGGGCGAACAGGGCGCCGCCATCGGATACGAGCCCCAGGACGACGCCGAGCAGTTCGCCGACGAATTCCTCGCCGACCACGAATGGACCTTCGACGACCCGATCCTCCAGCGCGTCGGTGGTGCCTTCTGCGACCACCCACTGGGCACACGCATGCACTAGTGGGCTGCCCTGTTCGCACCGAACGTGGCGTTCGGTCACTTGAAGTGACCGAACGTCACGTTCGGTGCGACGGGGGTGGCAGCTAGGAGTAGTCCGCGATGACGGAGCCGAGGGCGTTCAGCTGTGGCTTGTTGACCAGTCCGAGGTGGTAGAGGTGGAGTTCGTTCGCCCCGGCTGCGACGGTGGCGGCGACGTGGGCGCCGGTGTCGTCGAGTTTCTTCGGCGGCAACACGGAGACGTAGGCGCCGACGGCGGTGTTCTCTCCCACCAGGGCTCGGGTGCGCTGCACGACGGAGACGGTTTCGGCGGTTCCGGGCCAGGCCGAGACGAGGACGGCGTCGACGTCGGAGGCGGCGGTGCTGGTCAGGGCAGGCGATGGGCCGGTCTTCCAGGGATCGGGGTGGCCGTGCAGCGTGACGCGGACGTCGGGCGACTCGGTTCGGACGGCGGCGAGTACTGCTCCGCGCAGCCGGTCGGCGTCGGCGTGGCGCACGGTCAACACGGCGTCGGCTTCCACGCCGTCGAGTACGTCCTCGATCGTCGACGACGGCGCCAACGTTCCCGCGGACAATGCGTCGATTCCGTCGCGCAGTTTCGCGACGATCTTGTCCGAGTCGACGCCGTGTTCGGCCCAGGCGGACAGCTCGCGGGGAGTGCAGCTGATCGACATCAGGGTGTCCCCGATTCCGGGGTAGGCCCCGTCGGTCTTCTCGTGCGGCCCGACGTGCGCGATTCCCAGCTGACCTGCGGCTTCGACCGACACGCCGTACACGTCGACACCGCGGATCGCTTCGCTTGCCAGGGTGCGTGCGTACGCGACGATGTCCGGGTGGCCGGGTGCCAGTGCGTACGGGTACCGGTCGCCGAATGCGTTGACGACGGTTGCGCCCGGGTTGGCCTGGCCGATGATCGTGCTGTGAGACAGCACGATCCACGCGTGCACCTTGATTCCGGCTGCCACGAGAAGCGCGGCGGCGTCGCCGAATGCGTCCTCGGAGCCACCCCATGATGCCGTCGGGGCGGCGATCGCAAGGCCGTCCCACGCGTCGCCGCGCACGGGCCGGTACAGAGCCGCGTGGTGGGCGTCGACCACTTTGTGCTGCGGATGCAGGGGGGTGGCTGCGCGGGTCGAGTGGTAGCTCGCGGCGAGCGCGACCTCTCGAACGCCGAGGTCCAGGGCGCGCTGGACGAAGTGCGGGTCGCCCAGCACGTCCCACGGGTAGGCGTGCGCGACGATGCGGTCGACGGTGTGCTCGGACATTCAAACCCCTCAGGATGGATTCAACAGATGGGACGGAGTTCACACATGGGAACACATGACGAGCGCGGCTGTCCACGATCGGACCGTCGAGCAGCGATCCTCCGCGCCCTGGGGTCCACACCCGACCTGCACGAGGGCACTCCCCACGTCGCCTTCGGCCGCACGTGGCACGTCGACACAGCCGCAGACACGGAGAACTCCGGCGTCGACGGCATCGAGTTGACCTGGACGGTCCCCGGGGAGACGGCTCCGACCGAGGCCTGGCTGCTGACGCCTGCGAACCGCACGGACCGTGACCTACCCGCCGTTCTGCTCCTCCACGCGCACGACGGGATCAAGTTCCACGGCAAGGAGAAGGTGGCCGACGGTCCGGACGGACCGATCGCCGCCCTGTCCGACATGCGACGACGCGGGTACGACGGTAGGTCCGTGGCGGCGGGACTCGTCGCCGCCGGCTTTGCCGTCCTCGTGCACGACGTTTTTCCCTGGGGCAGTCGCCGGGTGGCGTGGGAGGACTTTCCCGAGCGAGCGAAGAAGGCAGCCGGCGCATCGGCGCTGGATTCGAGCGCTCGGTACGAGGTCGCGGCTCGTGAGCACGAGCACGGACTGGCGAAGACAGCGGCGTTGACCGGGTCTTCGCTGGCTCGACAGGTTCTCCGGGAAGACCTGGTGGCGCTGGAGGTGCTGCGGGGGATTCCTGGTGTGGATGCGTCGAGAATCGGTGTCGCCGGGTTCTCGGGTGGAGGCGCCAGGGTCGCGCATCTGCTCGCCGCGGCGGAGGTGAAGGCAGCGGTGATCACCGCGATGATGAGCACGTTCGCCGACGTCGCGGACGGTCACGCCGACGACACCACCTGGCTGATGATCACCCCAGGCCTTCCGGCCGTGTGCGATTGGCCGGACGTGGTCGCCTCCGGTTTCCCGACGCCGTTGCTGGTTCAATTCGCCCGGCGTGACAGCCATTTCGGGCCGAAGGGTATGTCCGACGCAGAAGCTGCACTTCAGCACGCGTACGGAGGATCCGACGCGCTCACCACCCAGTGGTTCGAGGGCGGCCACGTGTTCACCTCGGACATGCAGGACGCCGCAGCTGCGTGGTTGGGCAGAATGGTATGACCCGTCACGCTTGACACGGCTTGTGACTGCGGTCATAGTAAGTCACAGCAATTCACATAGAAGACGTGAGTTCATGTACGTGAACGGATGAGAGCGATCGAGCGACCCTAGAACGACGCCTGAACGACGCGCCCGTACCGCAGCGTCTGCGGCTCGCTCGCCCAGCCCCGTCACCCGGAACCCCGTCACCCGGACTTACCTGAACCGTTCCTCTTCACGCCCACCGGAACCCATGCCGCACAGGCCCGTCACCCTCGGAGCGTCACCCATGGTCACCACCACCGAACCCAGATCGGGAGGAACGGCTGCGTCCACCGCAGCTGCCCCGATCCGGAAGAAGCGCCGCATCTCGGCGCCCTACATCCTCATCGCACCCGTCGTCGTACTGCTCGTGGTCTTCATCTTCTACCCCGTGGGCAGTGTCTTCTACTACAGCCTGCAGTACTACAACCCGACGACGCCGTGGGACAACGGTTTTGCCGGCCTCGAGAACTTCAAGCTCATGTTCGCCGACGACGCGTTCTGGAACAGCCTCGTCGTCACCGCCAAATGGGTCGGTGTGCAGGTCGTCTTCCAGCTGATCCTCGGACTCGGGCTGGCACTGCTGGTCAACGAGGTCTTCCGCGGTCGCGGACTCGCCCGCGCGCTGGTGTTCTCGCCGTGGGCCGTGTCCGGAGTTCTGACGACCGGCATCTGGCTGCTCATCTACAACCCGTCGACCGGGTTGTTCAAGCTACTCGGCGACATGGGCATCGGCGACGGCACGGCCGCGCCCATCGCCGATCCCGACACCGCGTTCTGGGCCACGTCGGTCGCCGAACTGTGGCGTGGTGTCCCGTTCTTCGCGATCCTGATCCTCGCGGAACTGCAGAGCGCACCGAAGGATCTGTACGAGGCTGCGAACGTCGACGGCGCCAACCGCTGGCAGCGGTTCCGTTTCGTCACCCTCCCGCACCTCAAGGCCGTCATCATTCTCTCGACGCTGCTTCGCGGCGTGTGGGAGTTCAACAACGTCGACCTGCTGTACACACTGACCGCCGGTGGACCGGCAGACGTCACGACGACGTTGCCGCTCTACGTCTCGCAACTCGCCACCACTGCCCAGGACTTCGGATACGGCTCGGCACTGACCACCGTGGCATTCGTGATCCTGCTCTTCTGCTCGATCCTCTACTTGCGCCTGAGCAAGTTCAACAGCGACAAGGCCTGAGAACATGACCACTACCGCCGATCGACCGGTGATCACCACCCCGGCACCCGACTCCCACACCGAACTGCGCGTGCACAAGACCAAACCGCGTTTCTTCAGTGTCGGCTTTCCGCTCGCGCTCTACCTTCTCTTCACGCTCGTTCCGTTCTACTGGATGATCGTGTTCGCGTTCCGTCCCGCGGGATCGAACTCGATGCTTCCTTGGCCCATCACGTTCGATCACTTCGACACCGTGTGGAACACACTGGGTTTCAGTTTCTTCTTCAAGAACTCCCTGATCGTCGCCGGATTGTCCTTGGTCCTGACGACCTTCGTGGCCCTGGCAACCGGATACGCGTTGGCTCGCTTCAAGTTCCGCGCCAAGATCCCCCTCGTCATGGCGTTGCTGTGCAGCCAGTTCGTGCCCGGCGCCATGCTGCTCATCCCGCTGTTCCAGGTGTTCCGCGAGATGGGTCTGGTGAACAACCTGTTCGGCCTCATCGTCGCCGACACGGTGTTCCAACTACCTTTGGCCGCGATGCTGATGGCAGGCTTCATCTCCCAGATCCCCGTGGAGCTCGAGGAAGCAGCGATGGTCGACGGATGCTCCCGCATGAAAGCGTTCCGTATCATCATGCTGCCGCTGCTGCGGCCCGGCCTCATCGCCGTCGGCTCGTTCGCCTTCATCGGCAGCTGGAACAACTTCCTGTTCGGTCTGATGTTCATCAGCAGCCAGGAGAAGTTCACGCTGCCAGTCGGATTGAGCTACACCATCGGTTCCTACAACGTCGACTTCGGCGTCCTCGCGGCCGGCGGTCTCATCGCTGCAGTGCCCGTCGTCGCCGTTTTCGCCGTCATCCAGAAATACCTCGTCCAGGGCCTCAGCGCCGGAGCGGTGAAGGGCTGAACAATGACGACCACACATTTCGCCAGAAGAACGTTCCTCGTCGGCGCCGTCACCGCACTCGTCCTCGCCGGATGCAGTTCGGAAACATCGTTGCCCGACGGCGCACTGGGCGACCCGAACAGCGGCACCCTCACCTTCTGGGACAACAATGCCGGACCGGATCGAACTCCGCTGTACGAGGAGCTGATTCGCCGTTTCGAAGCTGCGAATCCCGGTATCGACATCGAGTACGTCGGTCTGCCGTCGGACAGTGCGCAGCAGAAGTACCAGACGGCACTGGCCGGCGGCTCGGCCCCGGATCTCGGCATCGTATCGACGGCCTACCTGGCTCCGCTCGTCGCTCAGAACGCCGTCATTCCGTTGGACCAGTTCCTCGACGCCTCGCCTCAGAAGGCGGACTACGACCCCAAGATCATCGAATCCGCGCGTGAGTCCGGCGGCGGAGAGGTGCTCTACGGTCTGCCGTTCACCAGCAACAACGCAACGCTGTGGTACCGCGCCGACTGGTTCGACGAGGCAGGCCTGGAACCACCGGACACCTGGGACGAGTTCTACGAGGCGTCGGACGCACTGACCGACAAGGCCGCCGGCCGGTACGGATTCACCATCCGCGGCGGAGCGGGATCGATCTATCCGCTCCTGCAGCACATGTTCGCGACGACCGGTATCGAGAACTTCTTCGACGGCAGCGAATCGACGGTCAACCGCCCCGAGATGGTCGAGGCCATCGAACGATTCGCCGCTCTGTACGACGTCGACACTCCCACCGCCGACGTCAACAACGGATTTCCGCAGATGGTGGCCAGCTTCGGGGGCGGGTCGGTTGCGATGATGCAGCACAACCTCGGCTCGCTCAGCAACCACAGGAAGGCGCTCGGCGACAAGGTCGGCGCAGTCGCACTTCCGCTCGCGGACAACGGCGTCCGCACGGTGATGACCGACCCGTTCCCGTCGTACACGGTCTTCAAGTCCAGTCAGCACCAGGCTGCAGCCTGGAAGTTCCTCGAGTTCATGACGTCTCCGGAGTCGCAGGCGTACTGGAACGAGAACGTCGGCCAGATTCCGGTCAACACCGTTGCGCGATCGGCGCCGTCGTTCCAGGACATGCCGTCCGTACAGGCCGCTCAGGCCGCACTCGACGACCCGAAGACCGTCCTGGTCACGCCGCCGGACTACCTGCCGGACTTCGGCAAGATCGTCCAGGTGCAGATGCTGGGCCAGTGGCAGAAGGTTCTGATCGGGCAGCTCAGCGCCCAGGACTTCGCCGACGACTTCGCCGAGAAGCTCAATCGTTCCAAGGCCAAATACGATGCCCGTCAGGGCAAATAGGGGATAAGCACCATGTCCAGCGTCATCACGGAAGTTGCCGTGCAGGTGTTCAAGACGGAGGCGCGCACGTCGGTCGACTCCTACGGACACCGTCACCCCGGCCCGTCCAGCCAGTCCACCCAGGCGTTGCTGCGCATCACCGACTCCGACGGAGCCAGCGGCTACGTTCTCGGCAAGCCCAACTACCTGCGTCAGGACCAGGTGGAGCAGTACTTCCAGTCGGTCCTGATCGGCACCGATCCGCTCGCCCGCGAGTCCGTCGAGAAGAAGTTCGCGATCCGTCAACGCACCAAGGCCGTCGAACTGCCCGAGCACACCCTCAGCTACGTCGACCAGGCTCTGTGGGATCTGGCGGGCAACAAGTTCGACACACCGGTGTGGAAGTTGCTGGGCGGAGCCCGCTCCGAGGTGAAGGCGTACGCGAGCACCATGTGCGGTGACGACATCGAGGGCGGCCTGTCCTCACCGGAGGACTTCGCGTCCTTCGCTCGCGATCTGAAGGCACGCGGCTACCAGGGCATCAAGCTGCACACCTGGATGCCGCCGCACCCCGGCGCCCCCGACCTCCACCGCGACATCGACGCCTGTGCCGCGGTACGCGACGCCGTCGGCCCCGGCTTCTCACTGATGCTCGACGGCTACCACTGGTACTCGCGCACCGAAGCCCTCACGTTGGGCCGCGAACTCGACCGGCTGAAGTTCGCCTGGTTCGAGGAACCGATGGACGAGTTCTCGTTGCGTTCGTACAAGTGGCTCGCGGACCAGATCGACACCCCCGTCATCGGTCCCGAGACCACTCCGGGACGGCACAAGTCGAGGTCGGAGTGGATCGCCAACGAAGCCTGCGACATCCTGCGGGTCGGCGCGATGAACGGCGGCGGGATCACGCCGGCGATGAAGACGGTGCACATGGCCGACGGGTTCGGGCTCGAGTGCGAGATCCACGGCAACGGTGCCCCCAACCTCGCGCTCGTCGGCGGGGCGCCCAACGTTCACTGGTACGAGCGGGGGCTGCTGCACCCGCACACCGACTACGACTGGGTTCCCCCGCACCTGAAGTCCATCGTCGATCCCATCGACGAGAACGGAATCGTGCACATGCCGGACCGCCCCGGCCTCGGTGAAGAGATCGACCACGAGTACGTCTCGGAAAACCTCGTCGAAGAATACTGATGTCTGTGGGTGAAACTGCGTTCCAGATGAGGGACACTGTCCTCATGGTGAACGATGTCAAGGCTCCCGCACCCGCTGCTTCCGACTCCCAGCCGGTGAAGTCTGCGGAACGGACCATTCACATCCTCGAGACCTTGGCCGCCTCGCCGACCCGGATGAGTCTCGGCGAGCTGCAGGAGGCGTGCAAGTACCCACGGTCGTCCTTGCACGCCCTCCTGCGCACCCTGAAGGAACTGCGGTGGATCGAGGCCGACGAATCGGGTTCGCGCTACGGCATCGGCACTCACGCACTGCTGACCGGCACGTCCTACCTCGACAAGGATTCCGTCGTGGGGCGTGCCGCCGCAGTACTGGAGGCGCTGCGATCGGACGTCCGGCACACCGTTCACTTCGCCCGACGCGACGAGGACCACGTCATCTACCTCGCCAGCCGGGGCTCGAAGCTGGAAGTCCGGCGTATGCACCGCGTCGGACGCAAGCTGCCGTGCCACGTCACCGCTCTGGGCCAGGCGCTGCTGGCGGAGCTGACCACCGACGAGGTGACTCAGCTCCTGTCCCAGCAGCTCGAGCGGTACACCGACAACACCATCGTCGACCGCGACGCACTGATCGCGGAGCTGGCCGAGGTGCGCAAGCGCGGGTGGTCACTGGAGCAGGAACAGGGAACGGTCGGCGTGGTCTGCATCGCGACGGTGGTGCCCTACCGCATTCCCGCAACCGACGCGCTCAGTGTGTCGATGCCCGCGGAGGTGGCGTCGTATCCGGGCGAGCTGGAACGTATTGCAGGCGTTCTGACCAAGCATGCCGACGCCTGGGCTCGTGAGCTCCGCGCCGAGGGCGTGCGCTGACCCGGCCGAGCGTTCACAGGCGTGAGATGTTGGCGGCGATGTCCGCGACTCTCCCGACGAACGTGTGGTGGGTGACGCCGGAGGAATGCGGGGTCATCAGAATGTTGTCCAGATCCGCGAAGGGCAGCGTGCTCGGCTGACCGACGCCGTCGGGGCCGGGGTACCGGTACCACACATCGATCGCGGCAGCGGCAATCACATTCCGGGACAATGCATCGAACAGTGCCTGCTCCTGAACGAGTGGACCACGGCCGACATTGACGAGGACGCCGCTACTGCCCAGCCCGGACAACTCGTCCGCACCGATCATGCCGCGCGTCGCGTCGGTCAGCGGCGCCGACACGACGACGACGTCGGACCATTCCATCAGTTTTCCGAGTTCGGCTGTGCTGCCGAACCATTCGAGGCCGACGTCGGCTGCTGTACCGCTACCGGTCACTGCGGCTCCGTGCGCTCCGTAGGCGTCGAACACCCTCCATGCCTGGCGACCGATGTGCCCGAAGCCTACGAAGCCGATACGGGCACCCACGAGCGACAGTGGTTGCGGAATCGACGGGTCGTAGACGGAGGTGCGGAACACGCCGGTCCGCAGCGCCCGGTCCTGCGCCAGGAAGTTGCGACGCAACATCACCGTCGCGGAGACGATGTATTCCGCTATCGACCGTTCGTGGTGAAAGGTGGTGCACACCTCTACGTCCGGGCTCAGTCCGGATCGGTCGACGTTGTCGGTTCCAGCACCTGCCACGTGGATCATCTTCAACCTCGGCGCCGATTCACCCATTGCCGCACTGAACTTACCCCCGACGTACACATCGGCATCCGCCAACTCGGGGATGACACGCGATTCGTCGAACGGAACCACCCAGACCACTTCGACCCCGACGGGTAATGCCTTCTCGAACTCCGCCCTGTGCGGCAGTACGTTTCGGTCACCGACGACGATTTTCAGCGCGTGTGCAGTCATCGCAGTAGTGCCGGTCGCTTGCTGTCGAAGGCCCATCCGTCGATCAAATATTGCATTCCGATGGAGTCGTCGCGAGCACCGAGTCCTTCACGCTGATACAGCTCGTGCGCGGCATCGACTTGCGCCCAGTCCAGTTCGACACCGAGGCCGGGCTTGTCCGGCACCGTGAGGTATCCGCCGTCGATCTCGAAGGGCTCCTCGGTCACTCGCTGACCGTCCTGCCAGATCCAGTGCGTGTCGATTGCGGTGATGTGCCCCGGTGCAGCGGCGGCAACGTGGGTGAACATGGCGAGCGATACGTCGAAGTGGTTGTTGGAGTGCGATCCCCACGTCAGCCCCCAGGTGTCGCACAGCTGCGCGACGCGCACCGAACCGCTCATCGTCCAGAAGTGCGGGTCCGCCAGCGGAATGTCGACGGCGCCGGAGCGGATGGTGTGGCCCATCTCCCGCCAGTCGGTGGCGATCATGTTGGTCGCGGTCGGCAACCCGGTCGCCCGCTTGAACTCCGCCATGACCTCTCGGCCGGAGAATCCGCCCTCGGGGCCGACCGGATCCTCCGCGTAGGCGAGGACGTCGCGCAATCCGCGGCAGGTCTCGATCGCGTCCTTCAGCAACCATCCACCGTTGGGATCCAACGTGATTCGAGCGTCAGGGAAGCGTCGGTGCAGCGCCGTCACGGCAGCCGCCTCCTCGGCAGCGGGAAGTACGCCGCCTTTGAGCTTGAAGTCCTGAAATCCGTAGCGCGCCTGAGCGGCCTCGGCGAGTCGAACGACGGCATCGGGGGTGAGCGCCTCCGAATGACGGATGCGAGCCCACTCGTCGGCGCCGGCCGGCTCGTCGGATGCCGTCCGGTACGCCAGATCCGTTTTGGCGGAGTCGCCGACGAAGAACAGGTAGCCGAGGGCCTGGACCTTCTCTCGCTGTTGTCCCTCGCCGAGCAGCGCGGCGACGGTGACTCCGAGATGCTGTCCGAGCAGGTCCAGCAGGGCCGATTCGACCGCGGTGACTGCGTGGACAGCGATCCTCAGGTCGAACGTCTGCGCGCCTCGACCGCCGGAGTCCCGGTCCGAGAACGCTGTTCGCATCGACTGCAGGATCGCGTTATATGCGCCGACCGACTGGCCTTCGACCAGAGACCGCGCATCCTCGAGGCACCGCCGGATGGGCTCCCCACCAGGGACCTCGCCGACGCCGGTGTGGCCGTCCGAATCGGTGAGCACCACCAGATTCCTCGTGAAATACGGTGCGTGCGCACCGCTGAGGTTGAGCAACATGCCGTCGTGGCCGGCAATGGGGATCACTCGCATCTCGGTGACGACGGGGGTGGCGGTGGTGCGCGCGTTCATCGGTGGAACCTTCCGTGGTCGTGACTCGGCTCACACGAACCCTATGGTTCCGTACCTATGCGTGTCCAAAACGAGATAGGCATGGATCGATACCTCGAGGGTATCGATGCGGGGGCTATGGAATAGCGAAGTATGGCTACCCTAATATCGAAGGGTCCAAAGTTGAACAGGTCTCGACAGAAAGCTGCCCGGATGCCCCCGACCGTTCCCGCTGAACGCAGCCCGTCGGAACCGAGGACGTTCGACGCCGTGACCCTGTCGTCGTGGTACGTGACGCCCTCCATGCTCCGCGTACGCCTGGGCGGTGCCGATCTGTCCGGCTTCGCGACCACCGGCGTCCCCGACGAGCGTCTTCGCTTGATCTTCGAGGACGACACCCTGCGCAGCTACACCGTCCGCCGGTTCGATCCGGCCGGCCCTCACCTCGACATCGACTTCGTGGTGCACGACGGCGGCGTTGCCGCGCAGTGGGCAGCACAGGCGCAGCCGGGCGATCGCATCCGCGTATCGGAGCCGCACGGATGGTATCGGCCGCCCATCGACACCGAGTGGCAGCTGCTGGTTGCCGACATGACCGGATTACCTGCTCTCACCCGTGCCGTCGAACAGCTCCCCCGGGGCGCCACAGCGCACGTCATCGCGTCGGTGCCGAGCCGGGAGGACGAACAGCAGGTGCCGAGCGCAGCCACCGTCACGTACGAGTGGACGACCGACCAGGAGTTGCTCGCGGCAGTTCGATCCTTCGACAGACCCAGCGGCACCGGTTATCTGTGGGCGGCGACCGAAGCGTCCGACGCCCGGGCGATCCGGAAGCTCTACCACCGCGAACTGGGGTGGACTCCGGACCGATTCGAGATCAAGGGCTACTGGCGACGCGACAAGGAGACCTGGCAGCAACGGTTCGCGGAGGTCCGCGAGCACATCGATTCCGTTCGTGACCGCGCACTCGCCGAGGGCCTCAGCGGACACGAACTGACCCAGGTCGTCGACACCGCCCTCGAAGAATCCGGACTCTGACCACCACACCACCAGGAGAAGACATGACCACCCTCACCGCCCACACACCCCTCACCGACGATCTCTCGCGTAGGCACTTCGGAGCCGCGGCCGGCCTCGCGCTCGCGTCGCTGCTCGCGGCCTGCGCACCCGACAGCGACACCACACCCGCTGCAGACGACGGGACACGGACCCTCTCGACGCCCATGGGTGACGTCGTCGTTCCGGCCGGCCCGACGCGAATCGTCAGCCTCGACGCCTATGTGGGCCTGCAGACGCTCGACGAACTCGACGTTCCCGTCGTCGCCACGGGTACGCTGGGTGGAGGTGTCCGCACGCTGGTCGGCGAGGCATCGCAGCAACTGCCGTCCATCGGCGTCACCGCTCTCGGCGACGTCCAACTCGAGGCCATCGCGGCAGCGAATCCCGATCTGATCGTCGGACGTCAGCCCATCGGCGAGCCGTTCTACTCCGAAC
This sequence comes from Rhodococcus sp. 14-2470-1a, assembly GCF_002259425.1. Taxonomy (NCBI): domain Bacteria; kingdom Bacillati; phylum Actinomycetota; class Actinomycetes; order Mycobacteriales; family Nocardiaceae; genus Rhodococcus; species Rhodococcus sp. 14-2470-1a. The sequence continues at coordinate 50,102 of NZ_NPFZ01000024.1, forward strand.
TGTCGACCATCGCCCCCACCGTGTTGATTCCGTTCACCTACTGGCGTGACCAGTACATCGACGTCGCCGACGCGGTCGGCCGCAAGGACGACGCCGTCGGTGCATTCGTCGGGCTCGACGATCGCATCGCCGATCTCCGAGCCGACATCGCACAGGCGTGGCCCGACGGACTCAGGTTGTCCGTGGTGCGCGTCTCGGACACGTCGGGCGACGTCCGGTCGTACAACACCCTCGCGGCGTCGTCGACGTTCCTGTACGCGGACATCCTGTCCGGCGCGGGGATCACCCCGACGGCCGACGCCGCGCCCGGTGCAGATCCGACCAAGGTCAACGTCGCCGTCAGCTCGGAGAACCTACCGATGATCGACGCGGACGTGATCCTCTACTACGTCGGCGCGGGGGGTCAGGCCGACGCGGGCGACGAGGTGGAGCAGTCACTGGTGTCCAGTCCACTCTGGTCGACGTTGTCCGCAGTGCAGGCCGGACGCGCCTACAAGGTCGACTCCGCGCCGTGGTTCGACGGGTACAACCTCACGGCCGCCACTGCGGTCATCGACGATCTTCGACGCACCCTGCTCTCGTAGCTGACCTCTTCGGTAGCCCTCGTCGATCGATGCCGTTCAGGTATCGAAGGTAAGACTTTTTGACTTGGACACGTATCGATCGGACTCCTAACGTTGATGTCGAGTCCGAGCCACACCCTCACGCGGTGTCGCCGATCGAGTCGAGTACAAGGAGTCACCCATGACAGCATCACTGACGCAGTCCACCGAACTCACCGGAAAGTCGATCATTGCGGGCAAGGCGGTGCAGGGTTCCGGAACCGCCATCTACGGCATCGATCCGAGTACGGGCCAGTCGCTCGAACCGGCTTACCACCACGGCGATCTGGGCGACGTCGACGCTGCCGCTGCTGCCGCCTGGGCAGCGTTCGCGGACTACCGCGCCACCTCCTCCGAGACCCGAGCCCAGTTCCTCGACGCGATAGCCGACAACATCGCCGCACTCGGCGACACCCTGATCGAGCGTGCAGCCGCAGAATCGGGACTGCCTGTCGGACGCATCACCGGCGAAGTCGGCCGCACGACGGGCCAGCTACGACTCTTCGCTTCCGTACTCCGCGAGGGCAGCTGGAACGGTGCACGCATCGACCCCGCTCAGCCGGATCGCGCTCCGCTCCCCCGCGCCGACATCCGTCAGCGGAAGATCCCACTCGGACCGGTAGTCGTGTTCGGCGCCAGCAACTTTCCTCTCGCCTTCTCCGTCGCGGGCGGAGACACCGCATCCGCACTCGCCGCCGGCTGCCCCGTCATCGTCAAGGCGCACGACGCACACCCAGGAACGTCCGAGTTGGTCGGACGCGCGATCTCCGACGCGGTGGCCTCCACCGGAATGCCGTCGGGCACCTTCTCGCTGCTCTACGGCTCCGGTCGCGGGCTCGGTACGGCGCTGGTGACGGACCCCCGCGTCAAGGCAGTCGGATTCACCGGATCACGTTCGGGTGGAACGGCTCTCGTCGCCGCTGCAGCAGGACGCCGCGAACCGATCCCCGTGTACGCCGAGATGAGCTCGATCAACCCGGTGTTCGTTCTGGACCACGCGCTGCAGACCCGCGGCGCCGACCTCGGCCGCGCGTTCGTCGCATCGCTGACACTCGGATCGGGCCAGTTCTGCACCAACCCAGGCCTGGTCATCGCCGTCGACGGCCCCGGCCTCGACTCGTTCGTCGACGCCGCGCGTGCAGCAGTGTCCGAGACCGCCCCGACGACCATGCTCACACCGAACATCGCCGCCAGTTACGCGAGCGGCGTCGAGGAACTCGCACAGTCGGCCACCGAGGTCGCGCGCGGGACGGAAACCGACGCCCCGAACGCCTGCCGCGCAGCGCTGTTCGTGACCGACGCAGATTCCTTCCTCGCGTCCGAGGTGGAGCAGCAGGAGGTCTTCGGTGCATCGAGCCTCGTCGTCAAGTGCACCGACGCGCAGCAGGTTCGGGACGTCGCGGCCCTTCTCGAAGGCCAGTTGACGGCGACGATCCACGCCGACGACACCGACCATGCCGAAGCCGGCAAGCTCCTGTCCGAGCTCGAGCTCAAAGCCGGTCGGATCCTGTTCGACGGATGGCCCACCGGCGTCGAGGTCGGACACGCCATGGTGCACGGCGGCCCGTTCCCCGCGACGTCCAATTCGGCCACCACGTCCGTCGGCTCGCTCGCGATCGAACGCTTCCTTCGGCCCGTTGCGTACCAGGACGTTCCGAACTCGCTGCTCCCCAGCGCTGTCGCGGACGGCAATCCGGACGGAATCTGGCGCCGCATCGACGGCCGACTCACCCAAGACTGACACCTTTCCCTCACCACACAGGAGATACGAAATGCTCGACGGAGTCCTCTTCTTCCCAGTCACCCCGTTCACCGCATCCGGCGAGGTCGACTACGACCTGCTCGCCGCTCACGTCGCCAAGGGCGTCGACGCCGGCCCGGGTGGAGTCTTCATCGCCTGCGGCACCGGCGAATTCCACGCCCTCGAAGCCGAGGAGTTCGGCAAGATCGTCCGCACCGCAGTCGACGTCGTCGCCGGACGCGTCCCCGTCTATGCCGGTGCAGGCGGATCCGTCGCGCAGGCAAAGGCTTTCGCCCGGAGCGCGAAGATCAACGGCGCCGACGGCATTCTCCTGCTCCCGCCCTACCTCGTGACGATGCCGCAGGCAGGGCTCGTCAGCTACACGAAGGCCGTCGCCGAGACCACGGATCTTCCGCTCATCGTCTACAACCGCGGCAACGCGCGCTTCACCGAAGCCTCCGCAGTCGAGGTCGCACAGTTCCCGACAGTCGTGGGATTCAAGGACGGCACCGGCGATCTCGACCAGGTCGGACGCATCGTTCGTGCAGTTCTGGACTCGCTCGAACCGTCGGGCAAGGCTTTTCAGTTCTTCAACGGCCTGCCCACCGCCGAGGTGTCGCAGCAGGCGTACCGCGCGATCGGCGTGACGCTGTACTCCTCCGCGACCTTCGCCTTCGCGCCCGAACTGGCACTGGCCTTCTACCAGTCCATGGAGAGCGGCAACGACAAGCTCACGGCCGCGCTGCTTCGTGAGTTCTTCCACCCGTTGGTGCGCCTGCGCGACCAGGTTCCCGGATACGCCGTCTCCCTCATCAAGGCAGGCGTCACCATGGAAGGCATCGAGGCAGGACCTGTCCGTCCGCCGCTCGTCGACATCAGCGCACCGCATCTGAGCGAGCTCACCGAGATCGTCGCGGCCGGTCGTGCAGTTCTGGCGAACGAGCTCGCGGTCCACTGATGCCCGGCAGTGTTCGCGGACCCGTCCGCATCACCGGCGCACGGATCACGCCCGTCGCGTTCGTCGACCCGCCCCTGCTCAACACCGTGGGTGTGCACCAGCCGTACGCGTTGCGCGCGATCATCCAGTTGGACACCGAGGCCGGCATCGTCGGCCTCGGTGAGACCTACGCCGACACAGCGCACGTCGCCAGGCTCGAAGCAGCCGCCGACGCCATCACCGGCCTGGACGTGTTCGCACTCAACGCGATTCGCACGGCCATCGACACGCAACTGGCAACGTCGACGATCACCGGTGGCGACGGCGTCGCAGGCATGATCACGACCGCGAGCACCACCGATCGCGTCTTCTCACCCTTCGAGGTCGCATGCCTCGATGTGCAGGGCAAGGCCCTCGGGCGTCCCGTGTCGGATCTGCTCGGTGGAAAAGTGCGCGACACCGTCCCGTTCAGCGCGTACCTGTTCTACAAGTGGGCCGCGCATCCCGGCCGCGAGCCCGACGAGTGGGGCGAAGCGATCGATCCCGACGGCCTGGTTCGTCAGGCACGGAAGATGATCGACGAGTACGGCTTCGGCGCGATCAAGGTCAAGGGAGGCGTGTTCCCGCCCGACGAGGAGATCGCCGGAATCAAGGCGCTGCGGGAAGCGTTCCCCGACCTTCCCCTGCGGCTCGATCCCAACGCCGCGTGGACGGTCGACACGTCGATTCGCGTGGCGTCCGAGCTGGACGGCATCGTCGAGTACCTGGAGGATCCGACGCCGGGACTCGACGGCATGGCCGAGGTCGCTCGGGAGGCGAAGATGCCTCTCGCGACCAACATGTGTGTCGTCGCGTTCGACCAGCTCGCACCGTCGGTGTCGAAGGACTCGGTGAAAGTGGTTCTGTCGGACCACCATTACTGGGGAGGGCTGCAGCGGTCTCGGTTGCTCGCCGGGATCTGCGACACGTTCGACCTCGGACTGTCCATGCATTCCAACAGCCATCTGGGGATCAGCCTGGCCGCCATGGTCCATCTCGCCGGCGCGACGGACAACCTCACCTACGCCTGCGACACCCACTGGCCGTGGAAAAACGAGGACGTGATCAAGCCCGGTGTCCTGAAGATCGTCGACGGATCCGTCGCCGTTCCCACCGGTCCCGGGCTTGGCATCGAGATCGACGAGGACGCACTCGCCGCGCTGCATCAGCAGTACCTCGATTGCGGACTCCGCGACCGCGACGACACGGGGTACATGCAGAGCATCGATCCCAGTTTCGTGAACACCAGTCCACGCTGGTAACTACATCGAGCAAGGCCACTCGTGGGTTAGGTTGATACCCGACCTGACCGCGAGTGGCCTTTTTCGATATCGGGAGTGAATGGGTTGTTTTCCCTCAATCGCCTGACCTGCTTCATCGCCGTCGCCGAGGAGCTGCACTTCGGTCGCGCCGCGGAACGCCTACACATGACTCAGCCACCGCTGAGCCGTCAGATCCAGCAGCTCGAGAACGAACTCGGCGTGCAGCTGATCGACCGCACCAGCCGATCGGTGATGCTCACCGCGGCAGGAATCGCCTTCCTCCCCGACGCCCGACGCATCCTCGACCTCGCCGAAGGCGCGGTACTCACCGTCCGGCGCGTGCCCACCGGAGACCTCGGTACCGTCGTCGTCGGTTTCACCGGAGCGTCGGCGCACGCAGTGCTGCCGCAGCTGTTGGAGAAGGCACGCATCGAGCTACCGGACGTCAAAATCGTTCTGCGCGAGATGGTGTCCGCGGTGCAGATGGAATCCCTCGCCATCGGAGACCTGGACCTCGGTCTTGCTCGACCACCGCTCAAACGTCCCGGCATCGCCTCCCGGCCGGTCCTGCACGAGTCACTCGTCGCTGCGCTGCCCGCCGACCATCCCCTCGCTGAACTCGACAAGCTCACCATCGCCGACTTCGACGACCAGCCGACCATCATGTACTCACCCGTCGACGCCCGGTACTTCCACGAACTGCTGATCAGTACGTTCACCGTCGTCGGCGTCACGCCCCGATACGTGCAGTACGTGACACAGGTCCACACGATGCTGGTCCTCGTGCGCTCGGGAATCGGAATGGCACTGGTGCCCGAATCGTCCACGACCATGCAACCGAGCGGCGTCGTCTTCCGTCCCGTCGAGACCACCCCCCGACGCCCCGTCGAACTCAACGCAGCCTGGCGCGTGGACAACGACAACCCCGCCCTGCACCGCTTCATGTCCGACGTCCTTCCGTCCCGGGAATGGCAGTAGGTCGGCGGGCGTGATGTAACAGTTCCGCTCTCGGCAGGCGGGATCCCGTCCGAAAAACGCGGAATTGTCACACGACACCCGGACGGCGCGACTTCCTGCGTCGTCGAACCACCTCGACGATCCGACGAGCGACCGCTTCCGGGTTCGACAACACATCCACGGCCGAGAACCGAAGGACCAGCCAGCCTTCCAGGACCAAGTCGTTCTGGCGTCGACGGTCCCGGCTGAACACATCCGGTGCACTGTGGAATTCTCGGCCGTCCACCTCGACGATCACCATTGCCCAGACGTCCACGAAGTCGCACAGGTACCGGCCGACCCAGTAGTTGGTCTCGAGGCGCAGGCCCAGGACGATGAGCCGGCGATCCAGCACACGCTCGGGCTCGGATGCGAACCCGGTTGCCGCCGACTCGAGCTGCCGGCGCGCGCGACCGTTACCTTTGCGCCTCGGGAACTCGTCCAACAAGGCGAGCACCTCTTCGGAGGGAACGTCGCCCGTGAGGCGCTCGTCGACGATGCGTGCCACGACCTCCGGCTCCATCACCGAAACGCAGTCGATCAGCGTCCGGGGCCGAGCGACCACCGGGAGCCCCTGGCATTCGGACAGCTCCCCGATCTCCAGCGTGCGTCGATGAACAGTCAGCCAGTCCGGCGTTCGCGCGGTGATTCCGATGGGCACCGTGAAGTCGTGCTGCTCGGGCGCATCGATCCACCCGAACAGCCACGCCGCAGTGCGATGACTGAGCACAGCCCGGGGTTGCCACAGCGTGATGGCATGACACCGGGCAATGACGGTGGGTTCACCGGAACAGTAGATCCGCGGCAGAATCCGTCGAAACCTACGGGAGATGGCGCTACTGGAGATACCCGACGCCAGCAATTGGTCTCTGGTGGCCAGTCCGTGAGGGTGCATGACCCGAAGTGTCGGACACCCGGCTACCCATGATTCGTCGTCGACCTGGTGTTTCGAGAAGCCTGTGGACAACTCGGAGACTGTGGACAACGGGCGTGGTGTAGCAGTTCCGCGCGTCTCGGGCGGGATCCCGCCTGAGATGAGCGGAATTGTGACATCTCACCCACGAGACTCTAAACTGATGTGTCCTCACACAATCTCGGAAAGTGGATCTCACATGCTCGGAATTTTGTTCTCCCTGTTCAGCGACGCGTTCAACATCTTCTCCAACGGACAGAGCCTCGGCTTCTGGTGATCCGTCGGATCAGCGGGGCAGACCTATTGCTGGTTTGACCGCAACCACCGGGCACTGAGCTTCCAGCAGTACTCGCTGAGAGATGCTGCCCAGGAACAGTTTTCCGACCGGTGATCGGCGCCTGATGCCGATCACCACCAGGTCGGTTCCCTCCGCGTAGGACAGGTCGATCAGGTTGTCGGCATGCGAGCGCCCGGGTTCGTTGTCGTGCACCTTCACCACGACGCCGCCGGCTCCTGCCTCGTCGCGCGCGGATTCGATCGCAGCGCCGAAACCTTCTTCCGAGGCACTGTCCTCCTCGGCGACGACGACGAGGTCGACGCCGCGTTGCACGGCTTCGCCGAACGCGAAGGGCAGTGCGCCTCTACCTTCGACAGTCGGCGAGTAGCCGACCACGACGGTCATCGGGTCACCGGCGTCGTGAGAGTTCCGTTCGCCAGGAACTGGTCCAGGTTCTGCAGCGTCAGCGCTTCCATGGCTGCGCGTGTTTCCACCGTTCCACTGCCGACGTGAGGCAGCAGGACCACGTTGTCGAGGCCGAGAAGCTTCTCCGGTACCGACGGTTCGTCGGCGAAGACGTCGAGCCCGGCGCCTGCCAGCCTGCCGTCGGCGAGCCGTTCCACCAACGCGTCCTGGTCGACGACGCTTCCCCGGGCGACGTTGACGAGGTATCCCTGGGGGCCCAGTGCGTCGAGCACGTCACTGTCCACGAGATGCTTGGTGCCCGAACCTCCCGAGGCAGCGACGATCAGGATGTCCACGCTCCCGGCAAGTCCTGCGGCCGTGGGCGAATACGTGTACGGGGAATCGGCGATCTCGTTGCGGTTGTGGTAGCCGATGGAGCAGCGGAACCCGGTGAGCCTGTCCGCGATTGCGCTTCCGATGCGGCCGAGACCGATGATTCCCACTCGCTTTCCGGTGACCTGCGACGTCAGCGGCGAGTTGCCCTCGGCGGCCCAGCGGCCTGCGCGGACGTAACGGTCGTTGAACGACACCTGCCGGAGTGCGTCGATCACGAGGCCCACCGCGAGGTCGGCAACGCAGTCGGTCAGGACATCGGGGGTGTTGCTGACCACGACACCGCGCGCGGAGGCAGCGTCGACGTCGGTGGTGTCGTACCCGACGCCGAAGTGCACGATCGCACCCAGGTTCGGAAGCTGCTCGATGAGTGTCGCGTCCACTCCCGTTCGGCCGGACGTGACCGCTGCGGTGATCGACTCGCCGTGCCGAGCCAGGAACTCGTCACGCTCGGCCGCATCGGGGAGCACGAGGGCGTCGTAGTCGCCGGCGAGGGTGTCCATCAGAGACGGCTTGAGCGGCCCGACCCGAAGCACCCGTCCGGATTTCTTCGAATCACTCTGCACCGCAGATGATTCCGTGGCTCCAACCGTTGCCATAACTCAGCTCCTCACAGGACTCGCCGCGTGCGCGTTTTCCAGTACGCTATGCCGCTTTTCGGATACCTGTCCAACACGTAAATAACATGGATTGATACTCAAACGGCATTGTCGACGCACTTACTACACCCTATCTCCTGCTGCTCGATGCCGTCCGACCAGGTCAGACGCATCGTACTGTGATTCACACCTCTCGATTTGACTCGATGTGACCCACAAAACTCCCTTGTTACGGCCGATTGTCGTGTTGACGCCGATATGCGCCACTCCTACCGTGTGTCTACCGTCACAGATATGCGCTGCACCCGGTGCAGTCGCACTCCCCATCCACTTGGAGGTCACCATGAGCCCTGCACGAGCAGTGCAGCAGGGACGGACCACGCGCAGCGCGATCATCATCGCTGGCGCACTGAGCTTTTCGATGATCGCGAGCGGTTGCACGGTGGCGAACTCCGGCAGCGGTACCGCCGCGAGCGCGGACACCCTCCGCATCGTCCTGCAGGAAGAGCCGCCGACCCTCGAAGCGTGCGACGTCTCCCTCACATCGGTCGGAGTCGTCACGCGGTCCAACATCACCGAACCCCTGATGGAACGGAACCCGAGCGAGGGAACACTCGAGCCGAAGCTGGCCGACTCCTGGACCCAGGTGTCGGACCGTGAATGGACCTTCCAGCTGCACCCCGGCGTCACCTTCAGCGACGGCAGCCCGTTCGAGGCGGAGGACGCAGCGCACTCGATCGAGCGAGCCGTGAACTCGGACCTCGGATGCAACGTCGAGGGATACGTCTTCGGCGACGCCGACCTGGACGTGAAGATCATCGATCCACTGACCGTCAGCGTCGCGGCACCGAGTGCGGACCCGATCCTTCCGCTGAAGCTTTCGTTCGTCGAAATGGTGCCGAGGACCTACAGCCTCACCGAACGCGTGCGGGAGCCGATCGGCACCGGACCGTTCGCGATCGACAACTGGGATTACGGTCAGCGTCTGTCGCTCGTCCGCAACGAGACGTACTGGGGCGACAAGCCGGACTACGCCCGCGCGACGTACCAGTGGCGAAGCGAGGGCAGCGTCCGCGCGTCGATGGTGTCCAACGGGGAAGCCGAGATCGCCACCTCGCTCGGACCGGAGGACGGTGCAGGAGACCTCGGAGTCGCCTACCCGAACAACGAGACGACGGCGGTCCGCATCCAGCTCGAGGAGACTCCGCTCGACGACATGCGGGTACGTCAGGCGATCAACTACGCGATCAACCGCGAGGGAATCGTCGACGCCCTGTTCCAGGGACTCGGAAAGCCTGCGGCACAGCTGGTCTCGGACGGAGTGATCGGATACAACGACGAACTCTCACCGTGGCCGTACGACCCCGCCCGCGCCCAGGAGCTGATCGACGAAGCGCGTGCGGACGGCGTACCCGTCGACACCCCGATCCGGCTCATCGGCCGTACCGGTCAGTTCCCGAAGGTCAACGAAACCCTCGAGGTCGTGCAGTACGCCCTGTCTCAGCTGGGGATGAACGTGTCGATCGAGATGACGGACTCCGCCGGAACAGCGGAGTACCAGGAACGCCCGTTCCCCAAGGTCGGCCCGTACCTCCTGGTCATTCAGCACGGAAATCAAGCAGGCGACGCCGCGTTCACCGCCGACCAGTACCTCATGAGCGAAGGGTTCCAGAGCGCAGGCGGAACACCGGAGTTCGACGAGCGCGTCCGTCAGGCCGCTGTTCTCACCGGCGACGCTCGGCAGGACGCATACGCACAGCTGTTCGCGGAGGAGCCGAAGGAGATCATGCAGATGGCGTTCATCGCCCACATGGAAGGTGTTCTCGCCAAGGCGGATTCCGTCGACTACACCCCCAACTCGGCCACTGTCGACGAGATGCATCTCGCCGCGATGACCCGCGCCGACTCACCCGAAACGGACTAGAGGCCCATCATGTTCAGATTTCTGCGACGAAGGATCTACACCAGCCTGGTTCCGCTGATCGTCGTGCTTCTCGGTGTATTCCTCCTGGCCCGTCTCACCGGCGACCCGACGAGTCTCTACCTGCCGGAGTCCGCCACCCAGGCCCAGCGTGAGGCGTTCCGGGCGTCGAACGGGCTCGACCAGCCGCTCCTGACGCAGCTGTTCGATTACCTCAGCGGCGTCGTCCACCTCGACTTCGGTGACTCGCTGCGTACCGGTGAAGCCGCGTCGACGATGGCCCTTCGCGCGTTCCCCGCCACGCTGCAGTTGGCGTTCATGACGATGTTCCTGGCGATCGTCGGTGCCATCGTCATCGGGTGCTGGGCGGCGTACCGACCCAACTCCCTCGCCGACCGGATCTCGAGCCTGCTGTCCATGACGGCGGCGAGCATCCCCGATTTCTGGTTCGCGATCATGGGCGTTTGGCTCTTCGCCGTGACCTTCGGAGTGCTCCCGACGTCGGGAACCGGTGCAGGCATGCTGTCGTGGATCCTGCCGATCGCGACACTGCTCATCCGCCCACTGGGTGTACTGACGCAGGTCGTGCGAGGCGCGATGGTGGCCGCGCTGTCCGCGCCGTACGTCAGGCTGGCACGCAGCAAGGGCGCAAGCGACATCCGAGTGGTCACCCACCATGCACTGCGCAACGCAGCGGCACCGGCGCTGACCGTTGCAGGTGACCTCATGGTCGGTCTGGTCAACGGAGCAGTCGTCGTCGAGGCGATCTTCGGATGGCCCGGTATCGGCAAGCTCATGATCGACGCCATCCTGCAGCGTGATTTCGCGGTCCTGCAGGCGGCCGTGCTGTTGACCGCCATCAGCATCTTCGTGCTCAACATCGTCATCGACGCCTGCTACGCACTGCTCGACGCCCGTGTCCGCGACAAGGCGAAGGCCTAGGAGCCACCATGTCACTCGATTTCGAAGCCCCGAAAACGTCCGAGCCGGAGGATGTTCCGGATCCGACGCCGGCGTCGCGCACCAGCTCCGCGCCGCTGTGGAAGCTCCTTCTCCGCGACCGCGTCGCGACCGTCGCAGCAGGCATTCTGGTCCTGGTCTTCCTGACGGCGATCTTCGGGCCGATGCTCGTCGGCGACGCCGCCACCGCGCAGGACCTGAACCGCTCCAACCTGGCACCGTTCTCCCTCGACACCGGCTGGATGAACATCCTCGGGACCGATCCGCTCGGCCGCAGCATGCTCGCTCGTCTGATCGTCGCGTGCCAGACCACGCTGTCGGTGGCGATCCCGGCGGTCATCCTGTCCGCCATCATCGGCTCGATCATCGGAATGTGGGCCGGCTACCACCGCGGGTGGCGTGAGACGACGGCGATGCGCGTCGCCGACGTCATCATGAGCTTCCCGTCGCTGCTGATGGCCGTCGTCGTGCTGTACGTCTTCTCCCCGAGCGCCGCGAACATCGTTCTGGTTCTTGCCATCACCCGCATTCCGATCTACCTGCGTACCGCCCGTGCCGAATCCGCGGAACTGCAGAGCCGGTTGTTCGTCGACGCCGCCCGTACCTTCGGTGCGTCGAGCGGGTCGGTCATTCGTCGGCACGTCGCACCGATCCTGTTGCCGACGCTGCTGACCGTCGCCACCTTGGACTTCTGCTTCGTCATGCTGGCGGAATCGTCACTGAGCTTCCTGGGCATCGGAATTCAGCCACCCGACGTCAGCTGGGGTCTCATGGTCGCGCAGGGCCGCACGTACCTGCAGACCGCCTGGTGGCTGTCGTTCTTCCCCGGCCTCGCCATCGTCATCACCACGGTGTCGGCCACCGTGCTCGCAGCCTGGGCACGCATCGCCACCGATCCCGCTCAGCGCTGGCGTCTGACCGTCCCGCGCTCGGCCAAGTCCCGCCTTCTCCCCGTCCGAAAGGTCGTCTCATGAGTGCACCTGCCCCAGCACGCCCGGACACCGACCGCATCGCCATGGACGTGCGAGACCTGACGGTCGATCTACGCACCCCCTCGGGCGTCATTCGCGCGGTCGACCACGTCACGTTCAGTGCGCGGCGTGGTGAAACCCTGGCTCTGCTCGGTGAATCCGGTTGCGGTAAGTCGATGACGGCACAGGCCGTCGTCGGCCTCCTCGAACCGATCGCCGACGTCACCGACGGTTCCGTGGAGATCGACAGCTCGGATCTCGGCAAGGTCGACCTGGTGTCCGCGAAGTCCAAGGTGCGACGCCACATCGCCGCAACGGAGCTGGCGATCGTCTTCCAGGACGCCCTCACCGCACTCAATCCGGTGTACACCGTCGGCACCCAGCTGGCCGAGCCGTTCCGCATCCACCGCGGACTGAGTGCGAAAGAAGCCAAAGTGGAGGCCATCTCGCTGATGCGCCGCGTCGGGATTCCGCAGCCGGAGTCGAGAGCGGACTCCTATCCCCACCAGTTCTCCGGTGGTATGCGTCAGCGTTTGCTCATCGCGATGGCCGTGGCCCTCAGCCCGTCGGTGCTGCTGGCCGACGAGCCGACCACGGCTCTGGACGTGACGGTGCAGGCACAGATCATGACCCTCCTCCGCGAGCTACGGACCGAACACGACATGGCCGTCGTGCTCATCACGCACGACCTCGCACTCGTCGCCGAGGAAGCCGACCGAGTGGCGATCATGTACGCGGGCAACGTCGTCGAGACGGGCCTGGTGTCCGAGGTGTTCGCCGATCCTCGCCACCCGTATACCAAGGGACTTCTCGATTCCGTTCCCGTACACGCGGTGCGCGGAGAGGACCTCAAGTCCATCGGTGGCACTCCGCCGGATCTGCACTCCGTGCCCGACGGATGCGTCTATCAAGCTCGATGCCCGCTCGCCCGGGACATCTGCATCGACCGACGCCCGTCCCTCGAACCCGTCGGAGACGGCCGATTCTCCGCCTGCCACTTTTCGAACGAGGTGTCTCATGTCTGAAACAGCCCGAGCAGAACAGCTTCTGACGGTCCGCGGATTGAACAAGACGTTCAAGGTGAGCGGAGGTGATCTCCGCGCACTCGATGCCATCGATCTGGATCTGCGTCGAGGCGAGACCCTCGGACTCGTCGGCGAATCCGGTTGCGGTAAGTCGACACTCGCCCGCACGCTGATGATGCTGGAGCGGCCGGACTCCGGAACCGTCGACTTCGACGGTGTCGACCCGTTCTCGCTGAAAGGCAAGGATCTCCTGGGGTTTCGCCGACGCGTCCAGATGGTGTTCCAGGACCCGTACGGTTCCCTCAACTCACGAATGACGGCCGCGGACATCATCAGCGAGCCGTGGCGGAGCCACAAGACCCTGTACAAGACTCGCCGGGATCGGTCCGCGAGAGTCCGAGAGCTGCTGCACCTGGTCGGTCTACGCCCGAGCGACGAGCACCGCTTCCCGCAGGAGTTCTCCGGCGGCCAGCGTCAGCGTCTCGGCATCGCTCGCGCACTGGCACTGAACCCCGACGTGATCATCTGCGACGAGCCGGTGTCGGCATTGGACCTCTCGGTGCAGGCACAGGTACTCAACCTGCTCAACGATCTGCAGAAGCAACTCGGGATCTCCTACGTGTTCATCTCGCACGATCTGTCGGTCGTCCGACACGTCGCCGACCGGGTGGCCGTCATGTACCTGGGCCGCATCGTCGAATCCGGGGCCACCGACGCCGTCTTCGACAGGCCGAGCCACCCCTACTCGGCTGCACTGATGTCCGCAGCGCCCAAGCTCGACGCTGCGTCACGCGGAGAGCGCATCCTGCTGAAGGGCGAGGTCCCGTCTCCGCTGAACCCACCGTCGGGATGCCGGTTCCGCACCCGCTGCTGGAAGGCGACCGAACTGTGCAGCTCGGACGCACCACCGGTTGCCCGCGACCGCAACGAAGTCGACCACATGGCCGAATGCCATTACCCACTCGTCGAGAACGATCTGGGCCTCGTCGCGGCCGGAACATGAGAGGTGTGCGGTGATCGGTGATCTGCCGCTGTCCGGGTTCGCCGTGGTGGCGTGCGCGATCCTGTTCGCGTCGTGCATGCAGGCGTCGATCGGATTCGGCATGGGAATGCTCGCGGCGCCGATCGTCGCGATCGTCGACCCGGGCCTCGTGCCCGGGACCCTGATCATGCTGGCGATTCTGGTCAGCACCATGGTGTTGATCAAGGAGGGAACGTCACTGGATCTCTCCGGCGCCAGCTGGGCGCTCGCCGGCCGGGTTCCCGGCACGATTCTCGGGGCGTTGCTGTTGGTGGCACTGCCGGAGCGTGGATTGGCGTTGATGCTCGCGGGTGTTGTTCTCCTCGGAATCGCGCTGACGTCGTTCGGATGGATTCCCCTGCCGCGCAGGCGGAATCTGATGGTGGCGGGAGCTGCTTCGGGCCTGCTGGGCACCGCCACGTCGATCGGCGGTCCGCCCATGGCGCTGGTGTGGCAGCGCAACACGGGTGCCAAGCTCCGCAGCACCATGAGCGCGTTCTTCCTCGTCGGATCCGTCATGTCGTTGGTCGCTCTCGCAGCCGCCGGGGCGGTGGACGGCCACACGGCCTGGCTGTTCGTTCTGCTCGCGCCGGCCACGATCCTCGGCTACGTACTGTCTCGTTTCGTCAACCGACTGATGGACCGGAGGCGGCTGAGATTGACCGCCATCGCGGTGTCGACCATCGGTGCTGTCGTCCTGATCGGACAGCAGCTCGTCACCCTGTGAGTGTCAACTACTCACCAACTGGGTAGTTACGGGACATGAGCGAACCCCGACACCGCGCCCTGATCGTCGGTGCCACCGGAATCTCCGGTCAAGCACTGTGCCGCGAGACCCTCGCGAAAGGCTGGACCACCTACGGGCTCAGCCGCAGCGGAAAGACCCCCGTCGACGGCGTCACGCCCGTGGCGGCCGACCTGCTCGACACCGCAAGCCTGACCGACGCTCTCGCCGAGGTGAACCCCGACATCGTCTTCTTCACGGCATGGATGAAGAAGGACTCCGAGAAAGAGAACATCGAGGTCAACTCGGCCACACTGCGTAACGTCCTCGACGTGCTCGGGCCGTCCGGAACGGTGAAACACGTCGCGCTGATGACCGGCCTCAAGCACTACCTCGGGCCGTTCGACGCCTACGGCGAAGCCGTGATGGCCGAGACCCCGTTCCACGAGTCGGAAGAGCGACTCGACACACCCAACTTCTACTACGCCCAGGAAGACGAATTGTTCGCCGGAGCGGACAAGTACGACTTCACGTGGAGTGTGCACCGTGCGCACACGATCTCCGGCTTCGCCGTCGGCAACGCGATGAACATGGTGCTCACCCTGTCCGTCTACGCCTCGATCTGCGCCGAGTCGGGCACCCCCTTCGTCTTTCCCGGGTCGGACACCCAGTGGAACGGCCTGACCGACCTCACCGACGCGGACCTGCTCGCCGAACAGATGGTGTGGGCATCGTCGAACGACAACGGTAGGAACGAAGCGTTCAACATCGCCAACGGCGACGTGTTCCGCTGGCGCTGGATGTGGCCGCAGTTCGCGGAGATGTTCGGTGTCGAGCCCGAAGGGTACGACGGCGAACCGCGCCCGCTCGAACCTCGGATGGCGGATGCCGCCGAGACGTGGGCACGTATCGCCGCGACGCACGACCTGGTCGAACCCGACGTCACGAAGCTCGCCTCCTGGTGGCACACCGACGGCGATCTCGGTCGCGACATGGAATGCCTCACCGACATGAACAAGTCCAAGAAGGCCGGATTCCTCGGCTTCCGATCTACACCCGACGGCATCGCATCGGTGGTGCAGCGCTACCGCGACGCCCGACTGATCCCCTGACCTACACCCCTTCGGTCAGGTCCCTGACTTCTGCGTACCGTGCGCGGATCGACGGCGTCGGATCGGCCTCGTAGGTGCGGGCGGGCGCCGACTCCCATTGCGGCGGCTCGGGAGTCTGCGCCAACGCCCATGCAGCTTGGCGGGCGGCGCCGTCGGCGACATATTCGCCCGGCTCCGGAACCACGACGGGCATACCGAGAATGGCAGGCGCCAGCTCACGCAGTGCTGCCGACTTGGCACCGCCGCCGACGAGCAGGACTCGCGTGGTCTCGATTCCGGCATCCCGGAGTGCGTCGATGCCGTCGGCGAGCCCGCACAGCAGGCCCTCGACGGCTGCGCGGGCCAGGTGACCCGGCGTCGAATTACCCAGGCGCAGACCGTGAACGGCCCCGGATGCGTCCGGCCGGTTGGGAGTCCGCTCGCCTTCGAGGTACGGAACGAGAACGAGGCCGTCACTCGGCGTCGCCAATGCGAGCCGGGACAGTTCTGCATGGTCGACGCCCAGCAGCGACGCCGTCGCGTCGAGCACTCTGGCTGCGTTCAACGTGCAGACCAACGGCAGCTGACGTCCGGTCGCGTCGGCGAAACCGGCGATGATTCCCGACGGGTCGGCCGCGGCGACGTCGGTCACCGCCGAGACGACACCCGACGTGCCGACCGATACCACCACGTCGCCTGGGCGAGCAGCCAATCCGAGTGCGGCTGCCGCATTGTCACCGGTACCGGGACCGATCACCGCACCGCCTGCCGTCTCGCCGATACGCTCGAACGGCGTTGCAACTCGGGGCAATCGGGGCGTCCGTCCGCGGAATCCCAGTTCCAGCAAATCGTGTCGGTACTGTCCGGTCGCCGCTGAGAAGTACCCGGTACCACTGGCGTCGCCGCGGTCCGTGGCGAGCGCGTCCAGACCCGGGGCGCCGGCAAGCTGCCAACTCAGCCAGTCGTGCGGAAGACACACCGCTGCAGTGCGATCTGCGTTCTCCGGTTCGTTGTCCGCAAGCCACCGAAGCTTCGTCACCGTGATCGACGCCAGCGGAACCACGCCGACCGCGTCGGCCCACCCCTGCGCGCCCAACTCGTTCACCAGGTCGGCACCCGACGGCGCCGACCGTGTGTCGTTCCACAGAAGGGCAGGCCGAACGACGTCGCCCGACGAGTCCAGACAGACCATCCCGTGCTGCTGAGCGCCGACGGACACGGCGTCGACGTCCTCCAGTCCACCCGCGTCGGCGACAGCGGTGTCGAGCGCCTTCTTCCATTCGGCCGGGTCGATTTCGGTTCCGGACGGGTGCGACGCCCGCCCACTACGAACGAGCTCTCCCGAATCCGCATCGCGTACAAAGACTTTGCACGATTGAGTGGACGAGTCGATACCTGCGACGAGAGCCAAGATCGAAGATCCTTCCAGCGCGAGAAACGGTTCAGTCGACTCTACCGGCCCGGACGAACGACACAGCCGATTCCGTAGGTAGGAGTTCTCGACACTCGCGAAACTGGGATACCTTCGTCAGCTATGCGTGACACCGAGGACTCCGAGGCCTTTCGTCTGACCGTGGCGAAGGCCGCACTCGACCTGTTCTCCGTCCGCGGATACGACGCCACCTCGGTGGACGACATCGCCGAGGCGTCGGGCATCTCGCGTCGTACGTTCTTCCGTCAGTTCAAAGGCAAGGACGACGTCATCTTCGTCGACCACGAGATCCTCCTCGCTCAGGCCGCCGCGTTCCTCGACGCCGAACACGACGATCCCTGGGTTGCCGTCTGCGACGCCGCCCAGCTCGTCTTCGATCGTTTCACCGACTGGAAGGAGTACGCCCGACTCCGCTACCAGGTGGTTCACCAGAATCCGGCGCTCCGCGACCGAGAGATCGTGACCGTGTTCAAGTACGAGCGATTGTTCGTCGACTACCTGCGCAGCGCCGCCCCCGACCACTCGCACCTCGAAACGATCCAGTTCTGCGCGACGGTCACAGCCACCCACAACTACGTACTCCGGCGCATGATTCGCGACGGCATCGACACCGCGCCCGGCGACCTGCGCGCCGCCTTGAGCACGGTGCGCGAGGGATACGGGTCCTCGGCAAGAGGGGCAGGCACCGACTCTGCCGACTCCGAGGGCCGATCCGACGACGTCGTGGTGGCCGTGTTCCGGCGGGGAACATCGACCGAGGCCGTCGTCGACGCACTCGGGGAGCACCTGGACGGGTGACATCTCGGCTTGTCGGGCGAGCGGAACCTGGCACCCAGTGCCAGGAAACCTTGCTCGAATGTCCAAGTCTGCCGTAGTCTCGACTCATACGTGGCACTGAGTGCCTACCGATCTATGCCGTAGGAGTTGCACCATGGCCGGTAATCCGGACTTCGACCTCTTCCGCCTTCCGGAGGAGCACGACGAGCTGCGCGCAGCCATCCGCGCGCTGTCCGAGAAGGAAATCGCCCCGCACGCGAAGGCGGTCGACGAGGATTCTCGCTTCCCGGAGGAGGCGCTGACGGCTCTCAACAACTCCGGCTTCAACGCCATCCACGTCCCCGAGGAATACGAAGGCCAGGGAGCGGACTCGGTTGCCACCTGCATTGTTATCGAAGAGGTCGCCCGCGTCTGCGGTTCCTCGTCGCTGATCCCCGCAGTGAACAAGCTCGGCACCATGGGCCTGATCCTCAACGGCTCCGACGAGCTGAAGAGGCAGGTCCTGCCGTCGCTCGCCGGCGGCGCCATGGCGTCCTACGCCCTGTCCGAGCGTGAGGCGGGTTCCGACGCCGCCAGCATGCGGACTCGCGCCGCAGCCGACGGTGACGACTGGATCCTCAACGGATCGAAGTGTTGGATCACCAACGGCGGCAAGTCCGACTGGTACACGGTCATGGCCGTCACCGACCCCGACAAGGGTGCCAACGGCATCAGCTCGTTCATCGTGCACAAGGACGACGAGGGCTTCGTCGTCGGCCCGAAGGAGAAGAAGCTCGGCATCAAGGGCTCGCCGACGGCGGAGCTCTACTTCGAGAACTGCAAGATCCCCGGCGACCGCATCATCGGCGAGCCCGGCACCGGCTTCAAGACTGCGCTGCAGACTCTCGATCACACGCGTCCCACGATCGGCGCTCAGGCTGTCGGCCTCGCACAGGGCGCACTCGACGCTGCGATCGAATACACGAAGGACCGCAAGCAGTTCGGCCAGTCCATCTCGAGCTTCCAGGCCGTGCAGTTCATGCTGGCCGACATGGCGATGAAGGTCGAAGCAGCGCGCCTCATGGTCTACACCTCGGCTGCCCGCGCCGAGCGCGGCGAGAAGAACCTCGGATTCATCTCCGCCGCATCGAAGTGCTTCGCGTCCGACGTCGCGATGGAGGTCACCACCGACGCCGTTCAGCTGTTCGGCGGCGCCGGATACACCACCGACTTCCCGGTCGAACGCATGATGCGCGACGCCAAGATCACGCAGATCTACGAGGGCACCAACCAGATCCAGCGTGTCGTCATGTCCCGGGCGCTGCTGAAATGAGCACCATCGAACTGGTAGGAGTCATCGGCGGCGGCACCATGGGTGCCGGTATCGCCGAGGTCGCTGCGCGTGCGGGCTCGTCGGTCATCGTTCTCGAGACCAGCCAGGCAGCCGCCGACGCAGCCGAGGCACGCCTGGACAAGTCCTTCGCTCGCGCAGTCAAATCCGGACGCATCGAGGCCGACGCAGCCGAGAAAGCCCGTGCGGCAATCTCGTTGACGCTGGACATCGAGGACTTCGCGGACCGTGACCTGGTCGTCGAAGCCGCACCGGAGATCGAGTCGCTCAAGCTGGAGCTGTTCGGCAAGCTCGATTCCATCGTCAAGCCCGAGGGCATCCTCGCGACCAACACGTCGTCGATCCCGGTCATCAAGATGGCGAACGCCACGAAGCGGCCGGGCCAGGTCGTCGGCGTGCACTTCTTCAATCCCGTTCCGGTGCTCCCGCTCGTGGAGATCGTCGTGAGCCTGGTGACCAGCGAAGACACCGTCGCCGCCGTGACCGAGTACGCGGGGAACACGCTGGGCAAGAAGACGATCCGCTCCGGAGACCGGGCCGGGTTCATCGTCAACGCTCTGCTCATCCCGTACCTGGTGTCCGCGATCAGGATGTTCGAATCCGGCTTCGCCAGCGCCGAGGACATCGACGAGGGCATGGTCAACGGGTGCGCCCACCCGATGGGACCCTTGCGCCTGACCGATACGGTCGGTCTCGACGTCACCCTGGCCGTCGCGGAATCGCTGTACGCAGAGTTCGGCGAGACCCACTACGCACCGCCTCCGCTGCTTCGACGCAAGGTCGAAGCCGGGCAGCTCGGCCGCAAGACCGGTCAAGGCTTCTACACCTACTGATCCACCGCTCCAACGGGGCATGACTGCGCCATGGCAACGCTCAGACGGTTGCTGTGGCGCAGTCATGCGTTTGCGACGCATGACTGCAGGGAAAGCAGCGGGAGTACTGAATCGAGACACCGGTTCGCATTCACACTCCACGTTTGGGAGACGCATTCACCGTGACGGACCAATACACATTCACCGATCCTGTGACGCAGTACCGTCAGGAGGGGTACCCCGAGCAGCATCAGGATCCGCCGGGTCTGGCCTCGGATCTGGAACCGAAGGCCGATCACGGCGAGGACACCTACCGTGGCACGAACAGGCTGGCGGGACGCAAAGCCCTTGTCACCGGTGCCGATTCGGGCATCGGACGCGCTGCGGCCATTGCCATCGCGCGTGAGGGCGCGGATGTCGTGCTCAACTATCTGCCGTCCGAGGAGAAGGATGCGCAGGAAGTCGCGCAGCTGATTCGCGACGCCGGACGCACTGCAGTACTCGCGCCTGCCGATCTGACCGACGAGCAGGGTGCCCGCGGGATAGTCCGGACAGCCGTCGAGGAACTGGGTGGGCTGGACCTGCTCGTCACGGTGGCCGGGAAGCAGCAGTTCGTCGAGGATCTGGCCGACCTGACCTCCGAGCAGTTCGATGCGACGTTCAAGACCAACGTCTACGCACTGTTCTGGACCATTCAGGAGGCTGTTCCGCACATGCCGCCGGGATCGACCATCGTCAACACCAGTTCCATCCAGGCGTACACCCCCTCGCCCGGCCTGGTGGATTACGCCACGACCAAGATGGCCATCAACACGATGAGCAAGGCCCTCGCGCAGCAGTTGGCGCCCAAGGGAATTCGAGTGAACGTTGTGGCGCCGGGCCCGTTCTGGACGCCGTTGCAGGCGTCGGGCGGGCAGCCGACGTCGGCTCTGCCGGAGTTCGGCAAGGAGACCCCGATCGGCCGCGCCGGTCAGCCCGCCGAACTCGCTGGGGCCTACGTCTACCTGTCGTCCGCGGAATCGGGCTACGTGACGGGTGAGACCCTCAACGTCAACGGCGGAATGCCGACGCCGTAGAGCGGAGGGGAGGTCTGCCGGGTAGGCAGACCTCCCACGGCCGCTAGTCCTTCGGGCCGCCGGCGGCGTAGACGACCTGACCGGAGATGAATCCTGCGCCCTCGCTCACGAAGAACGACGCGAGGTGTGCGATGTCGTCGGGGTTGCCGACTCGGTTGACCGGAATCTGTGACGCTGCAGCGGCTTTGAAGTCCTCGAACGGCACGCCGACGCGTTCGGCCGTGGCAGCCGTCATCTCGGTCTCGATGAAACCGGGAGCGATGGCGTTGGCGGTGACGCCGAACTTGCCGAGCTCGATGGCCAGGGTCTTGGTGAACCCTTGCATGCCTGCCTTGGCGGCCGAATAGTTGGCCTGCCCGCGGTTACCGAGAGCGGAGGTACTGGACAGGTTGACGATGCGACCCCACTTCGCGTCGATCATGTGCTTCTGAACTGCACGGGTCATCAGGAACGAACCACGCAGGTGCACGCCCAGTACGGAGTCCCAGTCCTCGACGGTCATCTTGAACAGCAGGTTGTCGCGCGTGATTCCGGCGTTGTTGATCAGCACGGTCGGTGCGCCGAACTCGGTGGCGATGCGGTCCACCGCGGTCTTGACCGACTCCTCGTCGGCGACGTTCGCACCGATGGCAACAGCCTGCCCGCCCGCAGACTGGATCGCTCCGACGGTATCGGAACATGCTGCCTCGTCGAGGTCGACGACGGCGACGCCGAATCCGTCCTTGGCCAGGCGTTTCGCTACCGCCGCGCCGATTCCCCGTGCTGCTCCGGTCACCACTGCGGTCTTGACTGCATCACTCACGTGCGTCTCCCTGAAGTTGCGATGGATGAAACCTCTGTCACCTGTTCTACCAACAACCGAGTGACCGCTCAGTAAGCGGCCACCGCGCCGTCGAGGGCCTGCTGCATACCGTCGGACACGGTGCGCGTGATGTGCAACGGCTTCTCCGGCAGATCGGTGATCGGAGTGTCGATGTACACGCTCGCCGATTTGAGCTTCTGCGGGTCGCCGTAGCTCAGCCCGATGCAGATCAGAACCGGCTCGACGCCGAGCGCACGAACGCGCGAGACGATGTGGCCGATGCCGCTGCCCACCTTCTGCACCTTCGTCGGATCCTCGAGGTTGCAGGTTCCTTCGGGGAAGATCGCCAAGTCGTCACCGCGTCGCACCCGCTCGGCACTGACGTCCATCATGCGGTTGCCTGCCGCGCTGACGGCCCGCATTCCGTGATTCTTGCCGCGGAACACCGGTATTCCGCCCATCATGTCGATCCGCCTGCGCTGCTTGGGTTCCTGGAACAGCTCGTCCTTGGCCAGCACCCGTGTCCGTCCGATGACCGGGCGCAGCGGCGACGCCCATGCCGTCGCGGCGACGGTGTACGGGTCCGTCTCCGACAGGTGGTTGACGGCAATGATCAGGCGCGTGTCGTCGTAGACGAGGCGACGCAGTTCCTCCCGCGCGCCCTCGGGGTAGCTCACGCGCGGCTTGAAGCGCCTGGCCAGCGTTGCGTAGGCCAATCTCGCGACCTGACGGTTCTGCTGGTGGCGCAGATAGAAGTCGTAAACAGTGGTGTCGTTCTCCAGAATTACCGCGGGTCGATCCATGGAGGGAAGCTTAGCTACCCGAAGATCGGAAACCGACGCTTCGTCGCGAGGTCGTCCATTCCGCTCTGGATGAGCGCGCGCACTTCCTCGTATTTCGCGTCGACGTAGTCCTCGTCCTCGCACCGCGTCGGGTCGTGGTCGACGGTGATCGCCGGCATGAACCTGGTGCGGATCTTCGCCGGAAGCGGAATCTGAGGGAGCGCCGCGGGGGCGATGATCCACGGCAGAGACAGTGCTATCGGGAACACCTTGAGCCGTGCGATCCGGTCGAGTCCCAGCACTCGCGCGAGCCTGTCACCTCGAACGAGCACGGGCATCGCGTCGGCCCCGCCGACCGTCGCGACCGGGACGATCGGAACGCCCATGCGGATCGCCATCTTGACGAAACCCGTTCGCCCGCCGAGGGTTGCGACATCGCGTTCGCTCCACGGCCGCAGCGAGTCCACTTCGCCGCCCGGCCAGACGATGACGTCGCGGCCCTCGGCCAGTGCGGTCGCCATGGAGTCCGGGGCGGCCGGAAGCACACCCATCGCGCGAAACACCGTTCCGATGACGGGGAACGCCATCAGCGCGTCGTGCGCTGTGCCGTGCAGAGTCCGCTTCTCGCCGAAGCGTCGCCACCACTGGGCACCGACAGTCCACGCGTCCCACACGAACGGTGCTCCGGTGTGGACTCCGACGACGAGCACCGGAGGGTCGGGGATGTTGTCCCATCCGTCGATCTCCATCCGGAACCATTTGTCGGTGACGAACCGCCAGAACCGCACCTGCCGATCCATCGCAGCCGTGTTCTGGTCGTCCAGGTCCCAGTCCCCCGCCCGTTCGGCGACGTATCCCCCCAATCCCCCTTCTTGCCGGTCGCGGCGGTGCTTCATCTTCACCCGTGCCGCCGCGGCCTGCCGCTGAGCTTGCTCCTGCAGTTCCTCACTCCGGTGATCTGCATCACTCATACCCGAACCGTACTCCACCTCGTCAAGAACTAATGTCCGTACAAAACACGGATCGGGAGGTTTTACCGATGGCCATCGCATGGGCGTCGAATCCCTACGCCGAGCACGTGGTCGTCGTGACCGGCGGTGGCTCGGGTATCGGCCGAGCCGTCGCTGTCGCGTTCCTGGAACAGGGTGCGACGGTGTGCGTCCTCGGCAGGTCCGACGCCACACTGCGGGAGACCGTCGACGACTGGGAAGACCGAGCATCGGCGTGGGTCGTCGACGTGACGCAACGCGACGAAGTCGACCGCGTCGTGGCGAACATCGTTGCGCGACAGGGCCGAATCGACGTCGTCGTCAACAACGCGGGACTCAGCGAACCCACGGTCATCGACGACTTCGACCACTCGGCGTGGGACCGGATGCGGGCGGTGAATCTCGACGCGCTCATCCACGTCGCCCGAGCCACGGTTCCCCACCTCGAACGATCGGGAGGCAACTTGATCGCGATGTCGTCGGTCGCCGGCCTGGGCGGCGACTGGGGCCAGTTCGCGTACAACGCGACGAAGGGCGGCGTGAACACCTTGGTGCAGAGCCTCGCTCTGGATCTGGGACGACGTGGGATCAGGGTGAACGCCATCGCCCCCGCGTTCACGGCGACCCAACAGACGAAGTCCCGCCTCGACGACCCCACATTCCGCGGCGCACTGATGGACCGCATCGCCCTCGACCGCGTCGGCGAGCCGGAAGACATTGCGCGCGTGGCACTCTTCCTCGCCTCACCCGACGCCGCCTACATGACGGGCGTGATCGTCCCGGTCGACGGCGGCACCACTGCATCCGTCGGGACTCCCCGGCCGCCGGCCTGACGATCGACTCGTCCGCAATCGAGCACAGGTTGTGTGAACGATCTCCCAGCGGGTATCTCAGGCCCAGGCAACCCGAAGGGACTACTCGTCATGGCCAAGAACAAGACCGCGCCCGGTCCGCGTTGGATCAAGACCGCAGAGAACCGCACCGGAATCATCCTGGTGATGTCCGGCATCGTCGCTGCCGCGTTGTTCATCACCGCACTCGCAGGTGGCTTCGAGGGATGGGTATGGATCGCCGGTATCGCAACGATCGTGCTGGTGGCGTCCGGCGTCCTTCTACTACGCGCCGGCGCGAAGCGCGCCACGGCGGCTCGGCCCGTCCTCTACCATCCCGACTCTCCCGACGTGGTGCTCGACATCGATCCCGACACCGGTGAACGGACACCGCACAAGGACTGATTCACCCGAACGATCCACAGCGCCGTCCGCGAACCGCGGATGGCGTTGTGTGCTGTGTGCTGTGTGCTGTGTCCGGATGTCCCATCCACCGCCTCGGCGAAACGGTCGAAAGTGGCGGGCGATATTGTCTTAACATTCGCACATGGACTGGTGTAGTCTTCAAGCACCATAGTGACACAGCACACATGACGGCCTCACACCCGACCGTCCCGAACCGAAGAAGGACACAACCAATGTCCGCATCCACCACGCCTGACCTGACTCCCGCACTCGCCCAGCGAGTACATCGGCATCACGTCGTCATCATCGGCTCCGGGTTCGGCGGTCTCTTCGCGGCGAAACAACTGCGCAAGGCCAACGTCGACGTCACGCTGATCGCGAAGACCACACACCACCTCTTCCAGCCACTGCTGTACCAGGTGGCCACCGGCATCCTCTCCGAAGGAGAGATCGCCCCCTCGACCCGCATGATCCTCAAGGACCAGCACAACGCCTCGGTCATCCTCGGCGAGGTCAACGCCATCGACCTCGAGAAGCGAGTCGTCACCTCCCAGTTCCTCGAGCGCATCACCGAAACCAGCTACGACAGCATCATCGTCGCCGCAGGCGCCGGCCAGTCCTACTTCGGCAACGACCACTTCGCCGAATACGCACCGGGCATGAAAACCATCGACGACGCCCTCGAGCTCCGCGGCCGCATCCTCGGAGCGTTCGATCAGGCCGAACTCGCCACGGACCCGGCCGAGATCGAGAAGCTGCTGACCTTCGTCGTCGTCGGCGCCGGACCTACCGGCGTCGAAATGGCAGGCCAGATCGCCGAACTCGCGAACAAGACCCTCGACGGCACCTTCCGGCACATCGACTCGCGATCAGCGAAGATCATCCTGCTCGACGCCGCACCCAAGGTTCTGCCCCCGTTCGCCGACTCCCTCGGTCAGGCGGCCGCGAAACGGCTCACCACGATGGGCGTCGACATCCAGCTCGGCGCGATGGTCACCGAGGTCGACGCGGGCGGCTTGACCGTCAAGGACAGTGACGGAACCGTCCGACGCATCGCCTCGCGAACCAAGGTCTGGTCTGCGGGTGTCGCCGCGAGCCCACTCGGCAAGACCCTCGCCGCACAGTCGGGCGCCGAGATCGACCGCGCAGGCCGCGTCCTGGTGAACAAGGACCTCACCCTCCCCGGCCACCCCGAAGTATTCGTCGTCGGCGACATGATGGCACTGGACAAGCTCCCCGGCGTCGCACAGGTCGCGATCCAGGGCGGCCGCTACGCGGCACGCGTGATCGAAGACGGCGTCGAAGCAGTGCGCGCGGGCAAGCAGATACCCGAGCGCAAGGACTTCAAGTATTTCGACAAGGGCTCGATGGCGACGGTGTCCCGCTTCTCCGCCCTCGCGCAGGTCGGCCCCATCAAGATCACCGGCTTCATCGCCTGGATCATGTGGCTGCTGGTGCACCTGCTCTACATCGTCGGCTTCCGCAGCCGCCTCACCACCGTGATCTCCTGGCTGACCGCGTTCTTCTCCCGCGGACGAGGCCAGCTGGCGATGACCGAGCAGCAAGTCGACGCCAGGCGCGCGATGTTCTACTTCACCGCACCGGAAACCCCAGGAAGCGACGCCCCGGTCACTGCACCGGAGCCAGAATCCGCCACGCGCCCACTGCAAGACAGCCGGACGTAACCAGCAGGAACAGGCCCACCCAGACGATTCCCGGTAGGAACGTCAGGCGAGCCAACTGATCGGCGTCGGAATCGCGTGCCCGTCCTCGACTGCGTGAGCGTTGCAGTTCGAGGACGGGCCGTGGTCCGGCGATCAGCAAGAACAGGGTGATGAAGTACGCGGCGGCCACCTGCTGCTCGCCGGTTCCCCACCAGGACACCGCGAACAGCGCCGCACCGACCACGACCAACGACAACGCTCCGTAGACGTTGCGGATCATCGACAGCATCAGTGCGATCGAGACGATTCCGATCCACAGCACCGCCGACGCGCGCTGCGTGCCCAGTACGAACGCCGCCCCGAGGCCGAGCAGCGACGGCCCGACATATCCCGCGAAGGTCATCGCGATGACCCCGAGGCCCGTCGGCTTGCCCTTCGAAATCGCGACGCCCGACGTATCCGAGTGCAATCGCAGTCCCACCAGTTGCCTGCCGGTGATCAGAGCAACGAACAGATGAGCACCCTCGTGGGCGATCGTCACGACATTGCGCGCAACCCTCCACGTCTGCGGAATCAACACGATCGCCAGAGCGACCAGCGCTGCCACTTGGACGATCCAGACGGGTGGATCAGGACTCACCGCGGAAATGCGGTCCCAGAATTCGGTCACTCTTCATTATGGCCGTGGGCCGGGCCATCGCTACCGCACGGGCACTCAGCCCTGAAGAGCAACCAGCACGATTGCCAGAACTTCCGGAGAGTACGGAACAGAGGAATGATCCACTGGTTCGTTCAGGGTGATGTTCCGAACGGTTGCACCGGGTCCTGCAGTGAGGAACGTCGACTCCCACGGGGTGACGGTTGTGTCGCCGGTAGAGGCGACGACCGTGTAGTCGACGCCCGGTTCGGTGTCGCCACCTGCGTCGAGCGCCTCGAGGAACGGTGATCCTCGCGTCTGATCCACTGCAGCCTGGCCGAGGACGGCGCCGAGGTTCGGGTCGGGCGCCAGGTCCGTTCGGCTACCGAGGGTGGTCCCGTGATTGGAACCCGAAAGACTCACCACCGAACCTACTTTGGGCGCTCCGTCGCCGAACCGGAGATACTGTCGAGCCACCAGTGCACCCTGCGAATGACCGACGATGTCGACTTTCTCTGCCCCGGTCCGTTCCATGACACCGTCGACGAAGACGCTCAGCTCGTGTGCGGACCGGGCCACAGAAGCGACTCCACGTCGCTGCAGAAGTCCGGCCGCGCTCGTCGCCTCCTCCCCGTAGTTCAGAGCGAACACGCAGTAGCCCTGCGCCTTCAGTGCCGGTGACAACGACGCGAAGGTTCCGTACGCAGTGCTGTACGTGCCGTGAACCAGCACAACGGGTTCCGGATGTTCCTCGGACGGAACGCAGCCGAAGTCGTTGGACCCCGCCGGTGCGGCGTCGGGATGCAGCTGGGCGTACAGCAACGCTTCGTTCCGCGTCGACGCCTCGGGTCCGACACCGACGGTCTCCGTCGTAACGTCCGGAGAAGGGGCCGCTCCCGAGATCCCGGCAGTGCCCGCGCCGAACACGAACGCCAGAACGACGATCGCCGACGCTCCGATGCGGGTCCCTCCACTCATGTTCGTGCTCACACCGGCCGCAGCAGCGATCGACGCCGAGGCGGGAGTGGCTCGGGAGTCTTGTCCGCGAGCAGTTTCAGCGCGCGCCTGATGTCGAGCCGGGTCTGCGACGGTTCGATGACGGCATCGATGTACCCACGCTCGGCAGCGGTGTACGGCGTCGCGACGTACTCGTTGTAGAAATCGATGAAGTCCTGACGCACCCGCGGGCCGTCCTCGCCCGCTGCCTCGATTTCCCGGCGCTTCAGCAACCCGACGGCACCCTCGGCACCCATGACCGCGATCCGTGCCGTCGGCCAGGCGAAGTTCAGATCGGCACCGAGGTTCTTCGAACCCATGACTGCGTACCCGCCTCCGTAGGCTTTTCGGATGACGACGGTCACTTTCGGTACGGTCGATTCGATCACTGCGGCAAGCAGTTTGGCGCCCCGATAGATGACGCCGGCTCGCTCCTGTTCCAAGCCGGGCAGATAGCCGGGGATGTCGACGAGGAACACGATCGGGATGGCGTAGGCGTCGCAGATGTAGATGAAGCGCGCTGCCTTCTCCGAACTGGCGATGTCCAGTGCTCCACTGAGATACGTCGGTTGGTTCGCGACGACGCCGACGGTTCTGCCGTCCACTCGGGTGAACGCAGTGATGACGTTGGGTGCGTACAGCGCACCGACCTCGAGAAACTCGCCGTCGTCGAAGACCTTCATCATGACGTCGTGCATGTCGTAAGCGGTGTTGTCCGATTCCGGCAGAAAGGAATCGAGGCTCAGATCCGATTCCGTCACAGTCGGTTCCAGACCGGGGTTCACGACGGGTGCGCCCTCGTGGCAGTTGCTCGGCAGGTAGCCCAGGAGCGTCTTCACCCACACGAACGCGTCGGCCTCGGAATCGGCGACGTGATGCACCGTGCCGTAGCTGGCCTGCTTCCTCGCGCCACCGAGGTCTTCCGCCGAGATATCCTCCCCGGTGACCGCTTTCAGAACGTCCGGTCCGGTGACGAACATGTACGACTGGTCCTGGACTGCGACGACGAAGTCGGTGCACGCCGGCGAATACGCGGCACCACCAGCACACTTGCCGAGCATGATGGAGATCTGCGGAGCCAATCCGGACAGCAACCGCTGGCGGCGCCCGATCTCGGAGTAGAAAGCCAACGACGTGACGGCGTCCTGCACCCGGGCGCCACCGGAATCGTTGATACCGATGATCGGACACGCCGTCTTCGCGGCCAACTCCATCATCGCAACGACCTTGCGGCCGAACATCTCTCCGAGCGAGCCACCGAACACGGTGTTGTCGTGCGAATACACGACAACAGGCCTGCCCCCGACAGTTCCGCGGCCGGTGACGACGCCGTCGCCGTACGGATTCTTCGGGCTGCCCGGAGCCCGCATCAACGCGCCGTACTCGATGAAACTGCCCGGGTCGAGGAGCGCGTCGATGCGATCTCGGGGACCGGGTAAACCGGCAGCGGCTCTCTTGGCGATCGCCCTCTCGCTACCTGGACTGTGCGCCCGGTCGAGTTTCTCGGCGAGGCTGGACAGTTTCTCGGCTGTCGTGTTCAGTGCGAACTCCCGTGTTCGGTACGGCCCCAGGGTGCACGCGTGCGGGGGATCAGGACGCCTTCTGTGCCTTCTCCGCCTTGGCCGCATCACGAGCCAGCGAACGGTCGCGCATCTCCTCGAACTTCGTCGCCTGCTTCTCGAGGTCGTCGAGGAACACAGCGAGTTCCTCACGCTTGTTCTCGCCCTCGCCGGTGAAGTCCTCGCGCTCGAACACTCGCCACTTGCGCAGTACCGGCCACACGACCTCTTCGAGGTGCTGGCGCAGGTCGTAGATGCCGTGCTTGGCCATCAACACACCGTTGCGGCGGAAGTTCGGCATCCCAGCGCCGGGCATCTGGAAGTTCGTCACGATGTCCGACACCGCGTTCAACGTCTGATCCGGCGCGATGTCCATCGCGGCGCCGCAGATGTTCCGGTAGAAGATCATGTGCAGGTTCTCGTCCGCCGCGATGCGCTGCAGCATGCGGTCGGCAATGGGGTCCTCGCAGACCTTGCCGGTGTTGCGATGCGACACGCGCGTCGCCAGCTCCTGGAACGTCACGTAGGACACCGAATGCAGCAGCCCCGTGTGCGAACCGGCGGGAGAGGCGAACCCGTTGGTCATGTGGATCATGCGAGCCTCTTCGAGCGCGACGGGATCCACGCCTCGGCTGACGACCAGGTAGTCACGCATGACGATGCCGTGACGGTTCTCCTCGGCGGTCCACCGGCCGACCCAGGTACCCCAGGCGCCGTCCTGCGAGAAGTTCTCGGCGATCTCGCGGTGATACGACGGCAGATTGTCCTCGGTGAGCAAGTTGGTGACCATCGCGGCCTGGGCCACGTCCGACAGCCTGCTCTGCTCCGGGTCGTAGTCGACGCCGCCCAACTCCGCGAAATTGCGGCCCTCGTCCCACGGCACGTAATCGTGGGGATGCCACTCCTTCGCCATCGACAGATGCCGGTTCACGTTGTCTTCCGCAACCGGAACCAGCTCCTGCAGCAGCTCCAGCTGTGTCAGTTCCCTGACCATGGACATGCCTCCTCGAATCGAATACCTACGAGAGCGTAGGTGTGCTCGACCGGTCGAAACGTCAGCTGCCGGAAATTCTGTTAGATGTAGCAAGCCTGCCCGTGGGGACTTTGGGCAGGCTCACACCGTCGTGCCGGCGCCACCCGACACCGACACCCCGTCTGCGCGACTTGGCACCCTTTTTATCGACCTGCCACGCCTGTTCAGCTTTGAACGAGTATGCGGAGTTCGTAAAAAGGGTGGCAGGTGCCCCGCCGGGTCATTCCGCAGGCTCCACTCCCAGCCAACCCCGGGTCATTCCGCAGGCTCCACTCCCAGCCCCCCCCGGGTCATTCCGCAGGCTCCACTCCCAGCCTCAGCGGGAGGATTCGGCCCATCGCCCCCATCTCCGAACCCAAGCCCTGGGGATCGGCCACGCTGGCGAGGCCGACGTCGAGACTGCCCGACCACTCGCGCGCCACCTGAGCGTCGAGCGCGCTCAGCCGCGCGAGCAGCGGTGGGTGTTGATCCGGCGGGCATGCGGCCCTCAGGGTTTCGAACAACGACCGGAGTCGACGCTGCACCTGGGTCGAACCGCGGCTGAAGTGTCGGATCTCGTCGGTAGCGACCGCGACGTAATCACCCCATGTCCGACGCGTTCCTCGGACGCGGGTGAGCGCAGAGTCCTCGGCTTCTGCGTGCACTCGCGGTGCGAGTGTCATCAGCAGGTCCTCCAGGTGATCCATTGCCTGTACCGCACGTCCTGGGTCGTTGATGGCTGGGGACAAGGCTTTCAACGCGATGTCGACGATGGCCTGCAGGGAGGCAGCAGGGCTGACCGTCGGGCTGTGCGTGTCTCCGAAGACGAGGGCCGCCATGAGCTTGTGCGGACGAACCCGCAGTTGCGGTCCTTCGACGCGGAACAGGACGGCGTCCTGGGCGACGAATTCGCCGATGGTCGGCATCAGCTGCACGGTCACTCCCCAGGACGATGCCATGCGTTGGATGCCGGCCAGGTTCACCGCCAGCAGCACTCGTCCGTCCGGTGAGAGTTGCGTCAACCTCACCGTCGACGTCTCCTCGGGCGAGGACGCTCCATCGTCCGGCTCCGGCACCACTGCACTGTTTGCCGATGTCGTCGGGGCTGATTCCCTGACTGCCGGATACATTCGAACGATCGAGGTTCTGCCCTGGGCAGCGAGCCAGCGCAGTAACCGGGACGAGTTCAGGATCATCCCGACCCGGGCCACCAGCCCGATGAACAGGAACGCACTGACGAACGACAGCAGAATCGCGATCGACGTCGACAGTACCGGCGACGACGACTGACCGGACAGCGCGATGTCCGAGGCGATGACGATGGCGAACACGAAGGTGGACAGGAACATTCCGATGGACCATCGCATGATGGCTTCCTGTTGAAGCATCGGAACCACACGCACCGAGATCTGTGACGCGCCGAACTGCATGGCCAGGGTTATGGCCGTGAACACCAGACCGGTGAGGGTGATCATTCCTCCCGCGATGACGGCCAGAAGTGTTGCCGTCGCACCGATGTCGAGACTCGAATCGACCGTGACGTTTCCGTCGCTGCCCGCGAGTTCGGCGTCGACGACGACGAGAACGAGTGCGAGGATCAGAAAGAACAGCACCAGCAGGGTCGGAAGGCGCCACACCGGAGGCCTGCGCAGACGTCGGCGCGTGCTGCGCCACCGGATCGTCGCCAACACTCGGTTCGGCAACGGGGGTTTCGGCGCCTGGGGCGTCGCCGCGACAGGCAGTTCCTGCACCGGGGCGATGTCCACCGGGGCGATGTTCACCGGGACTCCGAAGCGGCCGGACAGTGCCTCCTGCACAACGATCTTCGCGTGGATCATCGGCTCACGGAATCGCTTCTCACGCGACCACGCTTTGGCTTGTTTGCTCGGCTTGTCCGCGTACCTCCACCGCGCCCAGGGAGAACCCGGCCGCCCGAGCCTCGACGCGCCGACGATCAACAACGGCACGAAGAACAACCCGACGAGTCCCGTCCACAGTTTGCCCTTGAGCAACGTGACCGCGGCGAGCGCCAACTGGAACGCGAGCCCGCCGAGCACGAGAGCGAGCGTGACCAACGAACGATCCTGCTGATAGGCGTCGAAGTCGCCGGCGAAACCGATCGGATGCACCCCCAGCAGGTACAGCCCGGTGATGGCGACCGCAACGAAGACCGCGTCGATCGACGCTCGACCTTCCTCCGCCCAGTACACGTCACGCAGATGCAGGATCAGTGCGAACTCGTCGAGCATCAACGCGCTACCGACGCCGAAGACGCTCGCGAGGATGCAGTTGGCGACCGGGGTGTGGTAGTTCGCGATCGCGACCAGCGAAAAACCCGAGATCAGCACCATGATCAGCCCGAACATCACGTGGTGGATGTGCATCCCACCCGGGGTGACGTTGCCCGGCCACCAGGAGACCTCGGCCCGGATCATGCGAACGCTGAAGCGGATGAACAGGAAGGCCAGCAGAAACGACACGAGCAGGAAGAACAGCGGTAATCGACCGTTGTCGACGATCGTCTCGGTGAACCACCTGCTCATGGCCAGCCAGCCTATAGCCGGGCAGGTGAACTACGTGGTGAGAGCTAGAAAACCCACCCGCGGAGGGCGAGAAAGCGGAGAGCGCCGGTGGCTGCGCTCACGGCGACGACCGCGACTATCTGGACCAGAGCGGACGAGCCGGGGAACAGCACGTGCACCGCGGCGAGTGCGGCAGTACCGAGTGCCAACCCGACGAGCGCGAGGCCGCCTGCTTCCCACTGAGTCTGGAACCAGCCGACACGCTCCGCGGCGTGGAAGGTGTGGCGACGATGCAGTTCGTTGGCCAACACGGTGCTGGCGGCGATACCGACGATGTTGGCGACGAACGACCCGAACGTCGCGAGAGCCACGAACAGCGCGGCATACAGCGCATTGCTGGACGCGCCGACGACAACGAATCTGACGAATTGCGCGGTGGCCGATTCACCGAGAAACCTGGCCTTGAGCCGCGGCCCGCAGGTATCGACTCCGGTATGCGTGTCGACCCTGCTGCTCATGAATCCATACAACCGCAGACCTACGACATTCAGTCCCGCACTATGGCCTATGTCACCGTAGAAGGGCCCGAATTACTTGGAACGGGTGTTCTTCTCCGCCTTGGCGCGCTTGCCACGCGTGAGATCGAAGTTGAACAGATCAGGCTTCACGGACGCCAGGAACAGCATCGCGCACCCGAAAACAACCAAGACGATCGTCAGAACGACCACGACGATTCCGATGAACGCGCCGATACTTTCCATAACTGCCTACCTCCCGTGTCGCCCCTTACCGTACTGGGCAGCCGAAGTGCGGGTCGAATCCACCCCGAATCGGACATCCGTGACCGACGCTGTGCCACCCTCTCACCCTTCTCCACCCAGTTCGGCGGCTCGCGCGATGGCGCGTCGAATCCGGAAGTACGTGCCGCAGCGGCACACGTTCTCGATGCGGTCGATGTCCTCGTCGGTCGGCTCGGGAGTACGACGAAGCAGAGCGACCGCGGCCATGATCTGCCCCGGCTGGCAGTAGCCGCACTGGGCCACGTCTTCGTCCAGCCATGCCTGCTGAACCGGATGCAGGCGGTCGCCGTCGGCCAGACCTTCGATGGTGGTGACCTCGCGGCCCTCGGCCTCGGCCAGCGGCGTGACACACGGCAGGATCTCCTCGCCGTCGAGGTGGCTCGTGCAGGCGTGGCACACCCCGATGCCGCACCCGTACTTCGGTCCCCTGATGCCCAGCTTGTCCCGCAGCGCCCACAGCAACGCAAGATCGCCCGGGGCATCGACGGACACCGGTCGACCGTTCACCACGAAGTCGGTCATGAGCGAGAGTCCGTCATACAGGTGCACCTTCCGTGGCAGCGGTAGTCATCGGGGGAACGGTTCGAAGTCGACGGCGAACCGCAGAGGAAACGATGTTGTTTCCCGTCCGGTGGCCTTCTCGTAGGCGTTCGCGACGGCCCCGACGGCGGGAGGCACCCCCAGCTCGCCTGCACCTCCTGGCTCGCCGCCACCGTCGACGACGACGACCTGAACGTCCAGCGGCGAATCCCGCTGCCTGGCGTAGTGGAACTGCGAGAAGCTGCCCTCCAACGGAAGCCCGGCCTCGATGTGCAGGCCCGCGGACAGTGTCGTCGAGATGGCGTCGGTGAGCCCACCGAGCATCTGCGCCTCCAATCCGAGCGGATTGATCACCGTACCCACGTCCACAGCGATCACCGCACGCCGGACGCGTGGCCGCTCCGGATCCACCGCATCGATCTCCACCACGACCGCCGCGCACGACCGGTACTCGGCATGGAACCCGATTCCCCGAGCCACTCCTGCGGGTAGTGGGTCACCCCACCCGCTGGAGGACGCGGCGGCGTCGAGCACCGCTCTGTGGCGTGGATCCTCGAGGTGTGCGCGACGGAACTCGACCGGGTCGATGCCCAGTCGCGCCGCGACCCGGTCGACGACGATTTCCGCGGCGCCTCGACTGGTGGCGGAGAACACCGATCGCCAACTGCCGGTGTTCATCGGCAGGTCCACTTCACGCAGTGACTCCTGCACCCCGCCGAATCGGTAGGGGGTGACCACGGTCCGCGCGTACACCGACCGTCCCGATCCACCGCTTCCGGCGGTCAACGCCTCACCGAACCCGTGCGAGAAGTCCGTTGCAACAGAAGCGATTCGATGATCGAACGACGATACCGTCCGACCGTCGGTGCGGACGGCGAACCTGTGATGGGACGCCGCACGGGCCCGGCCGTGACGCATGTCGTCGACCCTCGTCCACATCAACCGAACCGGCCTGCCCATGGCCTTCGAGATTCGAGCGGCCTCCAACGGCGCGTCGAAGAACAGTCTGCGACCGAACGATCCACCCCCGGAAACCACGTGCACGGTCACACTCGACACGGGCAGGCCGAGCGCGCGGGCGATGGTCTGCTTCGCGATGATCGGTGTCTGCATCGAGGCCCAGACCTCGGCCGAATCCGAACGCACATCTGCTACAGCAGAATTGGTTTCCATCGGCGCGTGCGACACGAACGCGAAATCGAAACGGGCCTCGAGATCACCTGCCGTGTCGAACGGTTCGACGGCGCCGTGCAGCCGAGCTCGGATGGACTCGTCGTTCTCGTCGTCGACGGTGCCTGCCGTCCACGTGACCTGCGCCGCCGCGGCGGCGTCGATGGCCTGGCCGAAGGTCTCGGCCATGATCGCGACACCCGTCGGGATCACGGCGACGTCGACCACACCGGGAAGTCCTCGCAGGTTCGCTTCGTCGACGCCGTCCACGCGGGCGCCGATCGTCGGGGGACGCTTGACGACAACGGGAAGTGCGCCCGGCACGTCGAGGTCGAGAGCGTACTCGTGCGCGCCCGTCACCATGGCGCGTGCGTCGAGCCTGCCTGTCCCGGCGAGACTCTTCTGCGGCTTGGGCGGACCGGAGACGACACGCAGCAACGGGTCGGCGGCGGCCACGGCAACGGATCCGATCCCCATCGACCGACCGTCCCGAGCGGTGAGAACACCCTCGCGTAGCGAAATCGCGTCGGGAAGCACCGTCCACGCCGCCGCGGCCGCCGCGATCAGACGTGCCCGCACACCCGCTGCCGCATGACGCACCGGCCAGTACATCGAGCGGATCGAGTTGGAACTACCGGTCATCTGGCCGAACAGCAGTTCGGGACGGGCATCGGCAAGGGTCGCGCGCACGGCCGAAACGGGTACGTCGAGCTCGTCGGCGA
Source organism: Rhodococcus sp. 14-2470-1a (assembly GCF_002259425.1). NCBI lineage: Bacteria > Bacillati > Actinomycetota > Actinomycetes > Mycobacteriales > Nocardiaceae > Rhodococcus > Rhodococcus sp. 14-2470-1a. The sequence continues at coordinate 86,836 of NZ_NPFZ01000024.1, forward strand.
CGAGCATCGCCAGCGACGTCGTCAGACCCTGCCCCACCTCGGCGCGAGGAAGGACAAGACCGACGGTGCCGTCGGCGCGTACATCCAGAACGACCAGCAGATGCTCCGTCGGCTTGCCCGCCGCGATGAAGACGTCACCCAGATCCATGCTGTCACCGAGACCCGTCGCATCCTGGGCCGAGGCGGACGGCGACACCGCAACGGTGAGCGTCGGAGCGATGAGCAGAGTCGTCAGAAACGCTCGCCTACTCCACACCGACTCCCCCTTCTCGTCACGCATGCCTGAACGGTCACGCCGAAACGCGTGTTGCCGCTTTGAGTTCCGCAGTCATGTCGCGGGAGCTGGGAAGGGTCGACGGGTCGACCCACTGCGCGCTGTCCCAGAGCCCTGAACGCTGGAAAGCCTTGGGGCAGTGCGCGAATATCTCTTCTACCTCGACGACCACACCGAGCTTGGGCCGTGCCTCCTCGCCCTCGAGCAGGTCGAGGATCTCGGGCGCCACCGTCAGCGTGGCGCGGCCGTTGACCCGGAGTGTGTGCGATGCACCAGGCACCACGAACAGCATTCCGACGTGCGGGTTGGCGAGGACGTTGCGGAAGTTGTCCACTCGCCGGTTGCCCGGACGATCTCCGATCACGAACGTCCGGTCGTCGAGATGCAGCAGAGCGCCGCGCGCATCTCCCCGCGGACTGACGTCGCAGTTGCCGTCGGCATCCGACGTCGCGAAGAGCAGGAAGCGGGCGTCGTCCAGGAACGCTCGGACCCCGAGGGTGACCACGTGCCCGACCTTGGTTCGTACGAGTTCCGACGGCTCGCCGACGAGGTCTTCGAGATCCGGAACCGAGGCGATGGTGGCTGCGAACGCAGCGTCTCGAAGTGCCGACATGCAGTACAGGGTAGCGGGGGAATAGATCGCCTTCGTGGCCGTTACACTCGGCAGCAGTAGTTGACTAAGCAACTAAATCCAGCCGGCGGAAAACCAGCCGACTGCATCGTCGAGGAGCCCACCATGCCCGCTGTCACGGTCGACAACATCCTTGCCCTCCCCCGCATCCCCCTTCCCGACGCCACGGCGGTGGCCCGGCCGGTCAAGACCGTCACCACGGCGCCCACAGGGTTCGAGGGTGAAGGGTTCCCGGTTCGTCGGGCGTTCGCGGGTATCGACCTTTCTTCGCTCGATCCGTTCATTCACATGGACCAGATGGGCGAGGTGAATTACGCGCCCGGTGAGCCGAAGGGAACTCCGTGGCACCCGCACCGTGGTTTCGAGACGGTTACGTACATGATCGACGGGATCATGGAACACAAGGATTCCCACGGCGGCGGCGGAACCATCGGCGGCGGCGACACCCAGTGGATGACGGCCGGTGCGGGCATCCTGCACATCGAAGCGCCGCCGGAGCACCTGGTGATGTCCGGTGGACTGTTCCACGGGGTGCAGTTGTGGGTGAACCTTCCGCGAGCGAACAAACTGGCGACTCCGCGGTACCAGGACATCACGGGCAACAAGGTCGCACTGTTGTCCAGCAGTGACGGCGGAGCGCTGATCCGCGTGATCGCCGGTGACGTGGCAGGACACCCGGGTCCGGGCTCGACGTACACCCCGATCGCGCTCACGCACATCACGGTCGCACCGGGCGCAGCACTGTCCCTCCCGTGGAACCCGGAGTTCAACGCACTGGCTTACGTGCTGGCCGGTTCGGGCACCGTCGGCGGGGACGGATCCGTCGGGAGTGCATCGGCAGGCAGGCCGATCCGCATGGGCCAGACCGCGCTGTTCGGCAGGGGCGACGTCATCGACCTCGCCGCCGATCCGCGTGGAGAGTCGATGGAGATCTTCGTGCTCGGCGGCAAGCCGATCCGTGAGCCCGTCGCGATGGCCGGACCGTTCGTCATGAACACCAAGTCCGAGGTCGTGCAGGCGTTCGAGGACTACCAGGCCGGGCGACTGGGCGCACCGACCGAGTAAAGGATCGTCAGGTGCGGGCGGGCGGCGCCAGTCGTCGTACCGCCCGCATCGGGATCTCCAGCCAGGTAGGCCGGTTGCGCGCTTCGTACACCGCTTCGTAGGCGGCTTTGTCCAACTCGTACGCACCCAGCAGCGCCTCGGTGGCGCGCGGATCCTCCCCGGTCACCGAGGCATACCCCTCGCAGAACGCAGCGGAGTTCTGCTCCACCCACCTCGACGCAACTGCCTCGTCCAGCCCGGCTCCGTCCGGCCCGGCACCATCCACGAGCAGATGGTGTGCGGCGTAGTCGAAGGACCGCAGCATGCCCGCGACGTCCCGCAACGGACTGTCCGGCCGTCGACGTTCCTCCAGCGACTTGGACGGTTCCCCCTCGAAATCGATCAGCAGCCACGTCAGCGGTGTCCGCAGTACCTGACCGAGATGAAGGTCGCCGTGGATGCGTTGCACCGTCGTCTCACCCGAGCGAGCGCGAGCGATCAGTTCACGGGCTGCAGGCAGGCACTCGGCCAACTCCGGCACCACCAGCGCCGCCGCCTCGACCCGCTCGGTGATCTCCTGTACCACCTCGGCTGCCGGACGCCTCGACGTTCCCAACTCCGTCGCCAGATCCGCGTGGACGTGCGCAACGGCCTTGCCCAGTTCGAACGACTCCACCGCGAATCCGTCGGACTCGCCCCCGGCGATCAGATCCGCGACGGACGCAAGGGCAGTCGTCCACCCCTCGGCCGAGTCGACGACGAAATCCTGCGCCATCCCCAGCATCGACAGATCGCCGAACTCTTCCGTCTGAATCCACCCACGCAGCGGCGCGACGTTGCCGCAGCCGGCTTCCGCCAGCGCTCGATGCAGCTCGATATCGGGGTTCACACCCGGTGAAATACGACGAAAAAGCTTGAGCAGCAGCACTTCGCCGAGCACAACCGACGTATTGGACTGTTCTGCACCCAGTACTCGACCGGCCAACCCGGAATCCACCGAATCGTCGGCGAGCGTCTCGAATTCGATGCGCCCGATCGACGCCGAGTCCGCAAGCGCGTCACCGTACAGCGAGATGATCGCCGGATCCCGCAAACCGTCGTACACGACGACGTCGTAATCCGGAAGCGGAAGTTGCCAGGCAGCCACCTCGTCGGGGGCGCTGCTGCGAAACCCCAACGGAACCTGATACCGCTGCACCTGTGGACTCTGCGCGAGCGGAGCGTCGAGCCCGATGTCCACCAGCAGATGCTCGGCCGTCACGTCGGAACGGGCGCCGATGCGCACGCGTTCGACGATGTCGAGGGAAACGACCGGTGTGCCCTTCGCGGCGAACCAACGCTGCTGCGGAATCCAGGTGAGCAGTGCCGTCTCGAGATCCACCGTGGTCACGCCCGTCGACTCGATCATGAAAAGTGTGCCGCCTTCGCTCGGTATGCCCGAAGTTCGATGTGCCCCGCAGTCCGATGTGCACCGCAGTTCGATGTGCACCGCAGTTCGATGCACCCGAACCCTATCGACCCTTACCCGGCGTCGCATTCGCTCACACATGGCCCCTTTCGTCGCGCGAAAGTTATGCGAGGACAGTTCCGAGGTTCGAGCGCGCTCCGTAGAGTGGTCTCATGTCCGCTCCACGACGTAGTCCGCACCAACCCTCGATCCCGCACATCGACATCCATCGCGCCGGTGATCGCCTGAAAACCCGTGTGGCATGGCTGGACTCGAAACATTCCTTCTCCTTCGGCCAGCACTACGACCCGGACAACACCCACCACGGCCTGCTGCTCGTCAACAACGACGACATCGTCTCTCCCGGGCAAGGATTCGACAGCCACCCACACAAGGACATGGAGATCGTGACCTGGGTGACAAAAGGGTCACTGGTTCACCAGGATTCGATCGGACACTCCGGCGTCATCTATCCCGGTCTGGCGCAACGGATGAGCGCAGGCCGCGGCATCATGCATTCCGAGAAGAACGATTCCTGGCGCATCAGCGGTGACACCCACCAGGAGCCGGTCAGATTCGTCCAGATGTGGGTTGTTCCGGACACGCCCGGTCTCGATCCCGGTTACGAGCAACTCGAGGTGGACGACGAATTGTTACGCGGCGGATTGGTACCCGTCGCATCCGGAATGAAGAAGCACGACGGCCACGCCGCGATCAGAATCAATCAGAAGGCGGCAGCACTGCACGTCGCTCGCCTACAACCCGAACGGCCCATCACGCTCCCCGAAGCCCCGTTCCTCCACGTCTTCGTCGCACAGGGCACCGTGCAGGTCGAGGGAGTCGGGGAACTGTACGAAGGGGACGCAGTACGGATGAGCGATTCCGGTGGGCAGCGCATCCAGTCGTACGAACACGCGGAAATCCTGGTCTGGGAAATGCACTCCCGCCTCGGCTTCTGACACGCTGCCTTCGACACCATTCACGCAACCACAACGGGGGGACACCACATGACCTATCCGCCACCTGGAGACCAGCAACCCGGCAATCAGCCGCCCGGTGACTACCCGCCACCGCCCGGTGACTACCCGCGACCGCCCGGCAACTACCCACCACCGGCGAGCGGATATCCCCCGCCACCCGGCAACTACCCGACGGGTGAGTATCAGCCCGGTGGCTACCAGTCGGGGGGCTACCAGTCGGGTGGCTACCAGTCGGGTGGCTACCAGCAGCCCGGGCAGTACCCGCCGTCGACGCCGAAGAACACACTGGGCACGGTGGCGCTCGTCGCGGCGATCATCGGCGTACTGACGTTCTGGTCGGTCGTCGGCGGGATCATTCTCGGCCTGCTTGCGGTGGCGTTGGGGTTCGTGGCGAGATCGCGAGTGAAGAAGGGCGCCGCGACCAACGGAACCGTGTCGTTGGTCGCGATCATTCTGGGTTTCGTCGCTGCAGCGCTGTCCGTTGCGCTGATCGCCTTCGGTGTCAGCTGGTTCAGCAACGTCGGCGGGCAGGAGTTCGTCGACTGCATGAACGACGCAGGCAGCAGCCAGTCCGCCAAGGACCAGTGCAGCGACAGATTCCAGCAGAACATCGAGGACCGATACCGCTAGCGAGTCTCTCCGCACGTCGGTTCCCCTGCCGGGTGCTCACGTGCGGAGGGAACCGATGTCCACGACCTGATTGCCGCCCCGATGCTTCGCCTCGTACATCGCGACGTCGGCCCGGCGCATCAACCCGGTGACGGTCCGAACCGGGTCGGATTCGGTGGGCCGGACATGTGCGAGCCCGACACTGACCGTCAGAGGGCATGCGTCCTGCGGTGAGTGCAGTCGACTGCGCAACCACTCGGCGATCGATCTGGCCTGTTCCAGACTCACCTTGGCGACCACGGCGAACTCCTCACCGCCGGTACGCGCAACGAGCAGATCGTCGACGCGGAGCCGCCGGGCGATGAGCTGCAACGCCACGTCGCCCGCCTGGTGGCCGAACCGGTCGTTGATCGACTTGAACCGGTCGACGTCGATGACCATCACGGACACGTCGGGTGCAGCACCGAGGAACTGAGCGACCTTCTCGTCGAGCCCGCGCCGGTTCTGCAGCCCGGTCAACGGGTCGGTTCTGGCGCCGTCGGCGTCGATCCGAAGACTGAGCAACACCGATTGCAGAAACACCGGCGCCGCGAACATCACCGGCAGCAACACCACCAGCTGCGATACCGCCAGACCGTGGTCTAAGTGCGGGGTCGTCATGATCAGCACGAACATCAGCGCGACGGTGCACGCCGACCATCCGAGATGCATCAACAGCACCCGCGGACTGTGAAAGATCTGCACGTAGACACCGGTGGCGGCCAACAGCGCGCATCCGGGAAACGACATCTGGATCGAGCCGTAGGACAGCAACGCGAGAGTGGTCCCGACGTCGGCGTAGATCACGAACATCAGCGAGCGGTGCTCGTACGGCCACGGCCCGCGAATCCAGAGCAGCCCCAAGGCGAAAGACGAGACGGTTCCACCGATGATCACGGCATCGGCCACCGTCGAGGTGGGAGGAACCGTAGTGAGGTACGTCGTGATGGCGGCGAGGCCGAAACACAAACAGCTCAAACCGACGCCCACCCGGTACGCAGTGAGTGCACCGTGCCCGTCGAAGTAATGGACCATCCAGTCGTAGCTGTAGGACTGACGCCACCATCTGCGCAGAAACGTCACCAGCACGTCTCCTTTGCGCCCGAATTTGGAACCAACTCCGCGGTCCGGTTGCGAGAGATGGTAACCGCTCGGGCTCAACCACGAAGATCGCGGTGCTCGAAGGCGACGACCCCGGCCACGAGGCCGACTGCCGACACGGCAACGAGCCACACCAGTGGCACCACCTCGACGGCACCGCCGGGAAGATGCGGCAGGTGCGTGAACGGAGACAGATCGAGCACCAGCTGGGGAAGACCGACCACCGTTCCCACCTGCCCCAGCATCACGAACACAGCCAACAGACCCCAGACGGCCGCCGAGAACCGAGGGACGAACCCGAACAGAACGATGCCCGACGCCGTCAGGACCCACACTGCGGGCAGTTGGCTCACCGCCCCGGCGAGCACTCCCGGCAGCACCGACCGGACGTCGCCCACCGACATCCCGTACGGAACCCCTGCCGCGAAGCCGACGACCGTCATCGCGACGGCCGGGCCACCGAGCGCGAACACGAGTGTGCTCACCAGCCACCGAGTGCGCCCGACACTCCCGGCCAGTACCACCTCCGCGATCGACGACTCCTCGTCGGCGTGCACGCACAACACCGACGAGATGGACATGGCCGCCGCACCGATTCCGAGGATGCTCAGGGCCGTCGCCAGGAACGAGTCGACCAGAGAGGACCCACCGAACTTGCTCAGCGCGTCGCCGATTGCCGCGCTTTCACCCAGCTGGCCCTGCACGCTGTCCGCCGCACTGCCCAGCACGGCCGCGATCACCGCGAGTCCGACGGTCCACGCCAGCAGGGTGCCGCGTTGCGCGCGCCACGCCAAGCCGAACACACCCTGCATCGACGTTGACGGCTTGCCGTCGCGCACCGCCACCAGACCGGCGCCCAGGTCACGCCGAAGTGCCAGCGCGAACGCGAGCCCGGCTGCGACCGTCGCCGCTGCAGCGGGGAGCACCAGTACCCACCACCGTTCGTCGGCGAACGGTCGTACCTGTGACGACCACCCGATCGGCGACAGCCACGACAGCGTCCCGGAAGACCCTGAAGTTCCTGACGCTCCCGCAACACCGACGGCCCGCAGCACGAACGCCGCCGCCAGCACCGAGATCGCATAACCGCGCGCCGCACGCGCGTTGGAGCCGACCTGCGCGGCAACGGCAGAGACCCCGACGAACACGACGCCCACCGCGGCGATCGACAGCCCGAACGCGACGCTGCCGCCCACCGGGAATCCCGAGGCCGCGAGCGCTGTCGCGGCGATCGCCGCCGTCAGCACCACACCCGTCGTCGCCAAGGCCATCGCCGCACACAGCCCGGCGCGTCGGCCGATCGCCGTCGAACCCACCAGCTCGGTGCGGCCTGTGTCTTCTTCCGCCCGGGTGTGCCGGACGACCGTCAGCAGCGCTGCGAGAGGGACGAGCGTCAACAGAATTCCGGAGCGCCAGGTCACCAGCGCGCCCAGATCGTCGCCGAAGATCGGTCCGACCAACGCCAGCTCGGCGGGTGTGTGTGCGGTTGCCTCGTAGAACGCCTGCCGATCTGCCGCCGTCGGGTAGAGGCCTTCGAAACTGACGGCGTAGAGCAACGGCACCAAGCCGATGGCAAGCACCCACAGCGGCAGGATCACCCGGTCGCGTCGGGCGAACAACCGGAGCAGCGCCGCCGTCCCGTTCACGACTGCGCCGCGTAGTACTTCAGGAACAGGTCCTCCAGCGTGGGCGGCGAGCTGACGATGCTGGTGATCCCCAGCGCAGCCAGCCTCGTCATCAACTCCGGCAGTTCAGCGGACGTCACCCGGCAGGTCAGGCGGTGCCCGTCGACCTCGATCACGCCGGGCACACCGGCATTGGGCAGACCAGCATCGGGCAGGGTCTCGACGACGACGGTGACCGTCGTGTGCGTCAGATGCCTCATGTCCTTCAGCGATCCCGTGTCGACCGTTCTGCCCTCACGGATGATCGTCACTCGCTCGCACAGCTTCTCGACCTCCGACAGGATGTGCGAGGACAGCAGCACCGTCGCGCCGCGGGCCGACGCGTCGGCGACGCATTCGGCGAAGACCTGCTCCATGAGCGGGTCCAGACCGGATGTGGGCTCGTCGAGCAGAAGCAGTTCTGCGTTCGACGAGAACGCCGAGACGAGCGCGACCTTCTGGCGGTTTCCCTTGGAGTACGTGCGGGTCTTCTTCGTCGGATCGAGCGAGAACCGCTCCAGCAGGTCCGCACGTCGCCGTGGATCGAGGCCACCGCGCATCCGCGCGAGGACGTCGATCACCTCACCACCGGTCAACGACGGCCACTGCGTGACGTCCCCCGGAACGTACGCCAGGCGGCGATGCAACTCCACCGAGTCGGCCCAGGGGTCCTTCCCGAACACCGACACCTCCCCGGAGGTGGCACGAACGAGCCCCAGCAACACGCGGATGGTGGTCGATTTTCCCGCACCGTTCGGTCCGAGAAAGCCGTGCACTTCGCCCTGCTCGACACTCAGATCCAGGCCCGCCAGGGCGAGCGACGCGCCGAAGGTCTTCCGCAGTTCCTTGACGTGCACCACCATGGACGAGCTCCTGCCTCTGCAGTCACGACTCGAAGGCCACTTTCTGGCGATGAGTGTAAAGATGGAATGCATGACAGTTGTGGATTCTGGACAGGCGAACTCTGGTATCGACCTCAGCTACACGGACGCGGGCACTCGCGCGCAGGACGATCTGTTCGTTCACGTCAACGGCAAATGGCTGGACGAGTACGCCATTCCTGCGGACCGGGCCGTCGACGGCGCGTTTCGGACGCTGTACGACAAGGCGGAAGAGGACGTACGCACGATCATCCAGGAGAGCGCGGCGTCGCACCCCCCGGTCGGAACCGACGCACAGAAGATCGGTGACCTCTACTCGAGTTTCCTCGATGCCGACGCCGTCGAGGAAGCCGGCCTGACGCCCATCGCCGACGAGCTCGCTGCCGTCGCCGATGCGGGTGACCTGGTCACCCTCGCCGAGGTACTCGGTTCGTTGCAGCGCACCGGGATCGGCGGCGCCATCGGCCACTACGTCGACACCGACGCCAAGGATTCCTCCCGATACCTCGTGCATTTCTCGCAGTCCGGCATCGGTCTGCCCGACGAGTCGTACTACCGCGAGGAGGGGTACGCCGACATCCGCGACGCCTACGTCGCGCACATCGAGAAGATGTTCTCGATCGCCGGGCTCTCCTACGACGCCCGGAAGGTCGTCGACCTCGAGAAGAAGCTCGCCGCGGGCCACTGGGACGTCGTCGCGCGTCGTGACGCGGAGAAGAGCTACAACCTGGTCGACTTCGACACTCTCGTGAAGAACGAACCCGGATTCAACTGGACCGCATGGATTTCCGGACTCGGCGGTACCACGGAGCAGTTCGCCGAGATCGTCGTGCGGCAGCCTCCGTTCCTGTCCACGTTCACCGGACTGTGGGTGTCCGAGGACATCGAGGACTGGAAAGCGTGGCTCGCCTGGCGCATCGTGCACGGCCGTGCGCCGTACCTGACTGCCGCGCTGGTCGACGAGAACTTCGCGTTCTACGGAAAGAAGCTGAGCGGCACCGAGGAGAACCGGGAGCGCTGGAAGCGCGGTGTCTCGCTGGTGCAGGACCTGCTCGGCGAGTCCGTCGGCAAGCTCTACGTCGAGCGTCACTTCCCCGCGGATGCCAAGGCGCGCATGGAGGTTCTCGTCGCGAATCTGCGTGAGGCCTACCGTCGCAACATCACCGATCTCGAGTGGATGAGCCCGGAGACCAGGCAGAAGGCACTGGACAAGCTCGAGAAGTTCACCCCGAAGATCGGGTACCCGGATCGCTGGCGCGACTACTCCGCCGTGGAGATCGACGCGAGCGACCTGGTGGGCAACTACCGACGCGGATACGTCGCCGAATACCAACGTGATCTGGACAAGCTCGGCGGCGAGGTGGATCGCGACGAGTGGTTCATGACGCCGCAGACCGTGAACGCGTACTACAACCCCGGCCTCAACGAGATCGTCTTTCCCGCAGCGATTCTCCAGCCCCCGTTCTTCGACTCCGGTGCCGACGACGCCGCGAACTACGGTGGAATCGGAGCCGTCATCGGCCACGAGATCGGCCACGGTTTCGACGACCAGGGCGCCAAGTACGACGGCGACGGCAACCTCGTGGACTGGTGGACCGATTCGGACAGAACCGAATTCGGCAAGCGCACCACCGCGCTGATCGACCAGTACAACCAGTTCGAACCGAAAGCGCTCCCCGGCCACAAGGTCAACGGCGAGTTCACGATCGGTGAGAACATCGGCGACCTCGGTGGCCTGTCCATCGCTGTCGCCGCGTACAAGATCGCGCTGGACGGCAAGGACGCTCCGGTGCTCGACGGGCTGACCGGTCTGCAGCGAGTGTTCTTCGGCTGGTCGCAGGTATGGCGAACGAAGGCACGCGACGAGGAGGCGATTCGCAGGCTTGCGGTCGATCCGCACTCGCCGCCCGAGTTCCGCTGCAACGGCGTAGTGCGCAATCTGGACAGTTTTCACGAAGCGTTCGATGTGAAGCCGGGCGATGCGTTGTACTTGGATCCACAGGAGCGGGTCAGGATCTGGTAACCACGTGAGTGGAAATGTAGTGCCTTCGGGTCGCTCCGCAGGCTCCGCTCCTGCCCCCTGGCCTACATTTCCACTCACAACGGAGGGGGACGACGTGAAGAACAGAATCAGGTGGATCGCAGCACACGGTCTCGTGCGGTACGGGGCCAAGAAGGCCGCCAAGGCCGGTGACCTGCAGGCCAAGCTGGTCGTCGATCCGGAGACCCGCGCGAATCCGCGGCAGGTGTTCGAGAAGATTCGCGCCACCGGTCCCCTCGTCAAGACGCGAATCTCCAACATCACGGTCACCCACCGCGTGGTCCACGACCTGCTGCGCTCGGACGACCTCCGAGTCACCGAGATCGGCGCCAGCCTGCCGAGTCCGCTTCGGTGGATCGAGAAGCGAACCAGGTCCAAGGCTCTTCATCCGCTGAAACCGCCCTCCCTGCTGTCGGTCGAACCGCCCGAGCACACCCGGTACCGAAAGCTCGTGACCTCGGTGTTCACCCCTCGTGCGGTCGCCCGTATGCGAGAGATGGTGCAGGAGAAGGCCGACAGTCTGCTCACCGAGCTCGCCGCGGCAGGTCCACAGGTGGACATCGTGCACGAGTACTGCGCGCAGCTGCCCGTCGCCGTCATCAGCACCATCCTCGGAGTCCCCGACGAGGACCGGCAACGGGTGCTCGAATTCGGGGAGATGGCCGCCCCGAGCCTGGACATCGGGCTGTCCTGGGAGCAGTTCAACCGCGTCGAGGACGGCCTGGCGCAGTTCGACGCCTGGCTTGCCGGGCACCTCGCGGAACTGCGCCGCAACCCCGGCGACGACCTGATGAGCCAGCTGATCAGGGCCGAGGAGGACGGCGTCGGACTCGACGACGAAGAACTGCGGGCAACGGCGGGCCTCGTACTCGCAGCGGGCTTCGAAACGACCGTGAACCTACTCGGCAGCGGGATCCGGCTCCTGCTCGACAACCCGGACCAACTCGAGATTCTGCGCAACGACCCGTCGCACTGGCCGACGGCCGTCGACGAGATGCTCCGGCTGGAATCCCCGGTGCAGCTCACCGCCCGCATGGCACGGCACGACGTGACGATCGAAGGCGTCCCCATCTCCGAAGGGTCGCTGGTGATTCTGGTCCTGGCCGGCGCCAACCGCGACCCCGATGTCTTCGACGACCCGTACCGCTTCGACGTCACCCGAGCCAACGCAGGTAAGCATCTTTCGTTCTCCGGCGGCAGGCACTACTGCCTCGGCGCGTCCTTGGCGAAGGCGGAAACCGAAGTCGGCCTGAAGACCCTCTTCGACAAATTCCCTCACCTGCGGCTGGCAGGTGAGGGAATTCGCCGCGACACCCGAGTCCTGCACGGCTGGGCGTCGCTGCCGGTGGATCTGGGGCAGCCCGCTACAGCCGATCACCCGTCGTAGCGGAGAAGAAGAACACCTCGTCGAGCTTCGGGACGAGCCGAACGGTCTCGGCCAACCCGACGGACAACCGGCGGTCGACGCGTACCGACACCCGGCCGGACTGCGTGCTCCAGTCCGAACCGAGCGGTGGAGCGCCGTACAGGAACGACTCGGCGCCCAGCTCCTCGATCAGTTCGACCGCCACCGCAACAGCCCCAACCCCCTTCCCGACGAGATCCCACGACTGCGCCGATGATCGTTCCCGCAAGCTCCACGACTGCGCCGATGATCGTTCCCGCAAGCTCCACGATTCCGGCCGGATTCCGACCGTCACGCGGGGATCCTGCGTGGGAACAGGGATGCGCACGTCGCCGACCACGGCGGCGCCGTCGACGACCGGGGCGTCGATCAGGTTCATCCCGGGCGAGCCGATGAACGACGCGACGAACGTGTTGACGGGGTTGTCGTACAGCTCCCGCGGCGACGCGATCTGCTGCAACTTGCCTGCCTGCAGTACCGCGACTCGGTCACCCATCGTCATGGCCTCGACCTGATCGTGCGTCACGTACACCGTCGTGGTGCCGAGCCGCTTCTGCAATCCGGCGATCTGCGCCCGGGTACTGACGCGCAGTTTGGCGTCGAGGTTGGACAGCGGCTCGTCCATGCAGAACACCTTGGGCTGCCGGACGATCGCACGGCCCATCGCCACCCGCTGACGCTGACCACCCGACAGCTTGCCGGGTTTACGGTTCAGCAGGGGCTCGAGTTCCAGCATCTTCGCCGCGTCGAGCACACGAGCAGCTGTGTCCGCCTTGCTCATTCCCGCGTTGCGGAGCGCGAAACCCATGTTGTCCCCGACGGTCATGTTGGGGTACAGCGCGTAGTTCTGGAACACCATCGCCACGTCCCGCTCACGAGGAGCGAGCGACGTGACGTCGACGCCGCCGATGTCGATGTGGCCGCTCTCGACCGATTCCAGACCGGCCAGCATCCGCAGGCTCGTCGATTTGCCGCACCCCGACGGGCCGACGAGAACGATGAATTCACCGTCGGCGATGTCGAGTTCGAGCGAGTCGACGGCCAGCGTGTCCGCCCCCGGGTAGCGGTGCGATACGCCCGCGTAGTGAACCCCTGCCATTACGACGGGAGGTTCGGGGTGATCTGGCGGTCGATGATCTGCTGCAGCTGATCCTGAACACCGGCGAACGTCGTTGCGACATCGGCATTCTGCAACGCGATCTGCTCGAGGCCCGTGCCGATGATCTTGTCACCACCGGGAACGAAGACACGTGCGTAGTCCTGCGACCGCGTCCGAGCGAGCTGGTCGACGGCCGTCTTGGCGTTCGGATTGGCGGCGAGGAACTCGATCTCGCTCGGATCCTCCTGCGCGGACTTACGGACCGGCATGTACCCGGTGTTCTGCGAGAAGTACGACGTACTCGCTGCATTGGTGAAGAAGTCGATGAACTTCAGCGCATTGACCTTGCGCTCCTCCGAGATCTTCGACGGGATGGCGAGGCCGGCTCCACCCGTCGGGCAGCCCGGTTGTCCGTCGGCTGCAGGCAGGAATGCCGTGCCGAAGTCGAACGCCGCGTTCTGGGTGATGCCGGACAGGTCGCCGGTGGACGCGATCGTCGACGCGATGATTCCCGCACCGAAGTCGTTGGCGATGTCGTTGGAGACGGCCGCGTACTTCTTGGTGTGGATCATGTCCTTGAGGAACTGGCCGGCGGCGATGGTGTTGGGGTCGTCGAACTTCAGGGTGAAGCCGTCGGAGTACGCACCACCGAACGTCCAGATGGGGCCCTCGAATGTCCACCCCAGGTAGTCCACCGCATTGCCCCAGCCGTGGGCCAGCTTGCCACCCCCGACGACGGCTTGGATGCGCGGGCCCCACTCGTCGAATTCCTGCCAGCTGGCCGGTCCGCGATCCGGAAGTCCCGCCTGCGCCCAGACATCCTTGTTGTAGTAGAACAGCGGGGTCGAGCGTGCGTACGGCAGCGCCCAGTGGTTGCCGTTCCAGTTGTAGTCCGCAAGAAGGGAATCGACGTAGTCGCTGGAATCCACACCCGCGGCGGAGAAGTGCTGATCGAGCGGCTCGATGGCGCCGGTGAGCGCGAAGTTGAACCACCACACGTCGGAGAGGACCACCACGTCGGGGACGTCGTTGCCGGACAGCGAGGCGTTGAACTTCTGCGCCACTTCCTCGTAGTTCTTGCCACCATCGATGAGATTGACCGTCAGACCGGGGTTCTCGGCCTGGAAGCGGGAGATGAGCTCGCGCTCGAACTCCTGCGACTTGCCGGGGTGGCTGGACCAGAAGTTGATGGTGTTCGCGTCGCCCGAACCTTCGGATCCGGACGAGCTGGTTCCCGGGCTGCTGCACGCAGCCAGGGCGGCGGCAGCAGCCGCTGCACCGGTGAGCGTGAGGAATCCGCGGCGATTGATGTTGGCCATGTGTTTCTTTCTCCTGAAGAGGTAGAGCGAATCAACCTTTGACCGCACCGGAGGTGAGGCCTTTGATCATGTGGCGTTGCAGGGCAAGGAAAACGACGAGAATCGGAAGGATGGTCAGGATGGTCGCCGCCATCACTGCGCCCCAGTTCGTGTATCCCTCACTGTTCTGCAGAAGCGTCAGGCCCACCGGTAGCGGTGCGACGGACGAATCGTCGGACATCAGGAACGGCCAGAGGTACTCGTTCCACTCGTTCACGATCGTGATGATCGCGAACGCCACCATGGTCGGTCCGGACAGTGGGAGCACCACCCGGAACAGCAGCCGGAAAGGGCCTGCTCCGTCCATTCGTGCCGCTTCGATGATCTCGGCGGGCAGCGACAGAAAGTGATTGCGCATCAGGAAGGTCCCGAAAGCGACGCCGGCAAGCGGGATAATGATGCCCTGGAATGTGTTTCGCCATCCCAACTCGGAGATCAGCGAGTAGTTGGAGATGACGGTGATCTGATTGGGCACCATGAGGGCGGCGATGATCACCAGGAACACGATGTTCTTGCCGGGGAATCGCAGGAACACCAAGCCGTATGCACTGAGAACGCCGAGAACGAACTTGATCGATGCCACGACACTGGTGATGATCACCGAATTGCGCAGGTACGTGAAGAACGGAACCTCCGTCGTCGCCTCGGTGTAGTTCTCCGGCCGGAAGGAACCCGGCCACCAGGTGACGGGTTGGACGTAGATGTCGCCGCGTTCCTTGAACGAGGTGACGAGGATCCAGAACAGCGGCAGCCCGATCATCAACAGCACGAGAACCATTGCAATGTAACCGAACACCGTCGACAGGCTGCGCTGCCGCTGTGGATCCTTCGGTGCACTACGAGGCGCCTGGGAGGTGTCGGGTTTCGATGTCACGGTCATCGCTGATCGTCTCGATCCATGATGCGAACCTGCACGAGCGTGACGATCAGGAGGATCACGAACATGATCGTCGCGACCGTCGCACCGTAACCCGCTCGGAAGTTGCGGAAAGTCTCCTCGTACACCTGGAAGACCATCGTCGTGGTGCCGTTGCCGAGCGGCCCACCTCGGGTCATGACGTTGATGATGTCGAAGACCTGCAGCGAGTTCAGGAGCACGGTGATGGACAGGAAGAACGTCGTCGGACGCAGTTGCGGCAGCAGAACTTTGCGAAACGTCGTCCACTTCGACGCGCGGTCGATCTCGGCGGCCTCCATCAACTCCTTGCGTGTCCCCTGCAGCGCGGCGAGGTAGATGACGAAGGTGTAGCCGAGGTTCTTCCACAGGTAGGTCACCGTGATCATGAACAGTGCCCACGTGGGGTCCTGATAGAAGTCCGGTGACGAGAATCCGATGCGCTGCAGCAGATCCTGCACCAGGCCGAAGTTGGGGTCGAACACGAACTGGAAGGCGATACCGATCGCCGCGCCGGAGATCACGAACGGCGCGAACACGGCAGACCGAACGAAATTGCGGCCCCGTAGCTTTCGGTCCAGAAGTATGGCCAGCACCAGGCCGAGTACCAGTGAACCGACGACGGCGGCAATGGTGAAGATGACGGTGTTGGACACGATGGTCCACGTGTCGTCCCGCGAGAACCATTCTCGATAGTTCGCGAATCCGATGAACGTCGACGTAGGCGAGGACAGATTCCAGTCGTAGAAGCTGAACTGGAAATTCTCGACGAGCGGCCGGTAGGTGAACACCACCAGCAGGGCCAGGTTGGGCCCCAGCAGAATCAGGAAGAGTGCGTAATCACTCCACGGTCTGCCGAAGAACGATTTCCGGCGTGCTGTGGGCAGCACTCGTTCCGTTGTAGTACTCACTGCGGGGACTGTGCTCACCTACCGAGAACGGTTGGTGAACGAATCCCTAACTCAGTCGGTCGTCGAAAAGAAAACAACCCACTGTGGGGGGCTAACGGTTCCAGTCCCCCAGGCCGTCGGAGCCGCTGAGGGTGCCGCCTGCCGTGCCGGTGACGACGACGGGGTCACCCTTCTGCGAGTTCTCGAAGAACCACTTGCCGTCCTCGGTGCTCACGTTGAGGCAGCCGTGGCTGACGTTCTCGTAGCCCTGGGAATCCACCGACCATGGTGCTGCGTGGACGAAGATGCCGCTGTACGAAATACGTGTGGCGTACTCGACGTAGGTGCGGTATCCCTCGGGGGAATCCACCGGCACTCCGTAGGTCGAGGAGTCCATGTACATCTCGCGGACACGTTCGCCGACGATGTAGGTGCCGTTCGGTGTCTCGTGACCGGGCTTGCCGAACGAGGTGGGCATGGTCCTGACGACCTCACCGTTGCGGGTGACGGTGATGGTCTTGGTGGCGTCGTCGGCTGTGGTGATCACCGAGTCGCCGGTGGAGAAGTCCGCGCGTGAACCGCCGGCCTCGACGGTCACCTGGGTGTGCGCCGGGTAGAACTCGTTGGGCAACCACCGCACCTGGGTGTCGTTGATCCAGTAGAAGTGGCCGTCGACGGATGGGCTCGTGGTGACCCGAATGGCGGCCTCGGCGGCGCCGCGGTCCGCAATGGCCTCGTTGAACCGAATGGCGATGGGCTGCGCGACTCCGACGACCTCGCCGTTGGGCGTGATCGACGGATCGGAGAAGTTGGCGGGCGCGAGGCGCTGGATCTGCGGTTCAGGAACAACAGGAAGAACCTGATCGGATGATCCGACGCCGGGGATTTCGGGGCCGCCGGGCCACAACGGCGCTGCGGTGGCGGGCGATACCAGGGTGGCCGCACCGACGGCCGCGATCACCGCTGTCAGAGAGATGCGTGTGACAGTTCGACGAAATGCCATGAGTATTCCGATCCATCCTTCTGTGCTGTGCAGGCTTCTGCTGGGCGCCCGTGCTGTGCCGGCGCGCGACGTCCTCGCCGCAATTAACACACACCCGTACCACCGAGTGCCAATCGTCGCGGTGACTGCACGGTCATTCTGCAGGCTGACCGAGGAGTCCCGCTTTCTTCGCCGCCGACCGTACTTGAAATGCAGATACGACGAACAGGACGCCGAACAGTACCGCGAATACGCCGATCAACCACACAATGCTCAGAATGCCGCTGACCGGGGAGAACACCAGTACGAGGCCGAACAGGAGCTCGACGATGCCGGCGAACAGAAGCATTCCCCAGTGAGATGCGCCCGGCGATGTGCCTGCGACCTTTCGCAGGCGGATGGATCCGGCTATTTCGAGAATTCCACCCATGATCGCCCAGATACCGATGACGAAAACAGCTGCGAGTGCGGTGATGCCCGGCCAGACGAACGCCACGATTCCGGCGACGAGCGAGACGACGCCGCCGAGCAGCCACCACACCCATCCGGATTCGACGCGGCGCGACTGGACGGCTCGGATGATCGCGGAGATGCCGTCGACGATCGCGTAGGCACCGAAGACGACGACGAGTGCCCAGACGGTGACGCCGGGCCACACGAGGGCCACGATGCCGAAGATCACGGCGACGATGCCCCTGAGCAGCACCGCCCACCACAGGTCCTTGCCGATCCTCAGCAACGCATCGGCCCCGTCGCGTTCAGAGAATTCGTAGCGTCCCGAAGGCTCGGTGGTCACGTCGGTTCTCCCTCGTTCATCGCAGTAAATAGCGGTTGTCGACGCCTCACGGCATCGAGGTCCAGGTGGTGGACCCGTCGGAAACACAGATCTGGCCGGTGCTGAGGTTGACGGCGAATCCGGCGCCCGCCTGGCAGCTGACGCCTTCGGCAACTGTTCCGACGAACGTCTGTCCCCTCGTCAGCGACAACGCAAACGCGAGAGCGCCTGGATCGGGAGAGACGATCGACACGGAGTCCCCGCCGATCGACACGGCGCCGACGGTGCCCGCCGTCGTTTCCGCGGCGGCCACCCCACCGGACCGGGCGACGGACAGCGCGGATCCGCCCGCGTCGGCGCGGGCGAAAGACACCGCGTCGAGTGCGTGTGCGAGAGCGCGGGAGAACTCGTCGACGGTCGATCCGCACGCAGCGGTGCCGTCCACGACGACGGTGTCGACGCCGGGTCGCGCTGTGCACGACAACTCGGCGGCCGACGCGTGCGACGGCGACACGAGAGCCACCGCTGCTCCAGCGAGGACGCAGCCCGTGGGCAGCGCTGTCGATCGATATCGCCAGTATCCGCCGAACCCTGCCACCGGAGCACCTTTCTGTGAGCGTGATCGGAGATCGTATGTTTGGATTGTGCCACTACGGGGGACCATCTAGCGGGTCTATCCGACCCGTCAGTTCTCCGTCGAGCCACCGGCGGCTCACACAATGCCGCCTCCGACGCCTGTACGAATCGTTGCCCCTGGTCACCGCGGCCCGGGGCCTGTTCTCTCGTATGGGGACGGAACGGCTTCCGCGGATGGGGGTCGAAGTGTTCGACAAGCAAGCGCCGATCGAGCGCGCTGTGGTGGTTGTGCCGGTTCACAACGAGGAAGCACTTCTGGACTCGTGCCTGTCTGCGCTGGTCAGGTCGTGTGAGCAGGTCGACATCGACGTCGACCTCGTCGTGGTTCTCGATTCCTGCACCGACACGTCCGCCGATATCGCCGCGACGTGGGCCGACAAGGTCGACGCGACCGTCCTCACCGTCGCGCGACGCAACGTCGGAGCAGCCCGCGCAGCCGGTTTCCTGTCGGCCACCGGACCAGCAGGCCGAGCACAGGACAACACCTGGTTCGCGACGACGGATGCCGACAGCACCGTCGGACTGGAGTGGATCTCATCGCACCTCGCTCACGCAGCGCAGGGTGCGCACGCCGTGGCGGGGACCGTCGTCACCGAGCTGGATTCGCCCGCGTTGACTCTGGTGTACGACGCCGGCTACCGCCACACGTCCGGCCATCGCCACGTGCACGGCACCAATCTCGGACTGCGCGCGGATTTGTACTGGACCGTCGGCGGATTCGGCGCACTGACCACCGGCGAGGACGTCGACCTGATGGCTCGGGTCGAACGCGCGGGCGTACCGGTTCTGTACTCGTGCGATTCGCCCGTGCTGACGTCGTCGAGGCGCTCCGGCCGGGCACCCGACGGGTTTGCCGCTCACCTGCAGGATCTCGAATTGGCCATCGCCCGATGACGGTCGACGGTAGCTCGCTCGTCGAGCGTCTCAAGCGATTCGTCGCCGACGAGGCACCTGGAATGCCGCTCCCCGGTTCGGGTTTCACCGACACTCGCTGGTTGACGCTCGCCGGGCTCGGCCGCGAGGACACGGTTCTCGGGCGTCTGGCCGAGGGCCACGCCGACGCAGTGGCCATTCTCGCCGAACTGGGTGGCCCTGCTCCGAGCCGCGGGCAGATCTGGGGTGTCTGGGCGGCGGAACCACCGTCGCCGGTGCTCGAGGCGGCGCAGGGCAAGAACGGGTGGAAGCTCACCGGCGTCAAACCGTGGTGCTCGGGCGCTCATATCGTCACGAATGCCCTCGTCACCGCCCGCGTCGGAGATCGATCGCGGTTGTTCGCCGTCGACATGACCCAGGACTGGTGCTCGCCGATTCCCAACACGTGGCACGCCGTCGGCATGTCTCGAAGCGATTCCGGGACAGTGCGTTTCGACGGTGCGCACGCCGTTCCCGTCGGCGAAGTCGGGTCGTATGTCGAACGCCCGGGCTTCTGGCATGGTGGGCTCGGCGTGGCAGCGGTGTGGTTCGGCAGTGCCTGCGCTGTCGCCGACACGTTGCACGCGGCAGCGCAGTCGAGCTCCGATCCGCACACCATGGCTCATCTCGGCGCCGTGGCGGCATCGCTCGGCGCCGCGTCGGCCGCGTTGACCACCGCCGCTGCGGAGATCGACGCCGATCCGACCGACTCGGAGGCCCGCGGCAGCACCAGGGCACGGACCGTCCGCGCGATCGTCGAGAGCGCCGCTACCGACACCATCGACCGCGTGGGCCGCGCGCTGGGCGCCGCCCCGCTGTGCGCGAACGGTGAGCATGCACGCCGCGTCGCCGATCTGACCGTTTTTCTACGCCAGAGCCATGCCGAGCGCGATCTCGCAGCGCTGGGCCAGGAGATCGCGAAGGAAGAGTCGCCATGGTAGCCGCCGCCGAACACACCGACACGCAGGAAACCAGAACGTTCGACACCGTCGACCCGGGCACACCGCTCGAGGTGTGGCAGCAGTGGACACCGTCGTTCCCGCCACTCGATCTCGGTCGATGCCGCGAGATGATCGTCGTCGCGCCCCATCCCGACGACGAAGTGCTCGGTGTCGGTGGCCTGATGTCGCTCGCCGCCGCGTCGGGCATCCGGGTGTCCGTCGTGGCCGTCACCGACGGCGGCGCGTCGCATCCCGGGTCTCCGACGATGTCCGAGGCGCAACTGATCGACGAGCGGCCGCGTGAAGCGAGGCGCGCTCTGACCGAACTCGGTCTCGACGTCGACCCGATCCGGCTCGGCTTTCCCGACGGCGACGTCGCCGCGCACGAGGACGAGCTCGCGCGGGCGCTCACCGAGCTGTTGTCCGGTGGACAGGGCACCTGGTGCCTGACGCCGTGGCGCGGCGATCGTCATCCCGATCACGAGGCGACGGCGCGGGCATGCCTGACGGCGTCGAGACGCGTCGGGATCGCGGTGCTCGAGTACCCGGTGTGGATGTGGCACTGGGCGTGGCCGGATCATCCCGAGGTTCCCTGGGGTCGCGCGCTGGGGATCACTCTGGACGATCGCACTGCCCAGGCGAAAAAAGCCGCGGCACACCGGTTCACGTCTCAGATCCAGGATCTGTCGGACGATCCCGCCGACCGGGCGGTACTTCCGCCGCACATTCTGGCGCGTTTGCTTCGATCCGAGGAGGTGGTGTTCGCATGACGGACGGCACTCTGCAGAAGGACTATTTCGACGACGTCTACGACGGCAACGTCGATCCGTTCCGGCTGGGCGACAACTGGTACGAGGAGCGTAAATACGCTCTGACGTTGGCTGCGCTGACCGAACCGCGATATCGCCGCGCGCTCGAACCGGGCTGTTCCGTCGGAATACTGACCGAGAAGCTGTCCAGCCGCTGCGACGACCTGACGTCCACCGACATCGTCACCTCGGCGCTGGAGACCACCAGGGCTCGTCTCGACGCGCGCACCGGCGAGTCCAGCGGCCGGGTGCAGCTGCGCGAATGGTCGCTCACGGACTCGTGGGACGAGTTCGACGAGATCGGCCCGTTCGATCTGATCGTGCTCAGCGAGGTCGGGTACTACCTCGGCCCTGCTGACCTACGCGCTGCCCTGGGCAAGGCAGTGGCGCATCTCGAGCCGGGAGGCACGCTCCTCGCGGTGCACTGGCGACACCTCGTCGCAGACTATCCACAGACCGGTGACCAGGTGCACGACGCCATCGGAGCCACCGACGGACTGGTCCGTATGGGCGGTTACGTCGACGAAGATGTGATACTCGAAGTGTTCGCTGCGGAGTCGTCCGCACGGAGCGAGTCGGCGGAGCCGACCGGAAGACCGGAATCGGTCGCACGACGTGAGGGTTTGATATGAGTGGGACTGAGATGAGCGACAGAATGACCAGCGGTGAGACCGCGACGCGCACCTATCGCGGCGGCGCACTCGAGGATCTGCTCGGACCGGACAGTCTGCACACCGACTTCGCCCCCATCGTCGACCTGATGACCCGTGAGGTGATCGGTTACGAAGCCATCGTCATGGGACCCGAGGATTCGGCGTTCCGCGAGCCTGCGGCCCTCGCGTCCGCGGCGCGGGCGATGGACATGACCGTCGACCTCGACCTCGTTCGCTGGGCCGGCGCCGTCGAGGGTGCCGCACGCCTCGATTCGCTTCAGGGTCTGCCGCTGTTCATCGCCATCGACCCGGACACACTGCCGTACCTCCCCGACCGCGGAGACGTCGACGCAGGTTCCGCCGTCCTGCAGCTGGACGAGACCTCACTGATTCGTCGACCCGCGCAGTTGCTGCGCGCGGTGGCCGACGTCCGCAAGCTCGGATGGGCAATCGCCGTCGACCATGTCGGTGTGAAGCCGGAATCGCTGGCACTGCTGCCGCTCCTCGAACCCGACGTGGTCAAACTCGATCGCAGCTTGATCACCCAGCGTCCGAGCCGGTTCACCGCCCGAGTCGTCAACGCCGTCGCCGCGTACACCGAACGCACGGGCGCGATCGTCATGGCGGAAGGAATCGACACCGAGGACGCCGTCGGGACCGCCATCGCGCTGGGCGCACGCGTCGGGCAGGGCCGGTTCTTCACCGAGCAGAACCCCGTTCCGGTGGAGCCGTCGAAGCGACTGTCACCGTTGGATTTCCGCACGTCACCCGAGCGCGGCTCGCTTCCACGTTCCTCGCCGTACCAACTGGCCGCGGCGGGACGCGATTCCAAGCCGTCGACCAAGCGTCTTCTGGTGGAGGTCAGCAAGGGGCTGGAGTCCATTGCCGGCCAGAGCCTGCAGACCGCCGTCATCCTCGGCTCGTTCGAGAGCCGGGAACATTTCACGCCGCTGACCGCACGTCGCTGGGAGGTCATGGCGACGAGGGCAGCCCTCGTCGGCGCACTCGCCGCGGGCATCGATCCCGAGCCCGCGCCGCGCGTGCGCGGAGCGGACCTCGACCCCGACGACCCGGTACGGCTCGAATGGGTGGTGGTGGTGCTGTCGCCGCACTTCTCGGCGGTACTGGCGGCCAAGGACATGGGAGATACCGGACCGGACATGAACCGGCGATTCTCCTACGTCCTGAGCCACGACCCGCAGCTGACGGTCGACTGCGCGCGAAGTCTGCTGCTGCGGCTTCCGGTGGAACGTACCGGGCTCTGACCGATACCGATCAGCCTTCGGCCTTCTTTTTCGTTCCTGCAGGCTCCACGGCCCTCTTCCGCGTCGCTCCTGGCTCCACTCCTGTGTAGCTCTCGGCGTCGGCGACGACCTTGCCTGCCAGTTCGGCCAGACGCGTGTTGGTCTCCTGCGAGAGTCTGGAGAGCAGCGCGAACGCCTCCTGAGCACCCAACTTGTAGCGCTCCATCAGCATGCCCTTGGCCTGGCCGATGATGTCGCGTGAGGTCAGCGCGGCACGAATCTGCTGTTCCTCCTTGGCGCTGGAGAACGCGATGGCAGCGTGCGCGGCGAACAGCGAGCCGATCGACTCGGCGTCCTCCCCGAACGCGTCGTGACGGGTGGAGTGCAGGTTGAGCGCACCGAAGTTGTAGCCCTCGACGTACAGCTGGAAGCAGATCATGCTGCGCACTCCCAGCGCCGACGCGGCGGCAGCGAACCGTGGCCAGCGTCGGTCGGAATCCATGTCGTCGATCCGGATGGTCCGCTGCTCGACGGCCGACTCCAGGCACGGCCCTTCGCCGATCTGCTGCTGAATTGCGTCGCACTGACCGGCGAGGTCACCGGTCAGTGCGGCGCTGTGGACGAATTTGCCGCGGAGCACCGTCGTGATGCTCGCTGCTTCGGCGGCCGGGACGTTCATGACGGCCGATTCGGTGATGGCCGCCAGTGTCCGGTCGGGGTCTCCGTGCTCGCGGCGAAGTTCCCTGGCCACCGCCGCCAGGCGCTGACTCAGATCGAAGTCGGCTCCGGTCGTCGTGGTGACGTCCGCGCCGAGAACCTGCTCACTGATGAGAACCACCTCCGCCGAGATTTTACGACTCAGAGTTCGCTGGGCGCGATGAGCTGGTGCACGTATCGCATTTTGTCCAGCACTGTGGGCGGCAACACGAACGGGTACAGATCCTGGTGGCCCATCGAGCGGTTGATCTGGTTGAGCGCCCAGGACAACGGTAGCCACCACTCCACGATCTGGTCGAAGCCGACGTCGCCCGGCAGTGGGCTGTCCAGCGTCGATCCGGCCGGGGCCATACCGAAGGCTGCCGCGGTGTCGAGCGTGTCACGAATGTGCAGGTAGTGGGCGAACGTCTCGGCCCAGTCCTCCGCCGGGTGCATCGTCGCGTAGGACGAGACGTAATCGTCCTCCCAGTTCTCCGGCGCACCCTCGTTGTAGTGCCGGTCCAGGGCGGCCTGATAGTCGGTGTCCGGGTCGCCGAACAGTTCCTCGAACCGCGGTCGGTGTTCGCCCGTTCCGACGAGGACCATCTGGAAGTAATGGCCGATCTCGTGCCGGAAGTGTCCGACGAGAGTGCGGTACGGCTCGGACATCGACACTCGGAGCTGTTCGCGGTGGACGTCGTCGCCCTCCGCCAGGTCGAGCGTCACCAGTCCGTTGGCGTGGCCGGTCATCACCTGCGTGTTGGCGCTCGACAGCAGGTCGAATGCGAGACCGGTCTCCGGGTCCTTGTCACGCCCGTCGATCGGGAGACCCAGCTCGGTGAGCTCGAGGATGACCCGACGCTTGTTCGTCTCCGCGTCGGCGTAGGCGACCATCGCGTCGACGTCGTCGTCCGCGGGGCGCGTCCTGGTGAGTCGGCACGAGAAGCAGAGTTCCTCGCCGGTCGAGGTGTCGACGAGCCAGTTGCACCTGGCCGTGCTCAGGTTGGCGCACACCTTCCAGGTGACATCGACATCGCTGCCGGGTGTGGTGATGTCGATCTCGGCGGCGCCGTCACCGTCCGTGTCCGGGAGCGGCAGCAGGGCGCGGGTGGGAAGGTGGAATCCCAGCGCACTGTGGCAGCTGAGGCACAGCGAATTCTCGAAGGAGAGTTTCTGACCGCATTTGCGGCAGATCAAAGCACGCATGATCCCGACTTTCATTGCTCAGGTGCCTTGGTCGACTTCAGGCCCACCAATGCTCGACTGCGAATATGACGGTATCCCGTCGGTTTCGGTACGTCGGAGATAACAGAGTAGTCACGATACGGTCACGAGGTGCCGTAACGGTGGAAGCTTTCCTACCGTCGGCGCGTTGCGTGGTGTGCGCAGCGACCGAACACACGCTGCGGAGAGTCAGGTCCACCAGCTGGACCACCGATCGAGGGGATTTCTTCAACCGATGAGCACGCTTGCAATCCCCGGACCCCGCGCCTGATGGCCGACATGACACCGACCGTCTCACCCGTGCGACGGTTGGCCCAGCGCATCACCGACTCCCTCGGCCCGGGACACGGTGCCGCAACTCGCGGTGCAGGGGGTAGCGAGACCCTTGCCGCGGGTTTCCTTCTCGGGGCGACCCTACTCGCACTCCTGTGGGCCAACTCGCCCTTCGGCGACACCTATCAGAGCTTCTGGCACACCGAACTCTCGATCACCGTGGGTGGCCACGGCATCTCGCTCGACCTCGCGCACTGGGTCAACGACGGCTTGATGGCGTTGTTCTTCTTCGTCGTCGGCCTGGAGGTCAAACGCGAATTCGCGATGGGCGAGCTCACCGATCGCTCACGCGCGAGCATCCCGATCGTCGCGGCGCTCGCGGGTCTCGCCATCCCCGCTGTTCTGTTCCTGATCCTCAATCCATCCGGTGAGGCCGCAGGCGCCTGGGGCGTCGTCATCTCCACCGACACCGCGTTCGTTCTCGGCGCACTGGCGGTCATCGGACCGAAGAAGGCCGCCCGCCTACGCATCTTCCTGCTGACGCTCGCCGTCGCCGACGACGTCGGCGCGCTCGCCATCATCGCGTTCTTCTACACCGACAAGGTCGAGATCGTTCCGTTGATTCTGGCGTTCGTCGGTCTGGCCGCGATCGCGCTGCTCCGACGCATGCAGGTGTGGCGCGGGATCGGTTATCTGGTCGTCGCACTGGCCACCTGGGTGGCCTTCCACGAGTCGGGCGTGCACGCCACTCTCGCCGGCGTCATGATCGCACTCATCCTGCCGGTCTACCCGCCGAGGCGCAGCGAAGTGGAACGCGCAGCCGACCTCACCCGAGCGTTCCGCCAGTCACCCAATCCCGAGTACGCCCGCGCCGCGAGGCTGGGCCTGGACCAGGCCGTGTCCGTCAACGAGCGTCTGATGCGGTTGTATCAGCCCTACACCGCGTTCCTGATCGTGCCGATCTTCGCGCTCGCCAATGCGGGCGTCGTCCTCAGCGGCGAGACCCTGCGTGCCGCCGCCACGTCGCCGTTGACGTGGGGCATCGTCGTCGGACTCGTCGTCGGCAAGCTCATCGGAATCACCGCTGCAGCAGCCGTTTTCGCTAGGATGAAACCGTCGGCGCTGGCGCCCGGTCTGACGATCTCGCACATCGCGGGCGGTGCTGCACTGTCCGGAATCGGATTCACGATCTCGCTGTTCATCGTCGACCTCGCCCTCGACGACGAATTCCTCGCCGACCAGGCACGCGTCGGCGTGCTGGCCGCGTCCGTGGTGGCGGCGCTGCTCGGCTGGCTGCTGTTCCGTATCGACGCGCGCATCCATCCGCCCAAGCAGGAGGTGTCGCATCGGATCCTGCGACCGGTGAACGCCAAGCGCGATCACATCCGTGGTCCCGTCGATGCACCCTTGACCATCGTCGAGTACGGCGATTTCGAATGCCCGTTCTGCAGCAAGGCAACCGGAAGCATCAAGGAGGTCCGAGCCCACTTCGGTGACGACGTCCGATACATCTTCCGGCACTTGCCCCTCGACGATTACCACCCGCACGCGCGCTACGCAGCCCACGCCAGCGAAGCCGCGTCGGCGCAGGGGAAGTTCTGGGAGATGGCGGACGTCCTGTTCGCGAACAGCGACGCACTCACCCCCGACGACATCGACGACTACGCCGAGGATCTCGGTCTCGACATGGACCGGTTCTCCGAGGACCTACGTACCGGCGATTACGTGGTTCGAGTGGAGGACGACGAGCTCGACGCCGCGTCGAGCGACGTCGAGGGCACGCCGACGTTCTATCTCGGCCGCGGGGACACCGACTTGATCCGGCACACCGGGCCCTACGATGCCGCCTCGCTCATCCGGGAACTGACGCAGCTCCGCACCTCCTCGACGTGACGCGGCTCCACTCACAGACGGTTGCCGTCGTCGTCCCAGTGCTCGGCAACTTTTTTCGACGGTTGAACGCGAGGAGGTTCGCCGGGCATCTTGGGGTAGTCGGGCGGGAAGTTGAGTTCGCCGCCCGGCAGGGTCTCCCAGAGTTCCAGCAGCGGGTCCAGCGAGTAGGCCTGCTCGTCCATGTCCGCCCACGGATCGCCGTCGGACAGGTAGTCGGGGATCGTCACCAGGTTGTACTCGCGAGGGTCGGAGATCCCGGCCAGGTGCGCCCACGTCATCGGCGTGCTCACGGGCGCACCGGTCTTCGCCCGTAGGCTCCACGCGCTCGCGATGGTCCGATCCCGGTTGTTCTGGTTGAAGTCCAGGAAGATCCGTTCCCCGCGCTCTTCCTTCCACCAGTTGGTCGTGACCCCGTCGTCGCGGCGCTCCAGCTCACGTCCCAGCCCGATGGCGGCGTGCCGCACCTGCTCGAACGTGTACGACGGCGTGATCCTGACGTAGATGTGGATGCCGCGGTTGCCGCTGGTCTTGGGGTATCCCTTCAGCCCCAACTCCTCCAGCAGTTCACGGGTCACCTCGGCCACGCGCTGCGCGTCGGCGAACGTCGTCCCGGGCTGCGGGTCGAGATCGAGCCGCAACTCGTCGGGATGGTCGACGTCCGGGCGTCGCACCGGCCAGGGATGGAACGTCAACGTGCCCATCTGCGCGGCCCACACTGCGGACGCCGGTTCACCGGGGCACAGTTCCTCCGCGGTCCGGCGGCTGGGGAAGGCGATCTTCACGGTCTCGATCCAGTCGGGAGCGCCCTTGGGCAGCCGCTTCTGATAGAAGCCGTCGCCCTCCTTGTCCTGCGGGCCGAGGGCGAGACGCATCCCGTCGCGGAAACCGTCGGGCCACCGTTCCATCGCGGTCGGTCGAGTGCCGATCGCTCTCAACAGTGGTTCACCGACGGCGGCGAAGTACTCGCACACCTGCAGTTTCGTGATCTCCGGCGTGATGTCCGTTGCCTCGTAGATCACGCGGTCGGGGCTCGAGACTCGTACCTCGCGGTCACCTGCCTGCACGAACGCGGGCGGTGTCTTCGTTGCCATCTTATTTGCCCCCGGCGATCACGTCGGCCACGTCGTAGCTGACGGGCACTTCCAGCTGTTCGTAGGTGCAGGACTTCGGATCCCGGTCCGGTCGCCACCGTAGGAAGCGTGCGGCGTGCCGCAGACGCTCGCCTTCCATCTGGTCGTAGGCGACCTCGATGACCCGCTCGATGCGCAGCGGCACCCAACTGCGGTCCTTGTTCGACGTCCACCGGTTGGCTTCGGCCGATTTCGGTTCTTCCCCGGTGCGCAACGGCTGCAGTTCTTCGAGGATTTCGACGCGCCGCTTGTCGGTGAACGCCGACGCGCCGCCGATCATCCGAAGCTCGCCGTTGTCGTACAGGCCGAGCAGCAACGATCCGATTCCGTTGCCGGATTTGTGCACTCGGTATCCGATCAACGCGCAGTCGGCCGTTCTGGCGTGTTTGATCTTGATCATCTCGCGCTTGTTCGGCAGGTACAGCCCGTCCAGTTTCTTGGCAACGACTCCATCCAGCCCAGCGCCTTCGAAACGCTCGAACCAATCCTGCGCGGTCGCCGCGTCGTCCGTCGTGCTGGTGACCTGGCAGCGATCACCGCCTGCCATCACCTCGAGCAGCTTTGCCCGACGGACGGAGAACGGCTCACCCGTCAGGTCGGTCGAACCGATCGCCAGAAGATCGAACGCGACGAACATCGACGGTGTCTTCTCCGCGAGCATGCGCACTCGCGAATCGGCGGGGTGGATGCGCTCGGACAACGCGTCCCAGTCCAGCCTCGTACGCCCGTCCCGCTCCCGCGGCACGACGATCTCACCGTCGACGACGATCTTGTCCGGCAGTTCCGCCAGGACGGCCGAGACCAGCTCGGGGAAGTAGCGGGCGAGGTCCTTGCCGCCACGCGACCCGAGGATCACCTCGTCGCCGTCGCGGAAGACGATGGCACGGAAGCCGTCCCACTTGGGCTCGTACGACCATGCGGGCTCTCCGCCCTCCGGCTGTGCGGGGACGGTCTTGGCGGCTTTGGCCAGCATCGGTTGCAGCGGCCACGCGATCGGGAGGTCCACGAGAGCAATACTGCCCTAGTGGAACCGCCGAGGAGTACCTTCTTTCGCTGCAGGTAATCGTGAATGTCCGCCTCAGCGTTCACTCGAGCCACACCTGGTCTCACGAAATCGGGACGGACGGGATATTTTTGATCCGATTCTTGTCGTGCTCGGGTCCTCACCTTCATAGAACTAAGGAACGGTCAATGCTCTCCCTCAGTGAGAAGTTTCGCGGCGCAGCGATTGCTGTGCTGGCATGTAGCGCTGTCGTGCTCGCAGGCTGTAGCAGCACCGTCACTCCGCGGGCGATCCCGGCCGCCGACGAACTCGTCACCTCGACCACCCAGACCAGCTCGTCTGCGCCCACGACGGGCGAAGCGCCGGCGCAGGAAGGTGAGGACATGGGCGGTGACGTCGACATCGACGTCGAGATCGGTGAATGCGTCGACCTCGGGGGAACTGTCGACGACGCCACCATCGACAATGCCGCGTGCGGAAGCGCCGACTCGAACTACAAGGTGATCGGCAAGGCTCCCACAAACGCCGAGTGCATCTCCGACGCCGACCAGTACTACTACGAGACGTACGCGGACATCGAGCAGGGCGCACTGTGCCTGGACATCGACTGGGTCATCGGCGGCTGCATGGACATTCCGATGGACGACGATCCCGAGCGTATCGACTGCGGATCGCCCGGGTTCGATTCCGTCCGCGTCGTGGAGATCCTCAGTGGAACCACCGACGTCGACTCCTGCGATCTCCAGGCGACGAGCGGTTTCCGTTATCCGGAACGCAACTTCGTCGTCTGCGTGGAAGATCTGTAGATCGGTGCAAGACTTCCGTCATGACGGTGCTTTCATGACGGTGCTTCCGTGACGGGGTCCGATTCGGTCCGATTGAAGACTCCGAGGGGACGCTGGATCGTCGCCGCGACGGTTCTGGGGTCCTCGCTGGCGATGCTCGACGCGACCGTCGTGAACGTGGCGCTGCCCGACATCGGCCGGGATTTCGGATCCGGCGTCTCGGGACTGCAGTGGACCGTCAGCGCCTACACCCTGACGTTGGCGTCGTTCATCCTGCTCGGCGGTGCGCTCGGCGATCGCCTCGGCAGACGGACGGTCTTCGTCTGGGGCACGATCTGGTTCGCCGTCGCCTCGGTCCTGTGCGGTCTGGCGCCGAACATCGAGGTACTCGTCGCCGCGCGATTGCTGCAGGGCGTCGGCGCGGCGTTGCTGACGCCGGGAAGCCTCGCGTTGATCTCCGCGTCCATTCATCCCGACGACCGGGGCGCCGCCATCGGCTTGTGGTCCGGTCTCGGCGGTGTCGCGTCCGCCGTCGGGCCTCTGCTGGGCGGGTGGTTGGTCGACGTGGCCGGGTGGCGATCGGTCTTCCTGCTGAACATTCCGCTGGCTGTCGCCGTCGTCCTGGTGGCCGTCAAGCACGTGCCCGAGAGCCGCGACCCTCACGCGGAGGGGAAACTCGATCTCCCCGGTGCAGGTGTCGTCGCCCTCGCGCTCGGCCTGCTCACCTACGGCTTCATCGACGCATCGTGGTGGGTCGTGGCGGCGGGCGTACTCGCGGTCGGAGCGTTCGTCGTCGTCGAGTTGCGGACATCCAATCCGCTGATTCCGCCGTCGTTGTTCGCGTCCCGTGTCTTCCTGGCGGCCAACCTGGTGACGTTCGCCGTGTATGCGGCGCTCGGCGGAGTGTTCTTCCTGCTGATTCTGCAACTTCAGTTGGCGCTCGACTATTCGCCGATCGCCGCAGGTGTGGCGACTCTGCCGATCACCGCTCTGATGCTCGTGCTCTCCGCGCGGGCCGGACGGGTGGCGCAGCGCATCGGGCCCCGTGTGCCGATGACTGTCGGGCCGTTGGTCGCCGCCGCCGGACTGCTGCTGATGCTCCGTATCTCGCCGGGCGGGGCGGGAGTGGAGCCTGCAGGAACGACCGGATCAGGGGCGGGAGTTAGGCCGGCATCGACATACCTCGTCGACGTGCTTCCTGCCGTCGTCGTCTTCGGCCTCGGCTTGTCGATCCTGGTCGCGCCGCTCACCGGCGCCGTCCTGGGAGCCGTGTCCACTGACCGCGCAGGAACAGCATCCGGTGTCAACAATGCCGTCGCCAGAACCAGCCAGCTCCTGGCCGTGGCCGCTCTACCTGGCCTCGTGGGAATCGCGGGCGCCGACTACGACCAGCCCCAGACCTTCTCCGACGGCTTCCACACGGCCATGATCGTCTGCGCCGGCCTGCTCGTCGTGGGTTCCCTCATCGCCGCAGTCATGGTCAGGAGTCCTTCTCGCAAGAACCCCACCTACAGCTGCGACCCGTCGTCCCCGGCGCTGAGCCCGAGGGAGCAGATTTAGGGGCAGGAGTGGAGCCTGCGGAACGACCCCAATTAGGCCAGGAGTGGAGCCTGCGGAACGACCCCAATTAGGCCAGGAGTGGAGCCTGCGGAACGACCCGGATCAGGCCAGGAGTGGAGCCTGCGGAACGACCCGGATCAGGCCAGGAGTGGAGCCTGCGGAACGACCCGGATTAGGCTGACCGTTACGGATACAGCCCATATCCGAGATCAGGTCAGGAGAGCTATGTCGACCGAGAACGATTCGCCGGACGTCAAACCGCGGAGCCGCGACGTCACCGATGGTTTGGAGAAGACCGCTGCGCGAGGAATGTTGCGCGCGGTGGGGATGGGTGACGAGGACTGGGGGAAGTCCCAGATCGGCGTCGCGTCGTCGTGGAACGAGATCACTCCGTGCAATTTGTCCTTGGAGCGCCTCGCGAAGGCGGTCAAGGAGGGGGTCCATACGGCGGGCGGGTATCCGCTCGAGTTCGGCACCATCTCCGTCTCCGACGGTATCTCGATGGGTCACGAGGGAATGCATTTCTCGTTGGTCTCGCGTGAGGTCATTGCGGACAGTGTGGAGACGGTGGTCAGCGCGGAGCGCCTCGACGGCTCGGTGCTTCTGGCCGGGTGTGACAAGTCGCTTCCCGGAATGTTGATGGCCGCAGCGCGATTGAATCTCGCGAGTGTGTTTCTGTACGCCGGTTCGACGCTTCCGGGTTTCGCGACGCTGTCCGACGGCAGTGAGCACCAGGTGACCATCATCGACGCGTTCGAGGCTGTCGGTGCGTGCTCTCGTGGCCTGATGTCCCGCGAGGATGTCGACACCATCGAACGCGCAATCTGTCCGGGCGAAGGCGCCTGCGGCGGCATGTACACGGCCAACACCATGGCCAGTGCCGCTGAGGCTTTGGGAATGTCGTTGCCCGGCAGCGCTTCTCCGCCTGCACCCGATCGTCGACGCGACGGGTACGCCCGTGCCAGCGGCGAAGCCGTCGTCGAACTTCTCCGACGCGGTATCACTGCGCGAGACATCATGACGAAGAAGGCATTCGAGAACGCGATCGCCGTCGTCATGGCCTTCGGTGGATCGACCAACGCCGTGCTCCACCTTCTCGCCATCGCCCACGAGGCCGAAGTGGAACTGACGCTCGACGACTTCCGGCGCATCGGCTCCAAGGTGCCGCACCTCGCG
Organism: Rhodococcus sp. 14-2470-1a; assembly: GCF_002259425.1. Taxonomy (NCBI): domain Bacteria; kingdom Bacillati; phylum Actinomycetota; class Actinomycetes; order Mycobacteriales; family Nocardiaceae; genus Rhodococcus; species Rhodococcus sp. 14-2470-1a. Next base: position 119,886 of record NZ_NPFZ01000024.1, read on the forward strand.
GACGTCAAGCCGTTCGGCAAGCACGTCATGACCGATGTCGACGCCATCGGCGGAGTTCCCGTCGTCATGAAGGCGCTGCTCGACGCCGGGCTCATGCACGGAGACTGCCTGACGGTCACCGGAAAGACCGTGGCCGAGAACCTCGCTCACATTGCGCCGCCGGACCCCGACGGCAAGGTCCTGCGTGCGCTGGAAGAGCCGATTCACCCGACCGGCGGCATCACCATCCTCGAAGGTTCGCTGGCCCCGGGCGGCGCCGTCGTCAAGTCGGCAGGTTTCGACTCGGACGTGTTCGTCGGCACTGCACGAGTTTTCGAGCGCGAACGCGCCGCGATGGATGCGTTGGAGGACGGCACGATCTCCGCGGGCGATGTCGTCGTCATCCGATACGAAGGCCCCAAGGGCGGACCGGGAATGCGAGAAATGCTCGCGATCACCGGTGCCATCAAGGGCGCGGGACTCGGTAAGGACGTCCTGTTGCTGACCGACGGCCGATTCTCCGGCGGTACAACGGGACTGTGCGTCGGACATGTCGCGCCGGAAGCCGTCGACGCCGGACCCATCGCCTTCGTTCGTGACGGTGACCGGATTCGCCTCGACGTCGGAAAGGGAACCCTCGACCTCCTCGTCGACGACGCTGAACTCGAATCCCGCAAGGAAGGTTGGGCACCTCTACCGCCCCGCTACACCCGCGGTGTCCTGGCCAAGTACGCCAAGCTCGTCGGTTCCGCATCCGATGGTGCGGTACTGATCTAGCGCGTGACCCCATCGCTCGAATCGTCCGTTCACACGAACAGACAGCGTGTGAGGCGTTTTCGAGCGATGGGGGTGGGACGCAATCCCTGTACTAGAGCGGCATGGACCAGACGGAGCTCGAGCGCTCTTTCAGGTCGGTGCACTTGCGGCGGACGGAGTCGCCGTACTGGTAGAAGTTCAGCTGATCTTCCCGGACGACGGGCTTGGGTGCCCGTTTCATGACCGGAAGTTCCGCGAGGTCCAGCGCCGCGTCCAGTTCTTCTTCTGCGGTTTCGCGGCGCTTGCGAGCGATGTCGGCCAGGGCGAGGTGGTGGATGGTGAGATGGTCCGACGCTGCGAGGGCAGCTTCCTTCTCGGTGGCGGCCTGGACCTCGTAGACCTTGGCGGCGAGCTGGTAGATGCTGGGTCGGGTGAGTTCGTCGTCGACCACTTCGATTGCCACCGGATCCTGCGTCGACGCCTCGGGCGCAACCTCTTTCCGAGGTTTCTTCACCACGGCATCCGGGGCCGACGGTTGCTCGAGGAGATGCTCCAGCTCGGCAACTTCCTTGGCTGCGTCGGGATCGAATGCAGTGCGGACGGTAGGCACGACGCGCGGGGTGCGGCCGGGCAGCAACACGCCGACCACGACGGTCCCGATGGCGAAGACCACGGCTGCGATCAAAGACGTGTGCACGACGGCGTTCGCGAACGAGCTCACCGCGGTGATCACCAGGTTGTCGGCGTATCCGGTGAGAAAGGTGTTCTCGCGCATGATGTCTGCGACGATCACGGCCCCGGCGACCGAGTCGCCGGACGCTTCGATCGCTTGTGCGGCTTGCGCGGTCGGCTGGCCGTCGGGCCCTTTGCCGGGGAAGTCCGCGAGGTAGTCGACGATGCCGCCGCGGTACGTCGTTGCGAGAACCGAACCGAGAACGGCGATTCCGAGAGATCCGCCCAGTTCCAGCGCAGTGTCGTTGAGCCCGCCGGCGACGCCGAGCTTGCTCTCGGGGAATTCGGCCATGATGGCGTCGGTGCACGGCGACACGCTGAGGCCGATGCCGAGGCCCAGTAGTGCCAGAACCGGAACGAAGTCGACGTAGGTTGCGGTGGTGTCGATTCCGAGCATCGAGACCACGGCCAGCGTGCCGACGACCATGCCGGCCGTGACGGTGTACTTCATGCCCACTCGCGGCGTCAGCCATTGTGTGATGCCCGAGCCGACGAACACGGCGACCGCCAGAGGGAGCAGGTGCACCCCGGTCGAGACCGGGCCCATGTCGAGTACGAACTGAAGATATTGGGCCACATAGTAGATCGCGCCGAAGGTGACGAGGAAGAACAGCAGGACGGCCAGTACGGCACCGCTGAGGATGCGGGAGGAGAACGCTCGGACGTCGAGAAGTGGGCTCGGGTGGCGAAGCTCCCAGGCGACGAACGCCGCGGTACTGAGCGCGCCCACCACCGCGAAGTACGTGGGTCCGACGCTCCAACCGAAGTGCATGCCCTCGATGATCGCGTAGACCACCGTGGACACTGCGAGCACGGAGAGCAGCCCTCCGAGCCAGTCGATCCTGCCCGGGTTCACCGCACGTGACGGCGGCACCAAAGCGACGGCGCCTGCGATCCCGATGATCGTGAACGGGATGTCGATCAGGAAACTCGAACCCCACCAATAGCTTTCGAGCAGCCAGCCGGCGAGCAGCGGACCCATCGCGATGGCGAGACCCGACGTGGCGGCCCAGATGGTGACGGCCGTGGCCCGTTCGCGTTTGGGGAACGTCGCCACCAGGAGCGACAGCGTGGCAGGCATGACGATGGCAGCGGCGACGCCCATGACGATGCGAGCGAGAATCACGCCTGTCGTGGCGCCGGTCAGCGCGCCGGCGAGAGAACCCGCCGTGAAGATCAGCAGGCCGATGATGAGTGCGCCTCTGCGAGAATACCGATCGCCGATGACGCCGAACAGAAGCATCAAGGCCGCGTACGGCACGGTGTATCCGTCGATGACCCACTGAAGGTCGCTGCTCGACAGGTTCAGATCCAGCGTCATCGCAGGCGCCGCCACCAACAGTGACGTGTTCGCCATGACGACGACGAGCAGGCTCAGGCACAGCACCCCCAGCGCTGCCCAACGTTTCGCGTACGGCTTTTCCATCTCCTGAACAGGAGTCATCGCAAGCAATGTCATGTGTGTTCCCCCCTAGGCACCACACGCGACACACCGCGCGCAGTGCTGTGCAGCCTAGGAAGGATGCGTTAGGGTACGCAATTCTTTGTGGCGGTCGTTACACAAGCGACTGGGAGAGATCCCAACGAACGAAAATGCCACCGTGTCAATCGAACTGACACGGTGGCATGATCTGTAACGCTGATGACGCGATCGGTGACTCGAAGAGTCCGATCAGGGGATGGGGGCGAAACCTGCTCCGACGGCGTTGCCTGCGTCGATGTGGCGCAGAATCGCGTCGATGTTGGTACCGACCTGCGGTCCGAAGCACGCCACACCGAGGTACGCGTTCACCATGCCGACGAGCGTGGTGCCGACGACGACCGGGCTACCGGAGTCACCTTCGACGACGCACAGCTGCGACCAGGTCTCCTGCGACTGCAGAACGTCCCCGTAGGCGACGCCGCACGTGTTACCGGTGGTGCGGCCTTCCTTGCAGACGATGTTGGGGAACGAGGCGGGAGGACCGACCTGCGTGATGGTCACGTTGCCCACCCGGTTGACCGGAACGACCTTGGCGCGATCGAACTCGATCACCGCGTAGTCGTACTCGGGGTTGGAGAACGCGATGCGTCCGACGACGCCTGCCGACGGGTCGTACTCCGGCACGATCGTGGCGCCTGCTCCACCGCAGTGACCGGCGGTGATACCGACGAGGCGGCCTTCGCGGTCGTTGCCGATGGTCGTCAGAGTGCACTCGGCAGCATCGTCGACGATGATTCCGGATCCGCCCCCCAGCACCGCCGGAGCCGCAGCTGACGCAGTTCCGACGCCGAAGCTCGCAGCAACAGCGGCAGCAGCCACGGCGACGAGCATGAACTTCTTCAACATGTATTCCCTCTCCAGCGGTGTCCGCAGAACCCTAGCAATAAGAAGCACCGATGGACGAGTACCTGACGTCAACAAGTACGCACGAGTACTAAAGGTCCGATTCCAGAGCGGCCAGCATGGACCGGGCTTCCTCGAGTTGGCGGCTGAGCTCCTCCACACGCGATGCTGCCTCTTCTCGCGCGTACGAGATCACGGCTTCCACGGCGTCGCGTGCCGAATCGTCGCCCAGTTCGCGTACCGCGCGGGAGACGGACTCGGGGGACACCGACTGCGCTTTTCCTGGCCTGCGGGCACCGTGGGTGACCGTCACGGACCAGTCGTTGTCCGGCCCGGCGTGGATGGTGACGCTGACGCTGTCCGGCCCCTTCTTTCCCTTCCTCGCCGGGCCAGGCTTGGGCGCAGCAGGCTTGGGCGCGGCAGTCTTGGGCGCGGCAGTCTTGGGCGTGGCAGTCTTGGGCGTGGCGGGCGTCGTCACCTCCGACTTCGGAGCTGCGGATTTGGTGGCCGCAGGCTTGGGTGCTGGGGCCGGCTCGGTCCATTCGGCCACCTCGGGCCCCGGCGTCGACGCCGGTTTCGGTGCCGGTTTGGGTGCACCGCCCGGAGGGTTCCGGGTGATCCGGAGTTCCTCCGCTTCGAACGGGAGCTCGTCGTTGACGCCCTTGGGGCTGATGGTGACGGTGTTTCCGTCGATCGAGACGACCCTCGCCGACGTTCCCTCGGGCAGGCCCAGGCTCGGCGTCGGCTCGATGAGGTACACCGTCGCGCGCCGCCCCTCGGAGAGGGCCGTGGCCAGCGTGTCGAGATTCTCCGGCGTCAGGGAACCGGTGGGCGTCGAACGTCTACGCGGTGGCATCGGTGCATACCTCTCTCGAAAGTGTTTGCGAATACTGTCGCATACTTGTCCCCCGGAACGCAGAATCCGTGCATGCGATCGACACCCGTCACCTCCGACCTTCTTCTCGGCGCACTCGATGTCGAGGTCACCGAACGAGGCCTGATTCCGCACCGGCTGCCCGCGTGGACTCGCAGCCGGTTTCCCGACGACCGGATCGCCGGGGCCGAGGTGCAACCGGCGGGAGTTCGGCTGGCTTTCCGCACCGATGCGACAGTCGTCGAACTCGACGCCCTTCCGACGCGGCAGGAGTTCGTCGGACTCCCGCCCCGTCCGTCGGGGATGTTCGACATGACGATCGACGGCGAACTCGTGCACAGCGTGGCGTCGGCTGGTGGCAACGTGCTGTCGGTCGACATGGTGACCGGCAGTGTCGATCGAACGGACGGCCCGGTGGTCCCGGTGCGATTCGAGATGACACCCGGCGCCAAGGACGTCGAGATATGGCTGCCGCACAATCAGCACGTCGAGTTGATCGCGCTGCGCAGCGACTCTCCGATCGTCGCCGCATCCACCTCCGAGCGGCAGGCGAGGCCGAGGTGGATCCACTACGGCAGTTCCATCAGCCAGGGATCGAACGCGACGAGTCCCAGCACGACCTGGGTGGGACTGAGCTCGTCGGCGATGGGTTTTTCCGTGACGAACCTCGGGTTCTCGGGCAGCGCGATGCTGGATCCGTTCGTCGCCCGGGTCATGCGCGACGAGCCTGCCGAGGTGATCAGCCTCGAGGTCGGCATCAACCTCGTGAACGGTGACGTCATGCGGACGCGCGCGTTCACGCCCGCGGTCCACGGGTTTCTGGACACGATTCGCGACGGGCACCCCAGCACACCGATCGTGGTGGTGTCACCGTTCTACTGCCCGATCCACGAGAACACTCCGGGGCCAGGCGCATTCGACCCCGACGCACTGGCCGAGGGCGCCGTGCGGTTCGTCGCGACAGGTGATCCGGGGCCGGGGAAGCTGACGCTCACCGTGGTCCGGGACGAACTGCGGCGCGTGTTCGACCAGCGGGAGGATCCGAACCTGTATCTCGTCGACGGTCTGGATCTGTACGGTCCGAGCGACTTCGACGAGTTCCCGCTGCCCGACGCCTTGCACCCGGACGCCCGTGCTCATCGTCGGATTGCCGAACGGTTCGTCGAGTCGTTCCCCGCCGCACAGAATTATGTGTAACTCGAAGTAACAGATAGATTTGGCTTTGTCGGAGCTTCACTCGACGACGTCCTCCAGCCTACTGCGCGGCAGCCCGAGGGGCATGGCGAGAGCATTGTGAGATAGCCGACCCCAAACCCGCATATAGGCCGCTTCGCCCCCGTAGCCTGGCCGAGTACCTGCGTGCGGTACGGGAAACGGGAGGACTCGATGTACCACGTCGAAGCGAGTGATCAGCGAACAACCGAAGGCCGGCAGGTCTATTTGCTCGACGCAGCGGGGGCTCTCGAGATCCAGGCACTCAACTCGTGGATCGACGCGACGACGCCCGACGGTGAAACTCGTCCTCCGTCGATCGCGCTGTCCGGCGACTCGTCGGGGCAGGTGGCCGAGCTGGTACGCGGGATCGGTGACGACCCCCTGCTGATTCCGCTTCGCGTGACCCTGTCGGCCAAGAAGCGACCCGGATTCCTCCGTCGGGCACTCGCACCGCGCGGCAACTCGCTCCCGACGAAGACCTGGCAACGATGGGTCCAAGGCGACGACCCGGACAGGTCCGCCGTCCTGGTCGGCGAACCCGCGACGCTGGGCGATCTGTCGGCCAAGTTCGAGAAGTCGGGCGGAAGGTCGTTGTCCTCGTTCATCGCCCGCCAGGCCACTCTTGCCCTCGACCGGGCCGAGCGAGACGTCATCGGCTCGGAGTACAAGATTCCGCGCTTCGTCGTCGAGGACATGACCGAACAGAAGAAGTTCCACGACGGCATCGCGGAGCTCGCGCGACAGGTCGGCGAGGACGTACCCGAGGTGGAGCGACGGGTACACACCATCCTCGGCGAGATGGTGGCCACCGAGACCAGGCGGGCGGTCGAGATGTGGGGCACCCTGGGCGCCTACTTCTCTCGCGCGTACAAGGTCGACGTGGACCGAGCTCAACTGCAGAAGGTGCGTGAACTCAACAAGAAGCACCCTCTCGTCTTCCTCCCCAACCATCGCTCGTACCTCGATCCTCTGGTCCTGCGGCCCGCACTGCTTGCCGAAGGGCTGCCACTCAACCACGTGATGGGCGGCATCAACGTCGGTTTCTGGCCCATCGGCCCCATCGCGAAACGCAGTGGCGTCGTGTTGATCCAACGCAAGTTCTCCGACGAGATCTACAAGTGGACGCTGCGTCAGTACATGAGCTTCCTGCTGAGCAAGCGCTTCAATCTCGAGTGGTACATCGAAGGCGGACGTAGCCGCACCGGCAAACTCCGTCCGCCGCGCTTCGGCTTGTTGACCTATCTGGTCGACGCCCTCGAGTCCAGCGACGCCGAGGATGTCTATCTGGTGCCGACGGCCATCACGTACGACCGACTCCACGAGGTCGGCGCCATGGCCGCCGAATCCCACGGCGCGCAGAAGCAAGCCGAGGGAATACGGATGGCCATCGGCTACATCCGCGCCCAGGGCAAACTGCGCGGCAACGTGTACCTCAACTTCGCCGAGCCCGTCTCGGTGCGGTCCATACTCGACGACAACGAGGACAAACGCGTTGCGGTGCAGAAGATTGCGCTGACGGTGTCGCACGCAATCAACGACACGACGCCGGTGACCCCTGCCGCGCTGGTGACGATGGCACTGCTCGGTATCGAAGACCGCGCCCTGAACGTGCACGAGATGTGGGCCATCATCTCGCCTCTTGCGAGCTACATCAAGAGACGCGGTCTCCCGACGGCGGGCGGCATCGACATCAGCGAGGTCGACGTGGTGCGATCCGCCGTCATCGCGCAGGTGAATGCGGGCGTCGTCAAGCGCTTCGACGACGGACCCGAGCCGGTGTTCTATCTCGCCCAGGACAAGCACCTGGTTGCGGCGTTCTTCCGCAACAACGCAATTCACTACTTCGTGATGCGCGCCATCGGCGAACTGGTCGTCCTGCCCGACCTGGGCCAGGGCACACCGTCGACGCCCGAATCGTTGTGGAAGTCGGCGCTCGAGCTCCGCGACCTGCTGAAATTCGAGTTCTTCTTCGGCGACAAGAAGGACTTCGGTGATCGCCTCGAAGCCGAAGTGGCACTGATCGATCCGGATTGGCGCGCCAATCTGGACGATCCCGAGTACTCCTCGCGGCAGCTCGAGTCCCAGGACCTGCATCTCGCTCACCGCGTGTTGCAGCCCATCCTGGAGGCCTATCAGGTGGTGGCGGATCAGCTCATGCTGCAGCCCACCGGAGTCGAGTTCGACAAGGCGTCGTTCGTCACGCATTGCCTCGGCGCAGCTCAGGCCCGCAGGCTTCGGCAACAACTCGACCACAGCGAAGCCATCTCGGGTGAACTCTTCGACACTGCACTGCAATTGGCCGACAATCGCAACCTCGTCGATCCGGGCGGGGAAAACCTTGCGCAGCGCCGACGGGACTTCGCCCGCGAGATCAACGAATGGGCACGGAAAGCGAGAATCGTCCGCGACATGGCCCACCGCATGCTCGACGAGGTGGATCCGTTGACCCTCCCGGCCCCTGTCGCGAGCACCGACGAACGTGAGGACGACGCCTGATGACCAGCCCTCTCGACCTCCAGCTGCAGGCCATCGCCGAGGCACCCGAAGGCCCGGACACTGCGGCGTTCTTCGACCTCGACGGCACGCTGATCAACGGCTTCTCCGCGAAAGCCGTGTTCCTGGAACGACTGAAGACTTTCGATGTCACCGTTCACGAACTGTGGGAGATCTCGAGCGCCGTCGTGGAGATGCGGATGCGCAACTCCCCCGTCGACAACCTGATGGGCAAGGCCGTCAAGGGTCTAGAGGGACGGCGCGAGGAGGACCTCATGGAGCAGGCATACACCCTGTTCCGCAACGAGATCGCACCGATGATCTACCCGCAGGCCCGCAGGCTCGTCGAAGCACACCGACACGCGGGGCACCGGTTGGTGATGGCTACCTCCGCGACCCCGTATCAGGCCATTCCCGTAGAGCAGGACCTGATGTTCGACGAGTTGCTGTGCACCACACCGGTCGTCGTCGACGGCGTCCTCACCGGCGAACTCGTCGGGACGTCGTTGTGGGGGCCGCGCAAAGCGAAGGCCGTCGCGGATTACGCGGACCGGGAGGGCCTCGACCTGGCTCGCTGTTTCGGATACTCCAACGGCGGCGAGGACGTGCCGTTTCTGGCGGAGGTCGGCCGACCCGTCGCACTCAACCCCGACGAGGAGCTCACCCGGCACGCGGACAAGGCCGGCTGGACGTCGTTGAGGCTCGAGAACCCCAAGCGCGGCACCGACCTGGCGTCGGCTGTTCGCAGTACCGCTGCCCTGGGCTCCGTCCTCGCCAGTGCCGGGATCGGGCTCGGTCTCGGCCTGTTGACCCGCAGCAGGCGGACCGGCGCCAACATCACCTCCTCCATCGCCCCGGACATCGCGCTGACGCTCGCGGGCGTGAAGTTGAACGTCGTCGGCACCGAGAACGCGTGGTCCGCTCGGCCTGCGGTGTTCATGTTCAATCACCAAAGCACCGCGGATTCGATCATCGTGGCGTCGATCCTCCGTCGCGACATCACCGCCGTCGCCAAGCGGGAACTCGAACGCGACCCGCGCTTCGCTCTCCTCGGCAAGATCTTCGACGTCGCCTACATCGACCGCGGCGATCCAGCCCAGGCCAGAGAGGCCATGGCCCCGGCCATCGAGAAGTTGCATTCCGGCATTTCCGTGGCGATCGCGCCCGAGGGCACCCGGATGCCGACGTCGCGGCTCGGCCGGTTCAAGAAGGGCGGCTTCCACCTCGCGATGCAGGCCGGCGTACCCATCGTTCCCATCGTCATCCACAACGCAGGCGACGTGATGTGGAAGAAGGATTTCACCGCGCACTCCGGTACGGTCGATGTCACCGTCGGCGAGCCCATCTCCACCGAGGACTGGGTTCCCGAGAAGATCGACAACTACATCGACGACGTCCGGTCCTTTTTCGACAGAACGCTGGGATATGCCTGAAGAACAGATCAACTCGGTCGTGCAGAGAGAAATCGAAAAAAATCTGCTGGGGGGAACACCGAAATACACGCGCACGGATATCGTCGAGAAATCCGGGATACCGCTCGAGCGAGTCATTCAATTGTGGATCGCGATGGGCTTCCCGGTTCACACCGACGCCGATGCCGTCGTGTACACCGACGCGGACCTCGATGCTCTGCGCATGATCACCGGTCTCACCGAGCAGAAGGTCATCCGTCCGGACATGGAGGTCGCCATCGCGCGCACCCTCGGTCAGACGATGTCCAGGCTCACCGAATGGCAAGTGGGCGTTGTGAACAGTCACATACACGACCGCGTCGCCGAGGGACGTGACGCCGAGGGCCGGGACGCGGACGAGCTCGCGAGCCCCGCAGACCTCGACGCCATCCGCCGCGACGCGCGCGAGATCGCGGCGCAGACGGTGCCGACGCTCGAAGCCCTACAGTCCTACACCTGGCGCAGGCATCTGGCGGCCACCGCCGGCCGCGCCATCGCCGATCCGGGCGAGGAGACCACCAGCCGTACCTTGGCCGTCGGTTTCGCCGACATGGTCGGATACACCAGCCTGACGCGACGCCTCGCCATCGACGAGCTCACCGAACTGCTCGAGCAGTTCGAGTCCGTGGCCACCAACATCATTGCGCGCGGTCGTGGTTCGGTGATCAAGAACGTCGGCGACGAAGTGATGTTCAGTGCGCAGACGCCCGAGGACGCCGCCCACATCGCCCTCGATCTCCAGGATGCGTTCGCGACCTACGAGGACATGCCCGAGCTCCGCGTCGGAATCGCCTGGGGACCGGTGCTTGCCCGTTACGGCGACCTCTACGGTTCGGTCGTCAACATGGCTGCGCGCCTGACCAGCTCGGCGCACCCGGGAACCATCCTGGTGGACACGACGCTGACGGAACTGCTGAGGGAAGATTCCGAGTTCTACCTCAAGTCTCTTCGCTCCCTTCGTGTTCGCGGCTTCCACAAGCTCAAGCCGCACGCACTGCGAAGGAACAGAAGAGACTGACCCTATGTGAGGACCGACCGATAGAAGTCGAGGTGCCTGCGTGCTGCTTCGTCCCACGTCAGGCTGCGCGCAAGGGCGCGACCGACGTCCGGGTCGTGGCCGTGATCGATCGCATCCGCCAGTCCCGACGCCATGTCCTGTGGGCTCGTCGCGTACGTGACGGCGTCCGCGAACACCTCACGCAGTACCGGCAGGTCGCGGGCGACGACGGGTGTGCCTGCCGCGAGCGCTTCCATGGCGGCCAGACCGAAGCCCTCTTTCGTCGAGAAGAACGGAAGAACGCTCGCCTGCGCGACCAGGTGCGGCAGTTCCTCGTCGTCGACGACGCCGAGCACGACCGGTTCGATTCCCAGTTCTGCTGCCCGCGAATCGAATTCATGCCGGTAGTCGCGGTAGTCGAACAGTGTTTCCCCTCCGGCGAACACGAGCGAGAAGTCCGGCCTGTTCAGCAACGAGAAGGCGTCGAGCAGGTCCAGTGACCCTTTTCGAGGCTCGATGCCGCCCACCGCCAGGACGTACTTCCCGAGCTTGTCCCGCCACTGGGTTCCCCTCGACCTCGCTGCGGCGTCGAAGCGCTGCGCATCCACTCCGTTCGGAATCACCGTGGGTGTGAAACCCCAACCGGCTCGTACTTCTTCGGCCACGGCGGCCGATACGCAGATCCGCGCACGAGGCTCCGTGATCGCGCGCTCGTGGCACGCAGCCAGCGCGGGGGTCGTGAACGTGTCGAGGTGGTGGATAGTCCGGATGCACTGCCCCACGGCATTCGCCGAGATGCAGTCCTGCGCGTGGACGATGTCGTACTCCTCGCGCGAGAATGCCTGCCCCAGAACGTCGATCGAACGAAGAATCCTGTCTCCGACGGTTTCGTTCTCGCGGGCCTCGAACGGAACCATTCTGACCGTCACCGACGGATCGACGGGACGGAAGAATGCCGCATCGCCGCCTCGACCCAGCGACCACACGGTGACGTCCTCGCCGGCGCGGGCGAGCGCTTCGGCCAGATGAAGCGTGTGCACCACTCCGCCGCGCGGCTTGGACGAGTACGTCAGGAGTGCCACCTTCAACTTCCTGATCCTTTCTCGTTCAACAGATTCGGGTACGCATCCACTCGCCGCTCTTCCAGGTGGTGCAGACCCCGGCGCGCACGGTCGACTTCGGCGTCGACGTCGATGTCGACGACGGCGAGGCCTCCTTTGTCGCGTGTCTTGACGAGCACGTCGCCGCCGGGACCGACGATCTTGGCCTGTCCGAGGAATCGGAGCGAACCCATCACCCCGGTCTGGTTGGACGAGACCAGGACCACCTGGTTCTCCGCGGCACGTGCTGCGTCGTACAGATCGAACAACCGAGACTGGCGATCGTTGGGCAGACTGGACGCCCGGTCGGTCACACTCGCAGGCCACGCGGACAATGCAGCGATGATGCGAGCACCGTCCAACGCCAGCGTGCGAGCGGATTCCGGGAACGTCTTGTCGTAGTCGATCAGCATGCCCATCCGACCGACAGGAGTGTCGAAGGCCGAGAATGTGTCCCCCGCAGCGTAGGCGAGCGACTCACCCAGCGGCTGATGCACCTTCCGGTGACTACCCAGCACACCATCGCCGGCAAGACACACCGCGGCGTTGTAGCGAAGCCCGCCGGCCAGCTCGGTGTACCCGACGCACACGGTCAGATCCCCGGCCGCGGCCATGATGGCGGCGATCTCCGGTCCGTCGATGTCCAGAGTCGGCGGCAGTTCGGACACGTCGGGATTGCGGAGACTGTCGATGTACCCACCGAGGGAGGCGTCCGGCAGCACGAGAAGATCGAGTCCGTCTCGCTTGGCGCTGTCGACGATCGTGACGATCTTGGACACCGCGCGATCCACGTCTCGACCGAAATGTGCTGCCAGAGCGCCTATCCTGATGGATGTCACGAAGCTAGACCACTACCTTCTCCGGCTGAGCAGCACTGATTTCCAAGCCGATCTGCTCGGCCAGGAACTCGGCGTCGCGGGCTACGGAAGCAAAGCGTCCCGACCCCCAGGTGTGTTGCCACGGCAGCCCGAGGAAGTACAGACCCGACACCGACGTGACACCGCGGTTGTGCGTCGGGTGGCCCTCGCCGTCGAACGCACCGACCTTCAGCCACCGGTAGTCGGTACGGAAGCCGACGGACCAGATCACTGCCGTGACGTCGCTGTCTGCCAGATCGAGCTCCGTGGTCTCCTGCTCCGGACGCCACACCGGAACATAGCGCTTCTCGGTGGGTGCATCGATACCCTCACGCTCGATGTAGGCATCGATGTTGTCCTTGATGGACTCGGCGACGGCGTCGGCTGCATCGAGTGACGCTTCGAGCGTCGGCGCGAACCGCAACACCCCGTCGTCGACGCCGAGGAGCCGGCCGTAGAGCTGCATGCCCTCGGTCGCGAACGCGCGCAGGTCGATGTCACGACCACCGTCGCGTCCCGTCACGTAGTGGTTCGTGTTCTCGCGTTTTCCGACGCCACCGGGCTGATCTTCGATGGACACATCGTAGACGCCCATGTCGTGCAACCAGGCGACACAGTCACGGCCACGATAGAACCGTGCGACGCGCGGAGCGGTCCCCGCGACCAGGTGCACGCTCCTGCCGTCCAGGTGCAGGTCCTCGGCGATCTGCGCACCCGATTGTCCGGTACCCACGACCAGCACGTCACCGTCCGGGAACTGATGAGACCCGCGATACTCCGACGAGTGGATCTGAAGGATGTCGCTCGGCAGCTTCTCGGCGAAACGCGGGATCGTCGGGATGTGATATCCCCCGACCGCAACGACGAGGTGGTCGGCGTGCATCGGCCCGGCTGTGGTCTCGAGATCGAAGCCGCCCTCGGTGCCTTGGAGTGCGTTCACCACCGAGACGTGTTCGCGGACGGGTGCGTCGAAGGTGTCTGCGTACCGCCGGACGAAGTTGTAGACCTCGTCGCGCTTCATGAAGCCGTCGGGATCGTCACCGTCGTAGGAGAATCCGGGCAAGGCGCACTGCCAGTTCGGCGTGACGAGGGTGAAGTTGTCCCAGCGGGAATCCTTCCACTCGTGCGCGACGGTCTCGGCCTCGAGGACGACGTGGTCGATTCCTCGCTGCGTCAGATGCCAGCTGATGGACAGTCCCGCCTGTCCACCGCCGACGACGATCACGGAGTGATGTTCGCTCATAACAATTCAGCTCCCGACATACTCAGGACACGAACTGCGCCCGAGGAGTACCCGGCGCCGACGTCGTGAATTTCTTCCATCTGCTGGGCGGCGGAGGTGCACCGCATTCCGAATTTCGCCAGCACGCGATCGCTGGCCACCGTCAACGCTTCCGAGGTCAGCTTCACGAATTCCTCGACCGAGTACTCCGCTCCGGGTGTCAGGTAATCGTGCATCACCAGAGACGGTGAATAACAGGATTGTTCGCGGCCGTCGGGCCACTGCACGAGAAATCGCATCTCAGGCATGAACTGGCTCTTTCGTGATGGTCTTGTACACCGAGGGCCGACGATCGCGCAGGTTGTACATTCCGCCTCCGCGTGCAGCCGCCATCAACCCTTGGACATCCACCGTCGCCGTCGCCAAACCGGGTTCGACGCCGGTGCCCGCGAGAATCTCGCCACCGGGTCCGACGATCTTGGCGCTGCACACGAACCGCAAGGATCCGAAGGTGCCCGACTGGTTGGCTGCCACCCACACCACCTGGTTCTCCAGTGCGCGGGCGCGGTCGTAGATGTCGAAGCGCTGCTTCCAGCGGTCGTCCTCCATGTTCTCGACTGTCGCGGTACGGGCGGTCGGCCACGCGGAGATGGAGGTGATGATCTCCGCGCCGTCGAGCGCAAGTTCACGTGCGGCTTCAGGGAATCCCTTGTCGTAGCAGATCTGCATACCCATCCGGCCGACCGGAGTATCGAAGGCAGCGTAGCTGTCGCCTGCGTCGTAGCAGAGGTTTTCGCCGAGCGGCTGATGCACCTTGCGGTACGAACCGAGTATTCCGTCGCCGTGCAGCGTGACCGCCGCGTTGTAGCGTGTGCCGCCGTCCTTCTCGCAGAATCCGAGGGTGATCACGGTGTCGCCCGCCATGTCGATGACCCGCTTCAACTCCGGTCCGTCCAGTTCCAAAGCAGGAGGAAGGCTTTCGAGCCTGCGTCGGCGCGCTTCCTCGGATTCGTCACCGCCACCCAACGAAGGGAGGTACCCGCCGAGGCAGGCCTCGGGCAGCACCAGCAGCTGACTTCCGCGGTTGCGCGCCTCTTCGAGCAACGCGGCAATGGTCCGGTATCCCTGTTCCATGTCGCGGCCGAATTCGGCTGCGGCCACGGAGATGGTCGTGTCGTTCATGCTTCTCCCAATCCGGTCACGGTGGACGTGACCGCTGACGTGGTGATTCCGTCGGGCCACCGCAAAGCGACGCCCGGAATGTCGGTGAGCTGGCCGCATCGAGCGGATACTGCTGGTCCCGACGGTGCACACTGCGCATCGGGACGGTCCGCGGTGATCATCGCGAACCCTGGAAAACACGTGACCCACTCGCCCATGGCGGCGGCGTCGGGTTTGGGGATGGAGGCGACGTCGAGAACGGCTCCGGTTCCGCTCGCTTCGGCGAGCATTCCGGTAGTGCCGACGAGGCCGGCCATCGAGACATCCTTCGCGGCTCGGGGCGCCGTCCGAGCGACGAACGACGCCATCTGCGTGAGCTCCTCGGAGTTTCGTCTGGACGACGAATCCCACTGCTGACCTTGATAACCCCGTCGCCAGTTGCCTTCGATGTCCGCGGTGAGAGTCAGGACGTCTCCGGCGGACGCGCCGCCGGCGCGAACGGGGCGCGGGGTACTTCCGAGTGCCGTGACCGACAGCGACGACGGCACCCCGACCTGGGTGTGACCACCGAGGACCGGTACTTGCCAGGCCTGTGACGCGTTGGCCAACCCTCGGACGATGCGCGTGAGCCTCGACTGTGTCGGGGCACCGACCGCGTCGAGCATTCCGACGGCCCGGGCCCCCATTGCCGACAGGTCGTTCAGGTTGACCAGTGCGGCACACCAGCCCGCCCATTCGGGATCGCGGTCGACCATGGAAGGCAGGATGGCGTCGCACGCGGCGATGATGTCGCTCCCCGGAACGGGGACTCCGTCGTCGCCACGGAATCCTTTGGCACCGAGACCGAGTGGTTGAGCACGCAAGGGTGCGAGCACACCCGCGAGCATCGCCTTGGTCGAGACCACGAGCCGCTCGATTCGATCGATCGGCCAGTACATGGCGACGTGTGGCGCGCCGTGCACGTCGACGTCGGCGCGTCTGACCCATCCCAGCCTGGTGAAGAGCGTCTCGTTCTGTTTCTGCACGGTGGCGTCGAAACGCAGTACGCCGCGACTTTCGGCGTGCGCACACGCGGCCCGCACCAACGCCGGCCCGACCCCGGACGTGCGCGCCGCCGACGAGACCACCAACCGGCTGCCGGCCCACCACCCCAGATCGGTCGATGTGCAGGGAGCCAACCGAACTCCGCCCAGCACGCTGCCGTCGGGCGCAGTGGCGACCAGTACTACCGTGCGCGGGTCGTCGTCGACGTCGTCGTGATCGGACCCGGCGAACAGCCCCTGCTCTCGGACGAAGATGTCGCGTCTCAATCGGCGGTAGGTGCCGAGCTGCGAAGCGCTCGAACACGGTTGGATCAAGAAGTGCGAATCGGCCTCGGTAGGTACCGTTCCCGACAGACCGGCCAAGTCACTCGCATACATCAGCCACCCGCATTCTGCAATACGCTGCACGCTCCACACGCAGCACAGCCTGCTTTCTGATCCGCACCGAGCATCGATGCCGCTTGCAACTCCTTGGCTACCCGGCGCGTCACGTTCTCGAGCACATCTCGGTTCGGAGCGACCGCATGATCCACATCGACAGCCAGCGTGCCACCGAGCGGCCGAAACGGAACCACGAAGGGATAGACACCCATCTCGATGAGTTCGGCTGCACCCGAAACCAATTCGTCCGGATCCTCACCGAGGCCGACAAGTATGTACGTCGAGACCTGGTTGCGCCCGAAGACGCGAACCGCTTCCTTCCACGCCGCTCGGTATTCGTCCATCGACACCGAGGCCTTACCCGGCATCCATTTCCGACGGACATCGTCGTCGAGTGATTCGACGTGAATGCCGATGGATTCGGCACCGGCGTCGTAGAGATCGGTGATGGTCTGAAGGTCGCCGGGTGGTTCGCACTGCACCTGGATCGGCAGATCCGGGACCACGGCCTTGATGGCCTTGACGCACCGTGCGAGGTGCCGCGCTCCGCGATCCTTCGCCGCGGAGGTACCCGTCGTCATGACCATCTGGGTGACACCGTCGAGTCGGACTGCAGCTTCGGCAACCTCGGCGAGCTGCGCCGGAGTCTTGACAGCGATCGTGTCTCCTGCTTCCAGCGATGCCTCGATGGAGCAGAACCGGCAGCGCTGGTCTGCGCCGTACCTGATACACGTCTGCACGACGGTGGTTGCGAGAACACTGGTTCCGTGGAGTTTGGCGATCTTCTCGTAGGCGATTCCGTCGGCAGTCTTCAGGTCGTAGAATTTCGGCCGGTCGATTGCTTGGACGTCGAGACCGATGTCCGATCCGTCGAACAGGATTCGCCCCTCTTCGAGGACGTACGGACTCAACGGATTACGAGGGATGGCTGCGCCGAGACCATCGATTCGAACATGCCCGTCGTCGCTGGGCCCGGCGCCGGCCGTTCTGTTGACCGGCGGCGTCCCTCGAACTCCGAGCAACGCCAGGTCTACACGCGCACTGACAGACATGTCAGGCTCCTAGACCATGTAGGTCGAGTTGATGATGGCGCCCTTGCGTGCGTAGTGAATGAGGGCGTCCTGGACGTCGAGGGGATGCGCCGGGATGACGCCCTCGATCAGGTCTTCCTCGCGGCCACCGTGCAGCGCGAGGCCGAAGCGGCAGCAGAACACGGTGCCACCCTCGGCGATGAACGTCGCGAGCGAGTCGTTGATGTTCTGCTCGCCCGGGAACCCTGAGTCGCCGGTCGTCGGGAAGCCGCGCGTGGCAAGGCAATTGATAGCGCCGGGACCGTAGAAGTACATGGCCGACTCGAAGCCCTTGCGCAGTGCCCGCGTTGCCTGCAGCACGGCAACGAAACTGACGGATGATTCGTGGGCGATACCGTGCACGAGCGTGAAGTAGCTCTCGCCGTTCTCGGCCTTGTAGTCGGGGAAGATCTTGGTGGAACCGTAGATGTTGCTGCCCTTGGGGAGCGAGGGGTGCGGGATCTCCGAGAGGGACTTGGCGATGTTCTCGGCGATGGCGTTGTCGATATCGGACACGTAGTGCTCCTGGGATGAGAGGTTGTCGATCAGCGGGTGACTGAGAACCGAGTGGGCAATCGTTGGCCACCGGTGGAGAGAAGAATCGAAGCCGGAGATGCTCTTCGGCCATGAGACAAGTACAAGCCCCATCCATTTCCGAATGGTCACGCGCGGAATAACGCACTGTTTCGAAGGGCTCACATCCAGGCACCTGCGCGGACCGATACCCTTGAGTCCTACTGACCACCCGCACCACTGCCTAGTTCGAACGAGGAAACGATGATCGGCGCCGTCACAGGCTTGCTGTACGTGATGTCCCTGATCGTCGGCGTGTGGGTTCTGGTCAAACTCGTCATGGGGAGCCCGGTACTCCTGAAGTACCGATCCAACCGGGCGCTGTTCTGGACGATCGCCGCGACCGAGGCCGTCGTGCTCGCTCAAGCAGTCATCGGATTCGCCATGATGTTCACCAGCGACCGCGAGATACATCGCCTCACGTTCGGCTCGTACCTCGTGGGGCTCCTGCTGCTGTTGCCGATCGGCACCTGGTGGTCGCTCGGCGATCGCTCACGCGGCGGTACAGCAGTGCTGCTCGTCGCCGTCGTCACCCTCGCAGCCATGGTGCTGCGCCTCAGCCAGATATGGGCCGGATATGCCTGATACCTCGTCACCCCGGGACAACCTGCAGCAGGCGACACGCACCGGATTCGGCCGATTCCTGATCGCCGTCTACGCGGTGTTCGCTGTGGCTGCAACGTCCCGATCGATCGTGCAGCTGACGACGCGGTTCGACGTCGCACCGTTCGCGTACATCCTGTCGGCCGTCGCTGCAGTGGTCTACATCGTCGCGACGGTCGGGCTCGCTCGTGCCACCGAGGCATCACGCAAGGTGGTGACGGTCTCGTGCATCATCGAACTGGTCGGCGTCCTCGCGATCGGCGCCCTCAGCTACATCCAGCCCGACGACTTCCCCGACGCAACGGTCTGGTCTCACTTCGGCCAGGGATACGTCTTCATCCCCGTCGTACTTCCCATCGCCGGACTGTGGTGGCTGCGTCGCACCCGGCAGCCGCGCACTCCGCAGTAAACCGGAGTCCTCTACTTCAGCGCCGCGAGGTTGGCGACGGATTTCTTCACATCCGAATCGAGTGCTCTGGCGACGACTTTTCCGACGGGACCGAAGAGGACGCCGCCGCCGAATTCCGCGTCGAGGGTCAGTTCGGAACCGCCGGGGCTTTCGCGGACGTGGATCGTCAGGGAAATCCTGACGCCGCCTTTTCCGCTGCCGGACATTTCGATGAGCTCGGGTTCCTTGTACTCGGTGAACGTCCATCGGATCGTGTTCTTGAAGCCTTTGACCTTCACGAGGGATTCGACTTCGGTGCCCTTGGACAGCGTTTTCGGCGGCGGGCTGCACCATCCACCGTGGATGGTCATCCACTCGTCGAACCTGTCCAGGGCCGACGCCTTGTCCCACGCGCCCTGCGGGTTCTCGGGCATCTGCACGGTCACACTGATCGTCGCCATACCTTCCATCATGTCCCACGTCGGCGACGGCCAAACTATGGTGGCGATCATGGCGACGCTCGACATCGCAGGTCGGAAGGTCTCGGTGACCAACCTGGACAAGGTGTTGTTCCCGGAGACGGGCACCACCAAGAGTCAGGTCATCGAGTACTACACGACGATTGCGCCTGCGATGCTTCCTCATCTGGCCGGTCGAGCCGTGACTCGGAAGCGGTGGCCGAACGGTGTGGAGCAGTCGTCGTTCTTCGAGAAGAATCTCGCGTCGTCGGCGCCGGAATGGCTGGATCGCCGGGACATGCAGCATTCCGATCGGGTGGTGACGTATCCGTTGTTCTCCACCACGGCGGACTTGGCGTGGCTCGGGCAGCAAGCTGCCATCGAGGCCCATGTCCCGCAATGGCGGTTCGACGGCAGTCAGCCCGGACCGGCGACGCGCATGGTGTTCGATCTGGATCCCGGGGACGACGTCGACCTGGCCCGGTGCGCCGAGGTGGCCTGCGAGATCCGCGATCTGATCGCCGAGATCGGGTTCACGGCGTTTCCGGTCACGAGCGGGAGCAAAGGCATCCACCTGTACGTGCCGCTGGAGAAGCCGCTCACGACATCGGGGGCGTCGACCGTCGCCAAGCGTGTGGCGACGTTGCTGGAGGAGCGCTCACCGGACCGCATCACGGCGACGATGGCCAAGGCCAAGCGAACCGGACGGGTGTTCGTCGACTGGTCGCAGAACAACGGCAAGAAGACGACCGTCGCGCCGTACTCGATGCGCGGCAGATCTGAGCCGACCGTCGCCGCCCCGCGCTCCTGGGACGAGCTGGAATCACCTGGTCTGCACCAGCTTCGGTTCGAGGAGGTCCTGCGCAGGTACCACGACGACGGCGATCTGCTTGCCGACCTCGATCCGCCGTTGGAGGTCCGCGAGCCGGACAAGCTCACCAAGTACCGCAGCATGCGCAGCGCGTCGAAGACGCCCGAACCCGTGCCCGACGCCGCCGAACCTCGCGGCACTACCCCTGGACACGAACACGAACACGACCACGACCACGACGACACGTTCGTCATCCAGGAACACCATGCGAGGCGCCTGCACTACGACTTTCGCCTCGAGCACGACGGTGTCCTGGTCTCGTGGGCCGTGCCCAAGAACATTCCCGACGACCCGGCTCAGAACCGCCTCGCGGTGCACACCGAGGATCACCCACTGGAGTACGCACGCTTCGAGGGCACCATCCCCAAGGGCGAGTACGGGGGCGGCGAGGTGACCATCTGGGATTCGGGCACCTACGAACTCGAGAAGTGGCGTGACGACGAGGTCATCGTCGTTCTGAAAGGCACTCGGGCACAGGGCCGTTTCGCGTTGATCCGCACCAAGGGAAACCAGTGGCTCATGCACCTGATGAAAGAAAAGGATGCACCCGAGCTACCGAAGAGCGTTCAGCCGATGTTGGCGACGGCAGGCGACGTGACCGACCTGCCCGACGGCGAATGGGCGTTCGAGGGCAAGTGGGACGGCTTCAGGGTCGTCGCGCGGATGTCCCACGGGGAGATGAAACTGGAGTCTCGGACCGGCAAGGATCTGACCGAGCGGTTCCGCGCCTTCTCGGCGCTGGCCGCGGATCTTGCCGACCACGAGGCCGTCCTCGACGGCGAGGCCGTGGTGTTCGCTGCCGACGGATCGACGAGTTTCGAGCTGCTGCAATCGAGTTCCGGTACCGACGTGAAGTTCATCGCGTTCGATCTACTGCACCTCGACGGCACGTCTCTGGTGAAGAAGAAATACTCGGACCGGCGCAAGCTGCTCGAACTCCTCACGACCGGCCTGGAGTCGGTCCTGGTGCCCGAGGCGCTCACGGGCACGGCAGAAGAAGCTCTGGCCACCAGCGTCGAGCGTGGCTGGGAGGGCGTCGTCGCCAAGCGTGTCGACTCCGTGTACCAGCCAGGTCGACGCGCGCACACCTGGATCAAGACGAAGAACTGGCGAACACAAGAAGTCGTCGTCGGCGGGTGGCGACGCGGGAAAGGTAGGCGCGGCGGTGGTCTGGGTTCTCTGCTCGTCGGCATTCCCGGCCCGAACGGACTGAGGTATCTGGGCCGGGTGGGAACGGGGTTCACCGACTCTGCACTCGACACTCTGGCCGCGCTGCTCTCGCCTCTGGAGTCGGACGAGTCGCCGTTCGAGGAACGGCTCCCGACCGCCGACCGAAAAGATGCGGTATGGGTCACACCGTCGCTCGTCGGCGAGGTTCGGTTCTACGAATGGACGGACTCCATGCACCTCAGGCACCCGAGTTGGCGTGGCGTTCGTGACGACAAACAGCCGACTGACGTGGTTCTCGAGAACGATCCCTAGCCGACTGGTCAGTTTGTAGCCGCGTGCCATAAAATCTCGGAGTCTTCGGTGATCGCTGCCGGGGGGCGGCGTAACGAGCGGACTGCTTTTCCCTATATCGCATTCGGTGGGGTAGAAGGACAGCAACATTCGCTCGAGTAATCAGAGCTTTCGGGAGGGAACCCAACGTCATGCGCGCACTCAAACTGGTCGGGGCTGCCAGTATCACGGCAGCGGCGATCGCCTGTTCCGCGGTGATATCGACGGGCACCGCAGCGGCCAATCCTCTGGAACCGACGCCGATCTCCGACGTCTTCTATGCGCCCGTGCCGGACCTGGAGGCCAAGAATCCAGGTGACATCATCTCCAGTCGGCCCATGCCGCCTCCCGCCGGTTTCCTCGACACCGACGTGTGGCAGATCCGGTTCCGCTCGACCAACTCTGCCGGCGATCCCATCGCGGCGGTGACGACGGTATTCTCACCGCGGAACAAGGTTCCGAACGGGCCGTTGCTGTCCTACCAGCACATCATCAACGCACTCGGTCTGCAGTGCGCGCCGTCGCAGGCCTTGTGGACGCAGGACCCCAACCTGATGATCCGTGAGGCTCCTGCACTGAACGTCGCATTGCAGCGTGGCTGGACCATCAACATGGCGGACCATCTGGGACCGAACAGCGCGTACGGCGCGGCCAAGATGGGCGGGCAGATCGTCCTCGACAGCATTCGGGCGACCCAGCGTTTCGATCCGCTGCAGGTTCAGCAGAGCCCGGTTGCACTCGCCGGTTACTCGGGCGGCGGCATGGCCACCGCGTGGGCTGCGGCATTGCAGAACGACTACGCACCCGAGCTGAACATCGTCGGAAGCGCAGCGGGCGGCGCACCGATGAACCTCGAGCGCATGGCACGCGACCTCGGATTCAACCCGCACCCGGTCTTCGGACTCGCATTCGCGGCGGCTCTGGGTCTCGAGCGTGAGTACCCGACGCGCATTCCGATCAGCGAGCAGCTCAACCCGCTCGGTCAGCAGATGGCAGCGCAGCTGCAGAATGCGTGCACCAACGACATCATCGCCGTCGGTGCGGGCAAGAGCGCGATGCAGGTGGCCAACTCCATCGACTTGATCGACAGCCCCGAGATGGTTGCCGCAGTCAACGAGAACAGCGTCGAGCTCTACCCCGGTGTCCCCAAGGCCCCGTACTTCGAGTGGCACAGCCCGACGGATGCGCTCATTCCTGTCTCGGCCATCAGCAACACGGTCGGCCGCTACTGCGCCGCAGGCGTTCCGGTCACCGAAGTGCTCGTTCCCAGCAATGATCACCTCACCGCTGCAGTTCTCGGATTGCCTCAGGCGCTGGAATGGATCGACGCACGCTTCAACGGCGTGCCCGCTCCCAGCAACTGCTGACGGCCGGCCGAACCGGGCCTTGAACGTTCGATCGGTTCGAGGCCCGGGAGTGGAGCCCGCGGGACGACCATCCGATTTTGTTAGCCTTACCTCGCACAACGTTGTCGATGCGAGGAGTTTTCCGTGCGTTCCAGTGTTCTCAAGCTAGCCGCAGGTGCGGCCGCCATCGCCCTGGCCGCAGGGTGCTCTTCGGACGACAGTTCGTCGTCGTCCGAGTCGGGCGGCGAGTCCGGGGCGTTTCCGGTCACCATCGACCACGCGTTCGGCCAGACGACCATCGAGAGCGAACCGTCCAACGTCGTGACGATCGGGTTCAACGAGCAGGACTTCGTTCTCGCGCTCGGCGTGAAGCCCGTGGCCACCCGCGGCAACCTGAGCTACGACTACCGCCAGCGTCCCTGGGCACAGGACGCACTCGGTGGCACCGAGATCCCCGAGGTCGGCAGCACCGACCTCAACCTCGAGCAGATCGCGGCGGCCGGTCCGGATCTGATCCTCGGGCCGTACTCCTTCATCGAGAAGGGCCAGTACGACCAGCTGTCCGAGATGGCTCCGACGATCGCCGACATCGGCGGGTACGAGGACGTACCCGCTGCCACCTGGCAGCAGGAGTTCGAGGTCATCGGAAAGGCCCTCGGCAAGGAGCAGGAAACCGCGGACAAGACCGCCGAACTCGAACAGAAATTCCAGACGGCGCAGGACGAGAACCCGCAGTTCGCCGGCAAGACGCTCGCACTCACGTTCCTCATGGACGACGGCAGCTACATGATCCTCGGTTCCGACGACATCCGTGCGCTGTTCTTCACCGACCTCGGCTTCCAGGTTCCGGAGAAGACCGAGACCGTCAGCCTGGAGGGACTCACCCAGCTGAACTCCGACGTGATCGTCGTCGCCGGCAAGAGCCGAGAAGAGCTCACCGCCAACCCACTGTTCGCGCAGCTGCCCGCCGTCGCCGAGGACCGCACCGCCTACATCGGTTCGTTCGATCAGGACCTTCCGTCCGCTCTCGGATATTCGAGCCCGCTCTCGCTCGACTACGCGATCGACGGCTTCACCCCGATGCTCGCCGCCGCTGCGGACAACGACCCGGCGACGGTCGTGCCCGCTCCTGCAGGGTGATCACGATCCACTGGTAGCGAATTGAGTTCGATGCAGCTCCTCGTAGCGGCCACCCGCTGCGAGGAGCTCTTCGTGTGTTCCCCGCTCGACGATCGAACCTGCCTCCACCACCAGGATGGCGTCGGCGGCCCGAATCGTCGACAGTCGGTGCGCGATCACAACCGAGGTTCTGCCCGCGAGCGCCTCGGACAGCGCAGCCTGGACCGCTGACTCCGACGTCGAATCCAGCGACGCCGTCGCCTCGTCGAGAATCACGATCCGTGGCCGAGCAATCAGCAGCCGAGCGATGGTCAGTCTCTGCCGCTCACCTCCGGACAACCGATAACCGCGCTCTCCGACGACGGTGTCCAGCCCGTCGGGCAGAGATTTCACCAGATCTTCGAGCCGTGCCCGACGCAACGCGTCCCAGACTTCGTCGTCGGTGGCCGACGGCCGGGGCAGCACAACGTTGGACCTGATCGTGTCGTGGAAGAGATGTCCGTCCTGCGTCACCATCCCGACGGCACCTCTGATCGAATCCGCTTTCAGATCACGGACGTCCTTGCCGCCCAGCAGGATGGATCCACTGTCGACGTCGTACAACCGAGCGATGAGCTGCGCGACGGTGGACTTGCCCGCGCCCGATGTACCGACCAGGGCAATCATCTGCCCAGGTTCGGCGACGAACGAGATGCCGTGCAGCACTTCGTCGCCGCCACGAGAATCCAGCGTCGCCACTTCCTCCAACGAGGCAAGCGACACTTTGTCCGCCGACGGGTAGGCGAACCTGACGTCGCGTAGTTCGACGGCAGCAGGCCCGTCGGGGACGTCCACGGCGTCGGGACTGTCCTCGATGAGCGGTACGAGGTCGAGGACTTCGAAGACACGCTCGAAGCTGACGAGAGCGCTCATCACTTCGACGCGTGCGCTGGCCAGCTCCGTCAGCGGTGAATACAACCGGGTCAACAGAAGAGACAGCGACACAACCGAACCCGGATCCAACTGTCCCTTCAGCGCGTAGAAACCACCGAGACCGTAGACGACGGCGAGCGCGAGGGCCGACACCAACGTCAGCGCAGTCACGAACACCGTCTGCACCATGGCGCTCCGAACGCCGATGTCCCGGACCCGAGCTGCGCGAACCGCGAACTCGCGCGACTCGAAGTCCGGTTGGCCGAACAGCTTGACCAGAGTCGCACCCGGCGCGGAGAACCGCTCCGTCATCTGCGTACTCATCGCGGAATCGTGTTCGGCTGCTTCACGTTGCAGCCTCGCGAGTCGCCTGCCCATCCGGCTGGCCGGTATCACGAAGACCGGAAGGATGATCAACGCGAGCAACGTGATCTGCCAGGAAATCCCGATCATCACGACGAGCGTCAGGATCAGCGTGACGAGGTTGCTCACGACGCCCGAGAGCGTGTCGCTGAAGGCGCGTTGCGCTCCGATCACGTCGTTGTTCAACCGGCTCACGAGAGCACCGGTGCGCGTCCGGGTGAAGAACGCGATCGGCATCCGCTGAACGTGGTCGAACACCGCGGTGCGCAGATCCAGAATCAACGCCTCACCCAAGCTCGACGACAGCCACCGGTTCACCAAACCGAACGCCGCGTCGACGACGGCGATCAGTGCGATCGCCACCGACAGCCACAGCACGACATCGAACGAGTCGCCGTCGACGATGGCATTGACGACGCGTCCCGCCAGTACCGGCGTCGCGACCGCCAGAACTGCGAGCACGACGCTCAGAACGACGAACCCGATCAGTTTGTTGCGGTGCGGCTCGGCGAACCTCAGGATCCGCCGAGCCGTGACCGACGAGAACTGCGTGCTCTGCTCGGACGCATGCATCGTCCGATACAGCTGATTCCAGGCCGTGACTTCCATGCTCATACCGGCAACGCTAGAACCTCGATGTAGGTAGAGGTCAAGGAACGCGCCACATCACGCCACTGCGGACACAGCAGCCTCCTCCAGGGCGAGATCCACGATGTCCGCGACGTCGGTCATCGGACGTACGTCGAGGGCGGCGAGCACCTCGGCCGGCACGTCGTCCAGATCCGGTTCATTCCTCGCGGGAACGAAAACGGTCTTCAGACCTGCCCGTTGCGCGGCCAGCAACTTCTGCTTGACTCCGCCGATCGGCAGGACCCGACCGTTCAGCGTGACCTCGCCGGTCATTCCCACATCCGACCGCACCGGCCGTCCCGTCGCCATCGACACCAGTGCCGTGACCATCGTGACGCCTGCCGACGGACCGTCCTTGGGTACGGCACCTGCCGGTACGTGGACGTGGATGCTGCGGTCCAACACCTGCGGATCGATGCCGAATCGTGCCGCGTGAGATCGCACGTAGGACAGGGCTATCTGCGCCGACTCCTTCATGACGTCACCCAGCTGACCCGTCAGCGCAAGTCCGGGCTTGCCCTCCGTCGACGACGCCTCGATGAACAGCACGTCGCCTCCGAGTCCCGTCACGGCGAGACCGGTTGCCACACCCGGCACTTCGGTTCTCTCGTGAACGTCGGGAGTGAAACGCGGTCGGCCGAGGTACTCGACGAGTCCCGCCTCGTCGATACGCACCGTCGCCTTTCCCCCTGCCAGTGCTGTCGCGGACTTCCGCAGAGCCTTGGCGAGCAGACGCTCGAACTGACGCACACCTGGTTCACGGGTGTAGTCGGCAGCGATCTTTCGCAACGCATCGTCGGTGACGTCGACTTCGTCGGACGTGAGCGCAGAACGTTCCAACTGACGCGGCAGCAGATAGTTCCGCGCGATCACGACCTTGTCGTCCTCGGTGTACCCGTCGATGGTGACGAGCTCCATCCGATCGAGCAGAGGTCCCGGAATCTGTTCGACCACATTGGCTGTCGCCAGAAACACGACGTCGGAGAGGTCGAGATCGAGGTCCAGGTAGTGATCCCGAAAAGTGTGATTCTGCGCCGGATCGAGAACTTCGAGCAGAGCGGCACTGGGATCGCCGCGGTAGTCGGAACCGACCTTGTCGATCTCGTCGAGCAGCACCACGGGGTTCATCGAACCCGCCTCACCGATGGCGCGGACGATTCGCCCGGGCAACGCACCCACGTAGGTACGCCGGTGTCCGCGAATCTCCGCTTCGTCTCGAACGCCACCGAGTGCGACACGAACGAACTTGCGGCCCAACGCACGCGCCACGGATTCGCCCAGCGACGTCTTACCGACTCCGGGCGGCCCCGCGAGCACCATGACCGCACCCGATCCGCGTCCACCGACGAGGCCCATGCCGCGCTCTGCTCGACGCGCCCGCACGGCGAGATACTCGACGATACGATCCTTCACGTCGTCCAGACCATGGTGGTCCGCATCGAGAATCGCTCGTGCCGAATCGATGTCGGTCGTGTCGGTCGTGGTGACCGACCACGGCAGGTCCAGGACGGTATCGAGCCACGTCCTGATCCACCCGGACTCGGGACTCTGATCACTCGCCCGCTCGAGCTTTCCGACCTCACGAAGTGCGGCCTCGCGCACCGCATCCGGGAGATCTGCCGATTCGACGCGGCCGCGGTAGTCGTCGGCGCCGTCTGGTTCGTCCTCGCCGAGCTCCTTGCGGATCGCGGCGAGCTGCTGCCGCAGCAGAAACTCTTTCTGGGTCTTCTCCATACCGTCGCGCACATCGTTCGAGATCTTGTCGTTGACCTCGACCTCCGCGAGATGGGACCGGGTCCACTCGATCAGCAGTGTCAGACGATCGTGCACGGACGGGGTCTCGAGCAGCTGCCTCTTCTGCACATCGGTCAGGTACGACGCGTACCCCGCGGTGTCGGCGATCGCGCCGGGATCGGTGAGCTTGTTGACGGACTCGATGACCTGCCACGCGTCGCGGCGCTGCAACATCGCGACGACGAGCTGCTTGTACTCGGTGGCCAGCGTTCGGGTGCTCTCGGCAGTTCCACCACTACCGTCGACGGCGGATTCGTCGACGATTTCGGCCTCGACCCACAGGGCAGCACCGGGCCCGCTGACACCGTGACCGATGTGAGCGCGGCGCTCGGCCTTGAGGACTGCGGCAGCCTCCCCGGTCGCGAGCCGTCCCATCTGCACGATGGACGCAACCACGCCGTACGCGGCGTATCGGTCCTCGAGCCGAGGAGCAACGAGCAAGGTTCCGTCGTTGGAAGCCTGTGCTGCGTCCACGGCAGCGCGCGCGGACTCGTCGAGTTCGACGGGGACGACCATCCCGGGCAGAACGACGGGGTCGGTCAGAAAGAGAACAGGTAGGCGGATGGGTTCGGGCATTACAGCACCTCCGGTCGGTTGAGCTATGTGGACTCAACTTCACGTGTGCTCCGGGTGTTCCCCGTGGTGAGCGTGTTCTCCGTGGGCAGAATCAGCGTCCGCGACTGCGCCCGACGACTGCCGTCCCGTCCAGTTCCTCGGATCTGACGATCTCCGCTTCGAAACCCGACGCCGCGACGAGCGCCGCGGTGCCCTGCGCTTGCCGAACGCTGGTTTCGACCACGATGCGGCCCGCAGGAGCAAGCCACTCCCCCGCCCCCTCGACCACTCGGCGCTGGAGGTCGAGGCCGTCGACACCTCCGTCGAGAGCGTCTCTCGGCTCATGGTCCCTCGCCTCGGACGGCATGGAACCGATCGCCCCGGTCGGAACGTACGGGGCATTGGCGACCACGACGTCGACGGTTCCCCGAAGACTGTGCGGCAGAGCGCTGTACATGTCACTTCGATAGACGTGACCTCCGACGGGCTCCAGATTCCGACGCGCACAGCGGACTGCAGCGGGTGCGATGTCGGAGGCATGCAGCGCCACCCCGGGCCGCTCGTGTGCGATCGCAACGGCGACTGCCCCGGATCCGCAACAGATGTCGAGCACAACCCCGGGCTCCGCGTCGACCGCGGCGTGCACGAGGAGTTCGGTTCTGCGACGGGGGACGAACACTCCGGGCGCGACCGATATCCGCAGACCAGCGAACTCCGCCCACCCGAGAAGTTGTTCCAGTGGAGTGCCGTCGACTCGCTGTGCGACAGCCTTTTCCAGAGCGCTTCCGCCGAACGCCTCCACGAGGAGCCGAGCCTCGATTTCCGCGAACACGCAGCCCGCGGCGCGCAACACCCGGACGATCTCGTCGAAGGAAGGCGCGGACATCGGACCCGAGATCAGCCGAGGGGCGTGAGGCGGTAGTGCAGCCGGACAGCGGTCACGTTCCACAGTTTCAGCACATGATCGGTCCGCAGCACCCCCTCGTCGTCGACGTAGACATGGAAGACCTCGTGGATCGGCGCTCTGGCCGCGTACCATGCACCTTTGTCCAACACGACCGTGTAGGCGCCGTCCTGCCCGAACCTACCCGACGGGGACGTCAGAACGAGCGAACCTCCTTCGCCCACTGTCGGTTTCAGGAAAACCTGGACGTTGCCGTCCTCCAACGGGAAAGTCACATGGACGCTCGGACCCGACGCCGAGGGAAGCGTCGAAGCGCGGTAGTAACCGCTGTACATGTAGTCGCCGGTCTTCCGCAGAGTTCGCAACCAGGCAGAGCCGGCATGCCGGCCGCCGGCGTCGACGATCTCCGTGACCTCACTGTCCACACCGTGTGCCACCGCCAGAGGCTGCACCGGAAGAGCAAGCTGCTGCACGCGTTTGCCGTACAACGCTTCGATGGCCGCGCCGGGTAGCCCGAAACCCGTCGTCCACTGCGTCCACGCATCCATGCGCCACCGAGCAGTGTGCTCGTAGAATTCGCGAATGCGAGGGTCGATCGCGCTCGGGTCGAACTCCGGACCGGCCAGCGCATCGAAGCTGTGCAGCAAACCGTCCGACGAGGAACCGGGTACGACGCGCCCACCGATGCGCTCCGCCTCCTGCTGCAGCCACCTGTCCCGAACGACGCCCGGACCCGATACCGGCCCCCGCAACCACGACTGGTCGCCGTCGAGGTCGACACGTCTTCCGACCGTCTTCCACCCCAGTCTCGACGCCTTGTCCGCAAGCGACCACGCCCCCACGCTCACCATGCACCCAGCGTCTCACACCGGCTCCTCAGCAGCGACCACTGCGACAACACAACCGGAATCGTTCGCTGTTGCGTTCGAACTGATGTTCGATTACTCTAGGTGGCATGGCACAGCCGGGGGGCTCCACGCAGGTTCGATCCGATGCAGACAGTGCGGCATCGCGGTCACTGACGCGCCTGTCGGATGGACGGCGGGCGGAGAACCGAGCGTCGGCAGTGGTGATCCACGAGTTGCAAGATCTCTACGAGATACGGCTGTGCGCAGAGATGGACGTGCATGCACTGGGTGCAGAGCACGGCAGTGAGGAACCGAACGTCGATCGCGCCCGACACACAGTCGAATACGAAGCAGCAGTGTCCATGTCGACGACACGGACTGTTGCGCGCCAGATGATCGTTGTCGCCAACCATCTGTTCTGGCGTCTGCCGGCAATCGATGCCGCCTTCACGGCCGGGGACCTCGACTACGGCCGTGTCCGAACGGTAGTTCTGACCCTGCTCCGCGCCAGCGACGAGACTGTGTCGGCTCTGGAGGCAGATATTCTCGCCGCGGCACAGCGATGCGCTCCGAAAGCGCTGCGGGAGAACATCTGGCGCCGCTGGTTCCAATACGACCCGGACGAAGCCGCGGCTGCACAGAAAGCTGCGCTCGCCGACGAACGATGCGCCGAGATTCGCCGCAACGACTCCGGCATCGCCACCCTGGTGTCGAAGATGAGCGTGCTCGAGGGCGCTGAATGCGACGCCCTCCTCGACGAGTACGTAGCGACCGTCTGCCCGAAAGATCCACGAACCAAGAAAGAACTACGCGGACATGCCTTACTCGCGTTGATCCACCGAGAAGATGCGCTCCAATGCCGTTGCGGGAGCGAGGAATGCCCGTTTCGCGGAGTCGATGCCAAGAACCCAAACCGGCGACCGTACCTGCTGAACATTCACATCGACATCGAAACCATTCTCGGGCTGAACGAAGAGCCGGCCACATTGTCCGACGGCACAGTTCTGGACGCCGAAACCGTGCGACTCCTCGCCACCGACTCCCGCTGGCAGGTCCTGCTCACCGAAACCCTGACCGCCGCACGTGACCGCCGTGGCCTCGACAACGACGAATCGGCCGACGATCTCGACGACGACGGTGCCGGCAACTCGGACGAGGGTTCGGACGGGGGTGACGACGACGATGGCGGCACCAAGGTTACTGACGCACCGAATCCCAGACCACCGGCGCAACATCCAGTACGGCGCGGTCGGCGTAAGGCTGCTCGTGCTCGGCGGGTTGTCGCCCGCGGCCGAACACGGCCTCCAGCGCCTCTGCCGACTACTACGCAGCGGGCCAAGGACAATTCGCGTGCATCGGCGATCGGGGAAGAAGCGGCGCTGTCCGCGGCGATTGCTGCGTTCATGGACGCTGTGGCACTCGACCCGTCGCTCGCCGAGGGCCCGCACCCCGACGGACACGGTGGATTCTGCACGCCTCCGCCCGGAGCCCTCACCTACCGGCCGAGCGCTGCTCTGGTCGCGCTGGTTCGCGCGAGCTATCACACCTGTACGTTCCCGAACTGTGGGGTACCGGCTGCCCGTTGCGACATCGACCACATCGTTCCGTTCGATCATCGAGATCCGATTTCCGGAGGCTGGACCGTTCTCGGAAATCTGCATCCACTGTGCCCGTACCACCATCAGGCCAAGACTCTGCGACTGTGGGCGTGCACCAAGCTCGACGGAGACGGAATCTATTGGCACTCAGGGGCTGGGCTGCAGCACATAACCCCACCCGCGTTCGGAACAGTCGACATCCCCGGGGATTTCGTCCACGTCCGTCGATTCCGCATGCCGTCCCGACCGACGTCGAGGGGCGCATCCCGTCGATCCGACACCCGCAACAACATCGACCGCCACGACGACTTAACCGACCCGCCGGACGAGCTGTACGAACCCACGTGGTGGGAAGCCAACATCACCGACGAGGACTGCCAACTCTGGAGGCTCCTGAATCCGCGCACCGACGGCGGCGCACCAAGTCTGGCGGACATCGCAAGACTCGACGATCCGCAGTGCCGAGCCGACGCGCTATACCTCCGCGAGAAGTTCCTCGAGCATCGCGCCGTGGTCGCCGAACGCGAGAAGTACCGGCCACCGCCGTTCTGAGCAGGAGGATTCAGGAGTGGAGCCTGCGTAATGACTCGTACTAGGGTTCGAGCCCGAGTCCTTCTGCTTCCAAGGCGGCCTTCACGATGCCGAGCGCTTTGGGTCCGACGCCGTGGAGCTGTGCGAGCGCCGATTCCGACTGCCCGGCCAACGCCTCGAGCGATGTGAAGCCGGCGGCGAAGAATGCGCCTGCTGCGGGGCGTCCGGTGCCTGCGGGGAAATGGTCGATCGGCTCACTCATGGCCACATCTTAAACTCGCCGGTAACCTGGTCGGGTGCCAGACAACAAGCAGCGACGCGTCATCCTCACCGGCGGAAACACCGGAATCGGTTACTTCACCGCGCTCCAGTTGGTGAAGCAAGGCGACCACGTGACCTTGGCCTGCCGCAACCTGGACAAGGCCAAGTCAGCGGCGGACAAGATTGCCGCAGAAACCAACAGCACCGGCGGCGTCGTGGACACTGCCGAACTCGATCTGGCCGATCTGAGCTCGGTGCGTGATTTCGCGGCATCGGCTCCCGACCGCGTCGACGTCCTCATCAACAACGCAGGCGTCATGATGCCTGCGACGCGGCGCGCGACCGTCGACGGCTTCGAACTTCAATTCGGTACCAATCACCTCGGCCACTTCGCGTTGACCGGCCACTTGCTCCCCAAGCTTCGCGCGTCGGACAAGGCCACCGTCGTCACCGTCTCCTCGGTCGCCCACAAGCAAGCACCGAAACTCGATTTCGACGATCTGCAGGCCACGCGCGGGTACAACCCACAGCGGGGTTACGCCAATTCCAAGTTGTCGAATCTGTTGTTCGCACTGGAACTTCAGCGCCGTCTCGATGCCGCGAAGATCGACATCACGAGCAACGCCGCCCACCCCGGCATCTCGTCGACCGAGTTGTACTCGAGTCCCGACGGCCTGGGGAGTTCCAAGATTGCGTCCCTCGTCGCGGCCGTCGGGCTGCCGATCATCTCGCAGTCCGCGAAAGCCGGCGCACTTCCTACCCTCCACGCACTCGAGAAGGGTGGACCGGGGTCGTACACGGGCCCGAAGTGGTTGTTCGAGTCCCGTGGCGCTCCCGCTCCGGCAAAGCTCTCCGGCAAGGCAAAAGACCGCCAGCTCGCCGAAAAGCTCTGGGAAGCAAGTGAACGACTCACCGGAGTCGTGTACGACCTCGGCTGACGCACCGACATGCGGGTCAGCCGCCTACCGTGACCGAAGCGGGTAGCGGCATACCCCGGTCGCTCAGCACCGCGCGTAGCCGGTCCGGGTAGTCGGTGATGATCCCGTCGACTCCCATGTCCAGCAGGACGTTCATGGTCTCGGGGTCGTCGACTGTCCACGGAATGACCCGAATTCCAGCGGCATGGGCGTCGTCGATCATCTTCTGGGTCACGTACAGCTCGAAGTCCGGGTCACTTACCTTGCCGCTCTGCGGATTTCCCTGAACCGGTGAGAATCCGGATGCGCCGAACGAGCGGATCGCGGCAATCGGGTCACCGTCGAAATCGTCGATGTCCACGCCACCGAGCCATGGCGACCTCCCGGACTGACCGATCTGAAGAAACTCACCGTTCGTCAGCGCGACGGTCGGTAGTGCGGGTTCCACTTCCCGGACCCGCTGCAGCGCGCCCCAGTCGAAGCTCTGGATCGTCACTCTGTCGAGCATCCCAGCGGCACGGATGGTGCCGAGGACGGTGTCGACGAACTGCTCACGAGGTGCCGTCTCCGTCGGGCTTGCCGCTTCGACCTTGGTTTCGACATTCAGCTTGATCCCAGGGGCACTGGCGGCAAGTTCGAGAACGTCGGCCAACGTCGGCATCCGCGCACCCGGCACCGTTCGTTGCTCCGGATAGTCCGCCAGCCGCAACGTCCCACAGTCCAGGGTCCGAATCTGCGCCAGCGTCAACGTGTTCACGTACTTGCCGACGTAGGGGAACTCGGGATCCTGCTCGACGACAGGTGCCGTGTCCAGACATTTCTTCGACGAGACCTGCCGATCATGGGTGACGACGGCAATCCCGTCCTCGGTGATCTGCGTGTCCAGTTCCAGCGTGGTCACGCCGAGCTCCAGTGCAGTGGTGAACGATTCGAGGGTGCTCTCGGAGACGAGGCCGAGTCCACCCCGGTGCGCCTGTAGATCGAACTCGCCGTTCGACGGCTGAGGTCGAGGATCCGGCGACCGGTCCGCTTCGGCCGACGAACATGCAGTGAACGTGACCGCTGCGAGCACGGTCAAGACGAGCGCGGCACCTGGTAGTCGTCGCATGCCGTTCGACGCTAGGGGTGAGAAGCGTCGACTCCGTGAACTAGAGCTTCCCCGCACCCTTCAGATAAGTGACAACAGGCGCTCGGAACATTTCCGTGCGTGCGGCGCGGGCCCCGAGGGCAGAGGTCACCAACCCCTCGCACAACGCGATGTAGCCGGCTCCGACCTCGGCGTCGCCGAACAGTTCGACGGCACCAGGCCCCGAGAACAGGCTGCCCGCCAGCGCGGCGCGGTCGGCGTCGGACACCGTCGGGTCGAGCATCAGCACGTGCCGGGCGCGTAGTTGGGCGGCTCTCTCCGTGACGAGGTGGTCCAGGTACCGCACCGTCACTTCGACCGGATCACCCTCGATGGTCGACAGGTGGGTGAACTCGGCACGCGAAGTCTCGGTGATCCGGGCGATCACGGCGGCGAACAGATCGGCTTTCGATCGGAAGTAGTACGACGTGGAGCCGGCCGGCAGCGTCAGGGCGTCGTCGAGCTTGCGGTGGGTCAGTGCCCGGAGTCCGGAATCGGCGATGACGTCGATCGCCGCGTCCGCGATCGCAGCTCTTCTGTCCATGACGTGGATCATACGCCAATTTCCTCTACATATGTAGAGTGGGCGCCCATGAGGCCACCAGTACCCCGGAATGCGTTCGCCGCCGATTTCGACCTGGACCCGTCGCAGCACTCCGTCGTCGACCTTCTCACCGAGGCCGACACGCTCGGCCTGTACCTGTGGGGACCCGTCGGGCGAGGCAAGACCTGGTTGATGGACAGATACTTCGGCGCCGCACCGGAGCCCAAGAAACGCCTGCACTTCCACACCTTTTTCCGTGACCTGCACGCGTCGTACTTCGTTCATCGGTTCCAGCTCGAACCGACGCTCGACGCGTTGATCGGCCCCACCCGATTGCTCTGCTTCGACGAATTCCACGTGCACGACATCGGCGACGCACGGCTCATCGCCCGGATGCTCGACGCCCTGTGGGCACGAGCTGTCGCCGTGGTCGCGACGTCCAATTACCCACCCGACGGCTTGCTGCCCAATCCGCTGTTTCACGACGCATTCCTCCCGACCATCGAGGTTCTGAAAGCGAACCTCCGAGTGGTGTGCGTCGACGGACCCGTGGATTACCGCACCCTGGGCGACGCGAACCCCAAGACCTCGGGATTCTCCGCGGGAACCTGGTCCACCACCGGAACTGCCGCAGGCGAGTCCTTCGCGGACCTGTGCGAGGCCCCGAGGTCGACGGGCGATTACCTGGCCATCGTCGATCGGCTCGACGCGGGCGCAGAACTGACGATCAGGGAAATACCAGCACTTGCCCAGGCGTCGGACGACGCAGTGCGCAGATTCTCGAATCTCGTGGACATCCTGTACGACGCGGACATCAGGACTCGATTTCACGCACGGGTGCCGTTGGAGGAGTTCGCCGACGGTCACCGGGAAGGCCTCGGCTCGGTCTCGTCGGGAGGAGTCGATCTGAAGAGGACGCTGAGCAGGCTCCATCAGCTTCGGCATTCGCGGGCGTCGACACGTCCCGGAGCCGAGAAGTAAGGGAGACGCCCACAGCTGACGGCGGTCGGGGGCGACAGCAGCCGCGGGCGTCTCATCCATCATTCGCCGCAGGTGAAAGGCTGGATGGGTCCGGATGGAAAGTTTTTCGGAAATTTCTCGGCACCGGCATGGAATACCACCCGGCAAACTCCCGTTAGAGTAGAAGTCAATGCAAACGCATGAAAATGCGTTCGAGGGATTCGGCCAGGGAGCACACCATGCAGATCGGAATCTTCACCGTCGGCGACGTGACAGTCGACCCCACCACAGGTCGCGCACCCACCGAAAACGAGCGGATCAAGGCGATGGTCACCATCGCCAAGCATGCCGAAGAAGTCGGTCTCGACGTGTTCGCAACCGGTGAGCACCACAACCGGCCGTTCGTGCCGTCGTCACCGACGACGATGCTCGGGTACGTCGCCGCCCAGACCGACAAGCTGATCCTGTCCACGTCGACGACACTCATCACGACCAACGACCCGGTGAAGATCGCCGAGGACTACGCGATGCTCCAGCATCTGTCCGACGGCCGCGTCGACCTCATCATGGGCCGCGGCAACACCGCGCCGGTCTACCCGTGGTTCGGCAAGGACATCCGTCAGGGCATTCCCCTCGCGCTCGAGAACTACCAACTCCTGCGACGCCTGTGGACCGAGGACGTCGTGACGTGGAAGGGCAACTTCCGGACTCCGCTCGACAGCTTCACCTCCACGCCTCGCCCGCTGGACGACATCCCGCCGTTCGTATGGCACGGCTCGATCCGCAGCCCCGAGATCGCAGAGATCGCCGCGTACCACGGTGACGGATTCTTCGCGAACAACATCTTCTGGCCCAAAGAGCACTACATTCAGCTCATCGACCTCTATCGCCAACGCTACGAGCACTACGGGCACGGCCGCGCGGACCAGGCCATCGTCGGCCTCGGCGGTCAGGTGTTCATGCGCAAGAACAGCCAGGACGCAGTGAACGAGTTCCGGCCGTACTTCGACAACGCACCCGTCTACGGACACGGCCCGACGATGGAAGAATTCACCGAGCAGACACCGTTGACCGTCGGCTCACCACAGCAGGTCATCGAGAAGACACTCGCGTTCGCGGACTTCTTCGGCGACTACCAGCGCCAACTGTTCCTGATGGATCACGCCGGTCTCCCGCTGAAGACGGTCCTCGAGCAGCTCGATCTGCTGGGCGAGGAAGTGGTACCGACGCTGCGCGCGGAGTTCGCCGCACGACGCCCGGCCGGGGT
Organism: Rhodococcus sp. 14-2470-1a; assembly: GCF_002259425.1. NCBI lineage: Bacteria > Bacillati > Actinomycetota > Actinomycetes > Mycobacteriales > Nocardiaceae > Rhodococcus > Rhodococcus sp. 14-2470-1a. The sequence continues at coordinate 157,611 of NZ_NPFZ01000024.1, forward strand.
TCCCGAGAACCCGCCGACGCACGCGAGCATGCTTGCCGAGAAGGAGACGGCTGTTGCCGTCTAGCACCGAACTGTCGGTTGTCGCCTGGGAGGCGCTGTTTCGCTCCCAGGTGGCGCTGATGCGCAAGTTCACCGCCGACGACATTTGGGGCCCGATCAGTCTGCGCGAGTACGACGTGCTGTTCACGCTCGGCAATTGCCCGACGCGAACGTTGCGTCTGCACGACCTCAACGCCGAGATCCTGCTGACCCAGCCCTCGCTCAGTCGACTCTGCGAACGGCTGGAGAAGCTCGGACTGGTCACCCGCACGCCGGACCCGAACGACAAACGCGGAACCGTCGTCGGCCTCACCGACGACGGCCTCGCTGTGCAACGGGAGATCGGACGGAAGCACGCGTCGCGCATCAGGAGATACGTCGGCGACGCGTTGACCGACGAGGAACTGCGAACACTGACGGCACTGTGCACCAAACTGAGGCTCGCGCAGAAGGACATCTCATGACAGGCGGTTTCCCATGAACCTCGAAATCATCACCCCACGCGACGTTCCACTCGGCGGCCCTCGCGCCATGAACGTCCGGCGGACGCTACCGACGAAACAGCGAACCCTGATCGGCGCGTGGTGTTTTGCCGATCACTACGGTCCCGACGACGTATCCGCGTCCGGAGGCATGGACGTCCCGCCGCACCCCCACACCGGGCTGCAGACCGTGAGCTGGCTGTTCACCGGTGAGATCGAACACCGCGACAGCATCGGCTCGCACGCACTTGTCCACCCCGGCGAGCTCAACCTCATGACCGCGGGCCGCGGAATCTCCCACTCGGAAGTCTCGACCGACAACACCCGAATCCTGCACGGCATGCAGCTGTGGGTCGCCCTGCCCGGGTCCGCTCGATTCACTGCGCCGGCCTTTCAGCACTACGTCCCCGTCGCCGTGACGACGGGCGGCGCAGAGCTGCGGGTGTTCCTGGGATCTCTCGCGGGCCGGACATCCCCCGTCTCGACTTTCACACCACTCCTCGGCGCCGAGATCGTCCTTCCCGCAGGGAGTGCCGTTCAACTCGACGTCGACGAGGCCTTCGAGCACGGCATCATCGTCGACCAGGGCTCGGTGAACGTCGAGACCCTTCCCCCAGCTGACGACGCCGATCCCGAGGACGCGGAATCCGGCACCCTTGCCCGAGCCGAATTGGGATACCTCCAGCCCGGCAATCGCGCCATCACCCTGCGAAACTCGGGCACCGACGATGCACGAATGCTGCTGCTCGGCGGGCCACCGTTCGGCGAAGAAGTAGTGATGTGGTGGAACTTCATGGGCCGCACCCACGACGACATCGTGGCCTATCGCGAGGCCTGGGAAGGAGCGGAGCATGCGGAGCGTGACGGGCAGTTCGGCACGGTCGATGGGTACCGGATACCGGGGTTCAGACTTCCTGCGCCCGAACTACCGAACGCTCGCATCGCCCCGAAACACTGAGGTGCGGGCGCTGCGAGCGTTCGGCTCGAGCCTCAGAAAAGAGTAGCGACCTCGTCGAGGGATTCGCTACGGGAAGGTGCGGCAGCGGCAGGCGTGCTGGCAGCGGCAGGCGTGCTGGCAGCGGTAGCAACAGGTTTGCTGGGGCCCGCTTTGCCCGAGGCGACGGCGCGAGCAGCTTCACCGGCGAGCGCGTCGGCTGCCTCGTTGAAGTGGTTGCCGACATGTCCACGGACCCAGCGGAATCGGACAGGTCCGCTGCGGTCCGCGATTGCTCGATCGATGCTCTGCACCAATTCCAGGTTGCGTACCGGCGATCCGCCCGCGGTTTTCCAGCCCTTACGCTTCCACCCCGGCAGCCATTCCGAAGCACACTTGATGGCGTACTGCGAATCCGACTCGATGAGCATCGGCTCGTCACCGGGGTGCGCGAGGATTGCCTCCAAAAGCGCTCGAAGCTCGGCGATCTGGTTGGTTCCCGACGCTTCTCCACCGGAGTTGGACGGCCCCGTGTGGTTGACCCAGGCCCAGCCGATGGCGCCACCCGGATTCCGCAGACACGAACCGTCAGTACTCACGATGATCACGGGAAGGACCCTACTTCGCCCCACCGACAAACAACAGGCGCCGCGCAGGAGTGGAGCCTGCGGAACGACCTGGGGAGGCAGGAGTGGAGCCTGCGGAACGACCTGGGGAGGCAGGAGTGGAGCCTGCGGAACGACCTGGGGAGGCAGGAGTGGAGCCTGCGGAACGACCTGAGGAGGCAGGAGTGGAGCCTGCGGGCCTCGGAATTCGGGGCCGAGGACCTCTCGAGGCTGTGTGGGTGTCCGAATGGGTAGTGTGGGAAAGCATCCGAGAACGCACCCGACAGGGTCGATCACACATTCGCACTCACCGAGGACTCGAATCGTGACAACTGCAGCGCCAGGAGAATCCATCCCGTCGTCGTTCGAAGCATTGGTGGCGAGGGAGGCCGACGGCATCACGCTCACGCGAGAACGCGTCGACGCGTCGTTTCTGCCGGAGGTGTCGGGTCCGTCGGTGACGATTGCCGTGGAGTATTCGTCGGTCAACTTCAAGGATGCTCTCGCGATCACGCCGAAGGGTGGAGTCGTCCGCGAGTACCCCATCGTCCCTGGCATCGACATCGCGGGAACCGTTGCGGAGTCCACATCGCCGGAGTTCGAGGTGGGTCAGCGCGTCGTTGCGCACGGGTACGACATCGGTACTGCGCAGCACGGTGGTTACGCCGAGTTCGCGCGCGTTCCCGCCGAGTGGGTGGTGCCGTTGACCACCCTGTCCACCCGTGAGGCCGCGGCCATCGGCACCGCGGGCTTCACCGCGGCACTGAGCGTGCGTGCGCTGCAGGCGGCGGGCGTGACTCCGTCCGACGGGCCGGTGCTGGTGACGGGTGCCAGCGGCGGAGTGGGGACGGTCAGCGTCGACCTCCTCTCGGCCGCAGGCTACGACGTGGTCGCATCGTCCGGCAAGCAAGGCGCCACGCAAGTGCTGACAGAGTTGGGTGCATCGCGGGTCGTCGGCCGGCTGCCGGAGGATCCCGATGCCAAGCCGCGTCCGCTCGGCAAGGCGGAGTGGGGCGGCGTCGTCGACTGCGTAGGCGGCAAGACGCTGGCACATGCGTTGAGCACGGTCCGGTACGGCGGCGCTGTCGCCGCGAGCGGTCTGACCGGAGGCGCGCAGCTGCCGACGACGGTGCTTCCGTTCATTCTGCGCGGCGTGTCTCTGCTCGGCATCGACTCCGTGTTACTCCCCATCGACAAGCGCCGGGCACTGTGGCAGAAACTCGAAACCGATCTGCGCCCGCAGCGTCTGTCGGCGCTCACCACCGAGGTGCCCGTGGCGGACGTCGCGAGTGCTCTCGACTCGATCTCCGGCGGTGGCGTCACCGGCCGAACGGTCGTCGCCGTCTCCGGAGGCTTCGCGTAGGCCGCGGCGCTCGGATCCAGTTCCGGCGTGTCGGTCGGAGGGGATAAAGTCGGCGGCACGATGTTCCCGAAGACCACGCCAGGCTCTCCATCCGCCGCCGGAGACAGTGATGTCTCGACGGTGTTCGAGTCGGCGTCCCCGCTGGACCCGATGGCGTGCCTTCGGGATCTACGCAGGGGCAAGGGAGACCCCACGTTCGAGCGGGACAGCGCAGGCAGCGTCTGGCGAGCGTCGCGTCTTCCGTCCGGTCCGGTCACATACAGGATCACCCCTATCTCGCGCACCGCCGTCCGGAGCCAGGCGTGGGGTCCCGGTGCCGAGGAGTTCACCGGATTTCTGCCCGCGCTGCTGGGCAGTGAGGACGACTCGTCGGGCTTCGCGCCGGAGCATCCGACCCTGAAGGAAGCTCACCGACAGCATCCGCACCTTCGCCTCGGCAGGACCGGGCTCGTCATGGAAGCCCTGGTGCCCGCGGTACTCGAGCAGCGAGTCCACGGGCTGTCCGCGTTCTCGTCGTGGCGCAGGCTCGTCACGAAATTCGGCGAGCGCGCACCGGGCCCGACTCCAAAGCCGATGTTCGTTCCGCCCCCTCCGGACGTCTGGCGCCGCATTCCCTCGTGGGAGTACCACCTCGCCAACGTCGATCCTGCTCGCTCCAAGACCATCGTGCGATGCGCACAGGTGGCGCACCGGATGGAAGAAGCCGCCTCGATGCCGTTCGCGGATGCGACACGTCGCCTGCGGGCTGTCCCCGGCGTCGGCATCTGGACGGCAGCGGAAGTCGCGCAACGTGCCTTCGGCGATCCCGACGCCTTGTCCGTGGGCGACTACCACTTGGCCGCTGTGGTCGGGTGGTCGCTACTCGGTCACCCCCTCGACGACGCCGGAATGATCGAATACATGAAACCGCTTGCACCGCATCGCTTTCGTGCCGTCAAGCTACTTCAAATCAGCGGCCGGGCAATCAAACCGAAATTCGGTCCACGCACCCCGCTCGTCGACCACACCTGGCACTAGATACGCAAGCCAAGGGCCTCCGGAGCACCCCGCGGGAACAATCCGGCGACCTCCCCGCGTTGCCACACAGGAATAGTTCGCCTAGATAAGGAGTCATCTTGGTTGCCATCGGAAACTCGAACCTCGACATCTTCCCCCTCGCTCTCGGCGGAAACACGTTCGGTTGGACGAGCGACGAGAAAGCGTCGTTCGAGATCCTCGATGCGTTCACGGCAGGTGAAGGCAACTTCATCGACACCGCCGATTCCTATTCCGCCTTCGCCGAAGGTAATTCGGGCGGCGAATCCGAGACCATCATCGGTAAGTGGACTGCCGCACGCGGCAACCGCGACGACGTCGTGATCGCCACCAAGGTGAGCCAGCACCCCGAGTTCAAGGGCCTCGCCCCGAAGAACATCGCCGCTGCAGCCGAGGCCTCGCTGAAGCGACTCCAGAGCGACCACATCGACGTCTATTACGCCCACTACGACGACGAGTCCACCCCGCTCGTCGAGTCCCTCGCCGCGTTCGACCAACTCGTCAAAGACGGGAAGGTGCGGTACGTCGCCATCTCGAACTACTCGGCCGACCGCATCCGCGAGTGGGTGTCGCTCGCCGACGAGCACGGTTTCGCCAAGCCGATCGCGCTGCAGCCGCACTACAACCTCGTCACGCGCCGCGAGTACGAGAGCGAACTCGCACCACTCGCCACCGACAACAACCTGGGCGTCTTCCCGTACTTCTCGCTCGCAGCGGGCTTCCTGACAGGCAAGTACCGCACTCGCGAAGACCTGGAAGGACAGGCACGCGAGCGGCTCGCCACGGGATACTTCACCGACAAAGGCCTCGACGTCGTGACCGCACTCGACGAGATCGCCGATGCTCACGACGCGGAGATCTCCACCGTCGCACTCGCCTGGCTTCTCGCACAGCCGACGGTCACCGCACCGATCGCCAGCGCCAGCAAGATCTCTCAACTACCCGCACTGCTCGACGCACCACGTCTGTCGCTCGCCTCCGACGAAATCGCACGACTCACCGAGGTGTCCGGACGAATCTGAGCCGGGCTCCGCTCCCGGCCTTCTCGGATACGTAACCTCTGCCACACCGGGAACTTTTCCGCAGAGTCGGGAACAACGCGCCGGCATCGGTTGCTGACGGTTGGGTGACGCAAGCAACCGATGCCGTGTCGGCATCCACAGAACCGACCTCCGCCGAGCGCCTGCGAATCATTCTGGTGCTCGGCGCATTGATCGCGCTCGGTCCATTGACGATCGACATGTACCTTCCCGCTCTGCCGTCCATCGTCGACGATCTGAACTCGTCGGCAGCCGCCGTGCAGTTCACGCTCACCGGAACGTTGATCGGGCTCGCGCTCGGCCAGCTCGTCATCGGACCTGTCTCCGACATCGTGGGGCGACGCCTTCCGCTGATCGTCGGCACCGCGGTGCACATCGGCGCATCCCTTCTCTGTGTCATCGCTCCCAACGTCCCGGTCCTCGGACTGTTCCGTGGCCTGCAAGGACTCGGTGCGGCAGCGGCGGCGGTCGTCGCCATGGCAGTCGTTCGTGACCTCTTCACCGGTCGGGCGGCGGCAACCGTCCTGTCTCGTCTGATGCTGGTCATGGGCGTCGCACCCGTACTTGCACCGTCGATCGGCGGCGGCATCCTCATCGTCGGAACGTGGCGGTGGGTGTTCGGTGTCCTCGCCGTACTCGGCGTCGCCTTGCTGATTCTCGCTGTCTTCGCTCTGCGCGAGAGCCTGCCGCCCGAGCGTCGTCGCAGCCGAGGCGTCATGCCCGTCGTGCGCACGTACGGCGGCCTCCTGCGCGACGGCCAGTTCGTCGTACTCGTCCTCGTCGCCGCCCTCGCGATGTCGGCAATGTTCGCGTACATCGCCGGATCGTCCTTCGTGCTGCAGGACGAGTTCGGTCTCAGCGAGCAGCAGTTCGCGATCGTGTTCGCGCTCGGAGCGATCGCGCTGATCGGCGCCTCGCAGTTGAATGTCGTGCTGCTCGGACGCTTCACTCCCGTACGCATCGTGATCAGCGCACTGTCGGCAGCTGTGGTGTCGGCTCTCGTCATGACGATCCTGGCGGTTGCAGGGATCGGCGGGATCTTCGGCTTCCTCGTCCCACTGTGGTTCGTGCTCGGTGCCGTCGGCTTCGTGATGCCCAACGCGCCTGCCCTCGCGCTGTCGCGACACGGCGAAGCAGCCGGAACGGCAGCCGCACTCCTCGGCGCCGCACAGTTCGGTTCCGGTGCGATCATCGCTCCCGTCGTGGGTGCGCTCGGCAACGACAACGTGGCAGTATCGCTGACGATGGTTGCCGTGTCGGCCATCGCCCTGCTGGCCCTGATCGGCGTGACGGTCACCTCCGCACGACAGTCCGGACGCCGGTCCGAGCCGGAAGCCCAGGCAAGTCGGACGGTCCACGCGAGCGAGGACCGAAAGTCTCCTGAGGGGGCAGCCCAGACGGCACGAGCGAAGTCCGTGGAAACGTCTACCAGCGAGGTGTGAGAGTCGAGTGCCGGACCGTGAACGCGACGCCACCGGCAAACCGCTCAACGGGCGCCCCCGTGACGGCCTGGGAAGGCCGCTCGCGCGGGGCGCCGTCGGCGTCGAACGCATTCCCGACGATCTGAGGTTGCCTCCCGACGAGGCCATCACGAGAGCGCAGGAGCTGCTCGACGCGTCGATGCCGTTCCACGCTCACGAAATCCTCGAAGGCACGTGGAAGGACGCGCCCGAGCCGGAACGCAGACTCTGGCAGGGCCTCGCCCAGCTCGCCGTCGGGCTGACCCATGTGCTCCGCGGCAACGTCGTCGGCGCGAAGTCCCTGCTGAGACAGGGGCACGACCGAATCCGCGACTACGAACTCGACCCACCGCACGGGCTGAACATCTCGGGGCTGCTCAGCTGGTCGGAAGGCATACAGGACCAGCTCGACGCCGGCGCTCTTCCGCCTGATCCCACCGTTCCTCGTCTACTCTCCTGAGCCCGCGTTTGGCGATGCGCGCCGCTTTGGCTACAGTGGCGCAAGGTTAGGTAAGGCTTGCGACAGTAAGACGGAAACTTCGAGGTGGTGTCGGCATGCTCGGGCAATCTGCAGTGGAGGCTCCGTACTGGGTCGCCGTCCTCACGCCCGAGGAACGCACCTTCGGCAGCAGGCGTACCGACGAACGAATCGACACCGTCTTCTCGTCCGTCGTCACCGAGACGCACACGCAATGGGCCGCGCCGGAGCACCCGACGTCCGCGACGCTCCTGGCCGTCCTCGCCGCCACCGTCGGCGCGTGGCAGAGCGACCGGTGCCGCTGCTCCTCGTCCGGAGTTCTCGTGGATCTTCCGTGCAGCACCGTGGGGCAGGACCATGCCCGGTACCCGGTTCGGCTCCCGGTGACCGGTGCGCCGAGCACGATTCTCACCGAAGTTCGACGCCGCATCGCCGCCGTCCCGGACGGCGGCGCAGGTTACGTCACCGCGAAGCGAGCCCCCGCCCTCGCCCGCAAGCACGGCGCGCAGATCGCGTTCTCGTTCGAGCCCGACGCCGCCGCGATCACCGCGCCCGGCGACGACGATCCCCTTCGCCACAACCTCTCGGTCACGTGCAGCGTGTCCGAACTCGACGGAGTGGTCATGGTCGACGCCGAGTTCCGCTGGAACAGCCGAGTTTTCACTCGCGCGGACGTCGACGACTTCGAGAGGTTCTGGGAGAAGACCGTCTCGGCGTTCGTTCGGTCCTGAACCTCAGAGCGACTTCAGGTACTGCACGTCGGCCGCGAGTCCCTCCGCTGGAGTTTCCAGGATCACCGGCGCACCCGATGCCTCCGCGACCGCGACCAGAACGTCGGCGTCGATGGTTCCGTCGGCAAGATTCGCATGGCGGTCACGAGCGGAATCGAACTCGTCGCGTGAATTGTTCAGGTGCACCAGGTCGATTCGTCCGGTGATGGCCTTGATCCGATCGACCACACCGACCAATTCCTCCCCACCCGCCCACGCATGGCACGTGTCGAGGCAGAAACCTGCACCGAATTCACCGACGGCATCCCACAGACGAGAGATGTCGTCGAAATGCCTGGCCATCGCAAAATCCCCGCCGGCAGTGTTCTCGATGAAGATCGGCACCGCGAAACCACCGTCGTCGGCCTGACGCTCGAAAAGCTTGCGCCAGTTCTCGAATCCTTTGGCGGTGTCCTCACCGTCGCGGACATGTCCGCCGTGGACGACCAATCCGATGGCGCCGATGTCGGCCGCAGCGGACGCCTGCTCGATCACCGCTTTACGCGACGGAATGCGGATCCGGTTGTTCAGACTGGCGACGTTGAGAACGTACGAACTGTGTACGACGACGTCGACGTCACTCGCCTTCAACTCCTCACCCTGCGGATGCGGTGTCAGCTTGTTCCACTTCTGCGGGTCGGTCAGAAACATCTGAACGAAATCGACCCCGAGGCTTGCCGCAGAACCGAGCGGGTCGGCACTGTCGCGAACGTGTGCTCCGATGCGCATCTCTCCATACTAGGGGCGGATGGGTGGTCTCCCCGATATGGAAATGCAGAAAACACTGAAACACTGATGCCATGACTGACACAGGACCCTCAGGTCGTTCCGCAGGCTCCACTCCTGGCCACCCGGGTCGTTCCGCAGGCTCCACTCCTGGCCACCCGGGTCGTTCCGCAGGCTCCACTCCTGGCCACCCGGGTCGTTCCGCAGGCTCCACTCCTGCCGCCCGGGCGAGCGCCCTCACCAAGACCTACGGTTCCGGCGACACTCAGGTCCATGCGCTGCGGGACGTGACGGTGGAGTTCGCCCGCGGCGAGTTCACGGCGATCATGGGCCCGTCGGGGTCGGGCAAGTCGACGCTGATGCACTGCCTCGCAGGTCTCGACACGGCCACCTCGGGAACGGTCACGATCGGTGACACCGAGCTGACCAATCTCGACGACAAGCAGATGACCGGACTGCGCAGGGACAGAATCGGTTTCGTGTTCCAGTCGTTCAACCTCGTGCCCACGCTGACGGCGTTGGAGAACATCACGTTGCCGCTGGACATCGCGGGGCGCAAGGCCGACCCGCAGTGGCTCGACACCGTCGTCGACCGACTCGGCCTACGTGACCGTCTCGGCCACCGGCCGAGCGAACTGTCCGGTGGCCAGCAGCAACGCGTCGCGTGCGCACGTGCACTCGCCGGACGACCCGATATCGTCTTCGGCGACGAACCGACCGGCAACCTCGATTCCCGCTCGTCCGGTGAGGTGCTGAGCATCCTCCGCGCTGCCGCCGACGAGTTCGACCAGACCGTCGTGATCGTCACGCACGATCCCCGCGCCGCCAGTTACGCCGACCGGGTCGTGTTCCTCGCCGACGGTTCGGTCATCGATCACCTCGCGAACCCGACCGCCGAGAACGTGCTCGACCGCATGAAGCGTCTGGAAACGGCCTGACCATGCCTTCGACCAATCCCATGCGCAAGGTCTCACTGCGCAATCTCGCCGCCCACAAGGTCAGACTCGCACTGACCGTCCTGTCCGTCGTGCTCGGAACCGCCTTCGTTGCAGGGTCTTTCGTGTTCACCGACACACTGCAACGAACGTTCTCGTCGATCTTCTCCGACACCGCCCAGGGCGCCGACGTCCGTGTCAGTGCCGAGGACGCACGCTCGAGCGGCGTCCCTGTCTCCGCAGCCGACGTCATCTCGTCCCTACCCGACGTTCGTGCCGTCGCACCGTATGTCAGCGGTCAGATCGTCGTACTGGATTCCTCGGGCGCTGCCGTGCAGACCGGTGGCGCGCCGACTATCGGCGAGGCGTACCTACCGCCCGAGCGGCGACTGGACGAGGACGCGGTGTTCATCGCAGGTTCAGCGCCCACGGCACCGGGCGACGTCGTCATCAACGAGGGCGGTGCCACGCGCTCCGGGCTCGGCGTGGGTGACACCACGCAGGTTCTCGTGCCGTCGAAAGGCACCGTGGACGTCACCGTGACCGGGATCTACGACACCGCCGTCGAATCCGGCGGGTACATCGGCATCCAGTTCACCGAGGGCCAGGCCGACGAATTGTTCTCCGACGGCGAGCACGTGCAGTACTACGACATCGCCGGAACAGGCGTGTCGCAGACGGAGCTTCGGGACGAGATCGCCGCCGCCCTACCCGACTCGAAGGTGCAGACCGCGGACGACGTCCGGGACGAAGCACAGGCCGAGATCGAACAAGCCCTGTCCTTCGTGAACTACTTCCTGCTCGCATTCGGCGCGATCGCATTGCTCGTGGGCACGTTCATCATCTACAACACCTTCTCGATGATCGTCGCCCAGCGCGTTCGCGAGCTCGCTCTGCTCCGCGCGATCGGCGCCAGCCGCGGCCAGGTCAGCCGCTCCGTGGTGCTGGAAGCTCTCGTCGTCGGTGTCATCGGCAGCGCGATCGGCTTCGCGGGCGGTATCGGTCTCGCCTACGGCCTGCGCGCACTGCTCAACGCGTTCGACCTCGGATTGCCCTCGGGGGCACTGGCACTCGAACCTCGAACCGTCGTCGTCGCTTTCGCCGTCGGCATCGTCGTCACCGTGCTCAGCGCATACGCACCCGCTCGTCGTGCCGCCAAGGTGCCACCCATCGCGGCGATGCGCGAGGAGTTCGCCTCCGCCGGTGACAGTCTGCGCGTGCGCACCTGGATCGGCGTCGTGATCGGCGCGATCGGCGCCGCTGCCGTCGTCATCGGAGCGCAATCCACCGGCGGCGCTGCCGCAGCGACCGTCGGCGCAGGTGCCGTGGCCGTGATCGTCGCCGTCGCGCTGGCGGCACCGTCACTGTCCCGGCCGGTCGTCGGTGCCCTCGGTTCGGTTCTGACGCGGCCGTTCGGCCCGATCGGACGCCTGGCCCGAACCAACTCGGTCCGCAATCCCCGGCGTACGGCCGCCACTGCCTTCGCTCTCATGCTCGGGCTGATGCTGGTGTCGGTCATCGGCGTCCTCGGCTCGACCGCCAAAGCGAGCGTCGACGCCCTGGTCGACAACGGAATCGAAGCCGACTACATCTTCAGCGGCCCACCGTCGATCGGAATCCCGACGGGAGCCGCCGCAGCCGCCCGGGAAGTGAACGGGGTCGACCGCGTCGCCGTACTTCACCCGGTGTCGGTGGACATCGACGACGAGCCCGCCTTCGGCGTCGCGCTCGAAGGGAGCCCGGAAGGATTGTTCGACAGCGTCGTCGTCGCCGGGTCGCCGGAGCTGCAAGGCGACAGCATCGCAGTGTCGTCCTCCGCGTCGCGCGACGAGGGGTGGGCGCTCGGCTCGATCGTGAACATGACGTCGGTCGACGGGCAGCAGGTTCCCGTCACGGTCACCTCCGTCTACGAGGACAACCCGCTGGTAGGGCAGTGGATGATCTCGAACGACGTCTACCAGAAGGTGACTCCGAGCATCGTCCGGTCGGACATCGTCGTGCTCGTCGGCGCCGCTCCGGGAACCGACCTGAACGTGCTCAGGACCGACCTGGAAGCCGCCACCAAGCCGTTCGTAGTCGTTCAGGTCCAGGATCGCGACGAATTCAAGGGGTCGCAGGGCCAGCAGATCGACACACTGCTCGCCGTCCTCTACGGGCTGCTCGCGCTCGCCGTCGTCATCTCCGTGCTGGGAATCGTCAACACTCTCGCTCTGTCGGTCGTAGAACGACGCCGTGAAATCGGAATGCTCCGGGCCGTCGGCATGCAGCGCCCCCAGGTCAGGCGCACGATCTATCTGGAGTCGCTGCTCATCGCGCTCTTCGGGGCCATCGTCGGTCTCGGCCTCGGAGTGGCCTTCGGATGGGGATTCGTCAGAACTCTGCGCGACGAAGGTCTCGGTCTCCTGACCGTTCCGTGGGGCCAGATAGTGGCCATGCTGTTCGGCTCGGCCGTCGTCGGAGTCCTCGCGGCACTCTGGCCGGCGGTGCGCGCCGCCCGCACCCGACCTCTGGAGGCAATCACGGAACCATGAGACGGGTCGTGGCGGCCTCGTCGGTCGATCGAACGAAAAGTTGCAGCCAAAAGGACCGCAGAGTTACCTTGTACGGAGTAAAACAGACTTTACGATTGTTTTCAGGGTGGTTTCCCGGTAGAGCGATCGCAAGGAACGCCGTACTCGAGGAGCAACCATGTCGGTGCACAAGCTGGAAGCGCCCGCCCACGCGCCGCTCGCACCGCTGTGCAAACCCGGCACCAGGGACACCCTTCTCGACCGACTCTGCGAGGTCGCTCACGCGGTGCCCGACGCCGTCGCCGTCCACACCGAGGACGGGGCGGTCACGTTCGACCAACTCCTGCACCGCACCTATGCGTCGGCGAGGAAGATCGCGCAGCTCGCAGGGGACGATCCTCGCCCGATCGCCGTCGAGGCCGCCTCCACGTCGGAGTCGATCGCCACGATGCTCGCGGTGATGGCGTCGGGCCACGCTCTGGTTCCGTTGGATTCCAACCTGCCGGCCAACCGCGCGGATCGCATCGTGGAGTCGGCAGCGGCGCTCCGCCTCGAGCGGGCGGACCTGGCGACCACGCAGGATTCCGCGATGCCGCTGCCCTCCCTCACCGGCAGCCGGACGGCATTGATCGCATACACCTCGGGCTCCACCGGTGCCGCCAAAGGCGTGCTGCTGAGCCACCGCATGTGCCTGACCAAGGCGTACGAGGTCAGCTCGGCACTCGGCCTGTCCTCCCGCGATCGCGTCGGCAACGCCCTGCCGGTCAGCTTCGGCGCGGGCCTGAACACGTTGTTCGCCGGCATCCTCAGCGGTGCGACGGTCTACTGCACGGACCCACGCACCGTCCTGCCCACCACCTTGACCGAGTGGATCGAACGGTCGTCGTTGACGACGTTGCACTGCTCACCGTCGCTGGTACGGAGCTTCCGAGGGGGAGCAGGGGAAAGCCCGTCCGACGCCATCGTCCCGCTCCCGGACAACGCCGTGCCGTCGCTGCGCGTCGTGACCACCTACGGCGAAGCCCTGCACTCGCGGGACGTCATCGGATTCCGTAGCGCACTCGGCAGCGGCGCCACCTTCGTCAACTGGTACGCAACCACGGAAGCAGGCGGCGTGGCGTACGGCGAGTACCGATCGGACCACCCCCTGCCGTCGGGCTTCCTCACCGCGACGACCCTTCCGAAGGGCAAGATCGTCGACGTCGTCGACCCGGCGGGCACGCTCGCACCGGCCGGAGTGGCCGGGGAGATCCGCGTCTCCGCGGAATGCCTGTCCGACGGCTACCTCGGTCTCCCGGACCTGACGGAATCCCGCTTCGCGAGCGACGGGCCGCTCATGCGCTACGCAACCGGCGATCTCGGCCGATTCGACGAGACCGGACAGTTGCACCTGCTCGGCCGAGCCGACGACGCCGTCAAGATCCGCGGATACCTCGTCGAACCCGCCGAGGTGGAAGCAGCAATCCGCGGACTCGACGGCGTCCGAGACGTGGCGATCGTTCCCCGCTCGACCGACGACGAACCTCACCTCGATGCGTTCTTCGTCAGCGACACACGGGACAGTGCCTACGTCCGGGCGCGCATTCAGGACCAGCTCCCCACGTGGATGGTTCCCCGGAACATCACGCGCACACACACGATCGAACGCAACGAACGCGGCAAAGTGGACCGGCAGCGGCTGCCGGAGCAGGGTGCAGACCTGGAGTCCGCCACGGTGACGGAAGCGCCGCGCGGCGCGACGGAGATGTGGATCGCCAACATCGTCCACGATGCCCTTCGGGACGAGGTCGACGGGATCGACGACATCGGGTCCACCACCGACTTCACCGCCATGGGCGCTACGTCGCTTGCTCTGACTCGTATCTCGGTGGGGGTCGCGCGCGCCTTCCACATCGTGCTGTCGGCGGAGGAACTGGTCGGGGCCATGAGCGTCCGCCGTCTGGCCTCGATCGTGGACACCAAGCTCGCGTCCATCGACAACAACTCGGCCCGTTCCAGAGCCGAGTCGATCGCGGTGCCACTGCGCACCGCGGGTGCGCTCACGCCTCTCTTCGTCGTCGCAGGTGGTGGGGTGCCCGCCGTCGGTCTGGCCGCGCTTGCTCGGCGGCTCGATCCGGACCGTCCCGTCTACGTGATCCAGGCCAAGGGAATGGACACCCGGGCACTTCCCGACCGCACCATCCGCGCCGCAGCCCGCACCTACGTACGAGAGATCACGCGAATCCAGCCGACGGGCCCGTACCTTCTCGCCGGGCACTCGCTCGGCGGATGGATCGCACTCGAGATGGCACACCAGCTTCGGGCCGGCGGCGGATCGGTGGCGCGGTTGACTCTCCTGGACCCCCGCCTGTACCGCCATCTGCTCGACCGCTTTCCTGGCGGAAGCTCCCTCGAAGCTGCACCGGCGGGCGTAGGTGCAGCCGCGTCGCCGAAGATCACCGTCGCAACCCGCGTCGGTATCGCAGCGCGGGTGGTCACCGCGGGCATCGCACGTTATTCGACGACCGAGAGGTGGCTGGCATTCGCGGCGATCGGCTCGCTCGCTCTGCGCTTCCATCGTCCGAAGCCATGGAACGGGCCGGTCAGCGTCATCGTCACGGCGGAGAACACCGACGATCGCCGGTCGTGGGCCGCGATAGCCACCGGTGACCTGTCCATCACACATGTCGACGGCCGCCACGTCGACATGGTCCGCGAACCGGTCGCCGAGGACGTCGCTCGAATCCTCGACCACGAACTACGCCGAGCAACCGAGGGAATCATCCACTAGTGCAGCACCTCGACCCGGAACGACGACACTCCTCTCGTCGTGCCGCCTCACGGTCACTGACGGCCTCCATCGCTGCTCACCGGGGCATCGACTGTCCCGAGGACGCCGATCCGCGTACGTTGGGCATCGAAGCCGCCGGCGGAACGACCCAAGTCGGCAGGAGTGGAGCCGGCGGAACGACCAGAGTCGGCAGGAGTGGAGCCGGCGGAACGACCAGAGTCGGCAGGAGTGGAGCCGGCGGAACGACCAGAGTCACTGCGCGAGGAGGATCGATGCCAGACCGAACGTCGCCCTACGAGCTCGAGTCGGTCGAGTTCCATCGGGACACCCTGCGGTACGTCGACGCCGGGGACGGTCCACCTGTGGTCCTAGTTCACGGCCTTCTCGGCTCGCACGAGTCCTGGGCAGGTCAGATCGAGCGGCTGTCGGAGAAGTACCGCGTCATCGCACCGGACCTGTTCGGCCACGGCGACTCGGACAAGCCACCCGGCGACTACTCGCTCAGTGCGCACTCGGCGACCATCCGCGATCTACTGGACCACCTCGACATTCGTTCGGCACCGATGGTGGGGCATTCGCTCGGCGGCGGAATCGTCATGCAGACCGTCTACCTGTTCCCCGAGCGCGTGGAGCGGATCGCCCTCGTCAGCAGTGGCGGCCTCGGACGCGAAGTCAGCTTGTTCCTGAAGGCTGCGACTCTGCCGGGCAGCGAACTGGTGCTGCCGGTGTTGGCGTCGGACTGGGTCCGTAGGAACACCGAGAACGTGGTGACTCAGCTCGGTAAATGGGGGCTGCCTGTGCGTCCCGGTAAGAGCACCACCGAGACGTGGCGCGCGTTCAAGACGGTGGCGGACCACGGCTCCCGCTCCGCTTTCCTGGCGTCGACCCGCGCCGTCGTCGGTCCACGCGGTCAAACCGTCAGCGCCAAGCAGCATTTCGAGAAGTTCGAATCGCTGCCCTCGCTCCTGGTCTGGGGCGGGAAGGATCGCATGATCCCAGCGTCGCACGCGGACAACATTCGACGCGAGGTTCCGAACTCGCGCGTCGAGATCTTCTCCGATGCAGGGCATTTCCCACAACTGGACGAGCCCGATCTGTTCTTCCGGGTGCTCGACCAGTTCCTCGGCACGGCAGCGGTGTCCGAGCTCGCACCGATTCCGCAGTCGACGCGGCCGGCCTCGTCGGACTGACCGTGGCAGTGATTCCGATGTTTCCCCTGGGAAGCGTTCTGCTCCCGGGTGAGCCGCTTCCTCTGCACATCTTCGAACCGCGCTACCAGGAGATGCTGCGAGACTGCCTCGCTACCGAGGACCCGAGCTTCGGGGTGGTGCTCATCGCCCGCGGCCACGAGGCCGGGGGCGGAGACGTTCGGCACGATGTCGCCACCAGGGCGCACATCGTCGCGCACCAGGACATCGGCGACGGCCGCTTTCTCGTGGAATGCGTAGGAGGGGAAAGAATCCGAGTCGACGCCTGGCTCGAGGACGACCCGTACCCTCGTGCCGACGTACGGCCGTGGCCCGATCATCCCGAGGATTCGGTCGCCGAATCCGAGTTCGCCGAACTCCAGGAGCAGATCAGGGCGCTGTATCGACTGATCGGCACTCTCGCCGAAGCGGAAGGCTCGACGCCGCCGGACGATCCCGAATTCTCCGAGCTTCCCGCCGCGTCGGGGGAACGCCTGTTCCGCCTCGCCGCACAGGTTCCCATGGGCCAATCCGACCGCCAGGACGTCCTCGAGGCACTCGGCGCGTCGGATCGACTGCAGGCCCTGACCGACGCCATCGACAACGTCAGCGACATAGTCCGGTTTCGACTGCAGTAGCACATTCAGCGCACAAAGGAAGAACCCCCGGGAAGCAGTGCTTTCTGGGGGTTCTTCTTTCAGTAGCGGGGACAGGATTTGAACCTGCGACCTCTGGGTTATGAGCCCAGCGAGCTACCGAGCTGCTCCACCCCGCGTCGGGTGCTTCACTACCGTACCTCTCCACGGGCCCGAACACCCAATCGCCTGGTCAGACGCATTATGCCCACAGCGATCTCTGCTCGGAGCAGAGAATCCTTTCTTCCCGCCGACCCACCGCGCAGCCTGATGGGGACCGACGACACTCACGAGTGAGGAATGCACATGTACACCACCATGAACGAACGCGACACCGCCGCGGTGTCACCGTTCGACGACCAACTGGCGTCCCGACTGCTCGATCAACGCATCGTCGTACTGGGGGCCGCCGTCGACGACGCCATCGCCGGCCGGATCTGCGCGCAGCTGCTCCTCCTGTCCGCCAACGACTCTCGCCGCGATATCAGCCTCTACATCAACTCACCTGGAGGTTCGGTGAGCGCGGGCCTCGCGATCATGGACACCATGCGGCTCATACCCAACGACGTATCCACCCTCGCAATGGGTTTCGCCGCCAGCATGGGCCAGTTCCTGCTCACCGCGGGCACCAAGGGAAAACGCTACAGCCTCCCGCACGCCCGCGTGATGATGCACCAGCCGTCCGCAGGCATCCGCGGCACCGCCGTCGACATCGAGATCCAGGCGCAGAACCTCGAATACACGAAAGCATTGATGCACAGCCTCAATGCCGAACACTCCGGCCACGACGTGTCCACGGTGACGGCGGACAGCGAACGCGACCGTTGGTTCACGGCCGGGCAGGCTCGGGACTACGGCCTCATCGACCACATCGTCACCACCCTCGACGACATACGACCATCGGCACCGCACCACAAGGTAGGACTGGGAGTCGAGCAATCATGAGCCAGTACACGATCCCCACCGTCGTCGAACGGACTCACAGCGGCGAGCGCGCCTACGACATCTACAGCCGACTCCTGTCCGAACGCGTCATCTTCCTCGGAACCGAGATCGACGACGGCGTCGCGAACGTCGTCATCGCGCAGCTCTTCCACCTCGAATCGGACAACCCCGATGCCGACATCAGCTTGTACATCAATTCACCCGGCGGATCGTTCACCGCGATGACCGCCATCTACGACACGATGGAATACATCAAACCCGACGTGTCCACCTTCTGCGTCGGGCAGGCAGCGTCGGCCGCGGGAGTGCTGATGGCGTCGGGAGCACCAGGTAAGCGAATCATGCTGAACCACGCCAGGATTCTGCTTCACCAGCCGTCAGGTGGAGGTGAGGGAACCATCTCCGATCTCACGCTGCAACGCGACGAGATAGTGCGCGTGCGCTCGGAGATGGAGAAGATCCTCGCCCATCACACCGGTCAGAAACCCGAGACACTACGGCTCGACACCGACCGCGATCGGATCTACACCGCCACCGAGGCAGTCGATTACGGGTTGGCAGACCTGATCGCGACCAATCGGAACTGACTGCGCTGCAGACCACTCCGCCCCGGTCAGGCGGCCAGCATGGTGACGGGAGCGGGACCGCGCGAGACTCGTTGGACGGAGTTCGTTCCAGCGAGTTCTCGCCCGGTCAACATCAGCAGGCGAGACGGGGCGATCTCCAGCGCGCCGCACAGAGCCGAGAGCACCTCGGACGACGCTTCCTTTCGTCCCCGCTCGACCTCGGAGAGGTAGGGCATCGACACCCGCGCCTCGGACGAGACCTCCTGCAAAGTGCGGCCCTGTTCCGTGCGGATTCGACGCAGAACCCGGCCCATACCCTCACGGACCAGCGGTTCGGGGCCGGGCGGCGTACGACCTGCGGCGGGGCGCAGCGGGAGAACCTTCGCGATAGCTCGTTCGTCTGCCATGCAGCCAGGCTAGGAGCTGTGTGGACCCTTCGCTCGATCTTCCGAACCTATTCTGCTGTCGGCAGAAATCGGTCCCGTCCGTCCTGGTCGTCGCCATACTGTCGCCGCGGTCATGAGCTCCCACGCCACGAAGGTGTAGATCGAGCCACGCTCCACCGCGCCGACCGGCCCGATACCCGTGAGGAGCAACGCCGACGCCGCGAACCCCACCGTCCCCAGCCCGACGGAAGCGCGCGAGTACCAGCGCGGGAATCTCGTCGCATCGGAACCGACAGTCCGTGCCGAACCGACAGTCCGTGCCGAACCGACAGTCCGTGCCGAACCGACAGTGAGGGCGATGACGTTTCCTGCGCCGATGGCCAGAACCGCCCCCAGGGTGTGCAGGTTGCCCTCGCCCGTGTGCACCACGGCAACCAGCACACTCCCGACCGCGTAGGCGAGGACACTGCCACGCATCAGCTGCGCCCGTCCCCTTCTCAGCAGGGGAGCCGCGACGAGTCCCGCCGTGAGCACCGACGCCGCGGACACGCAGAACGAGGCGTTCATCAGTCCGTGCCACTCGGACACCTCCGGCACCCCGAGCTCGCTGACGGTGTCGTGCAGTGGGCTGTAGCCGTCGAACCGGAGAGCTGTAGCCGCCTCCGCGAGCAGATATTGCACACCGGCCACTCCGAACAGAGCGCCGGCAATGCGGCATCGTCGACCTACCGATGCGCCGCGTGCCCAGGCAGTACGCAGTGTCCCGATGACTGTCTCCCTGTACGAACGATCCGGAACCAAGGGGTCCGGGTGAACAGCCTGTACCGGTAGGTACAGTCGGGGTCGTTCCCACGCAGCGCGGCGCGGGAGCACCCCCTCGAGGAGCAACTGTGCCACGAACAGCAGCGTCACGAAGAGCAGCGTCACGAACAGCAGCGTCACGAACCACCGCCGACAGGCGGGACGTGGTGCCCGTCCTGGCAGGTGTCTTCGGAGACCTGGGCTGGAACGGGTCCTCGCTGTCGGTGATCAGCAAGCGAACCGGGCTCGGCAAGGGCAGCCTGTACCACTTCTTTCCCCGCGGAAAGACCGAGATGGCGGAGGCAGTTCTCGACGAGGTCGAGCGGTGGTTCCAGAGCAACGTGTTCGCACCGCTGCGTGCCGCGACGGACGCCCGCGCGCGCTCCCACGACATGTTTGCGCAGACCTCGAAGTACTTCCAGTCAGGCCGTCGGGTCTGCTTGTTCGCGGCGTTCTCGCTCGGTGAGGAGCGGGCACTCTTCGGCTCCCGCGTCGCCAAGTACTTCAGCGATTGGATCGACGCGCTGACGCCGGTGCTGCGGCAACTCGGACACGGCGACGACGCCCAGGGTTTGGCGGAGGAGATCGTCGCCGGGATACAGGGAGCGTTGGTGCTCTCCCGCACGTCCGGCGACACCCGTAGCTTCGAGCGTCTCATGTCCCGCCTGGAGACCGCCGCGCTCGGCACGGGCTCGCTGGAGATGGCGCGATGACCACCGGACCCATCACCACCAGACCTGCTCCGCCGCTGCGCACATTCGGAGTTCGCGAATTTCTGCGCCTGCTCGTCATCGGCGCGGTCCTGGTGTTCTATCAGGTGCTGGCTGTCGGAAAGTGGGCGATCGCACCGCGTCGCGGTTGGCCGCTTCACGCCTCGGAGGGCGTCGTCGACGCCTTCTTCGTCCTGGGACCGACGTTCGTCAAGGTCGGGCAGTTGATGGGCTCGTCCCCGGGACTGTTTCCCAAGGTCCTGGCCGACACCTGCCTCCGATGTCTCGACGAGGTCCCGCCCTACCCGGGTGCGCAGGCCCGCGCCACCATCGAGTCCGACCTGGGACGGCCGACGGCGGAACTGTTCAGCCGCTTCGACGACGTCCCGCTGTCCTCTGCATCGGTCGCGCAGGTGCATCTGTGCGTCCTGCGCGACGGCCGCGAAGTGATCATGAAGGTCCAGCGCCGGGGTATCTACCACCGCATGAAGGTGGACCTGCGCATCGCCTACATCTTCGCCCGGGCGCTCGAGAAGTTCATCGTGTTCTTCAAGACCGCCAACGCATCCGCGATCATCGTCGACCTCCACGCCGCCACATTCGCCGAGTTGGACAGTGTGGTCGAAGCGCGCAGGCAAGCACGCTTCCGCGAATCGATCTCCGCGTTCGGCGACAACGAGTACGTCACCGCGCCAGAGGTGTTCACCGAATACTGCGGCAGCCGCGTGATCTGCATGGAACGAATGCACGGTTCACCGCTCGACCAGTGCACGCCGGGCGACGCGTCGGAACTCGTCGTCCGGCGAGCCGCGAAGGTGTGGATGGAAGCGCTTGTGCTGCACGGCCTCTTCCACGGCGACGTCCATGCGGGCAACGTCTGGGTGCTCGACGACGGACGCGTGTCCTTCCTCGACTTCGGCGTGATGGGCGAACTCGACGAACAGTGGCGGATGCTCCTGCAGGACTTGTTCCACGCCACTGTCGTCGACGGCGATTTCACCCGCCTCGCGGGCAGCGTCAAGCGTCTCGGCATCGTCACCGACGACGTGGGCACCGACGCCGAGGTCGGACTCATCCTTCAGGCCGTGTTCGCACCGATGCTGTCGGACACGTTGGCGCACTTCAGCCTGACCGATTTCATCAAGGCTCTCGTCGGAATGGGCAAGCAGTACCGAACGTCGAGTCCCGAGGAACTCATTCTCGTCGGCAAGCAACTCGGATATTTCGAGCGGTACGCGATCGAACTGGCCCCGAACTGGGCGCTCGGGACCGACCCGTTCGTCTTCAAGAACGTCTTCCCCGCGGAGATCGCTGCGTTGTCCACAGCACGCGGAGTGGAACTTCCCGATTGAACCGGAGTGGAACTGCCGGCTACTTCAGTTGTAGAACCACTTTTCCTGCGGCGGTGCGATTTTCGAGTGACAGTATGGCATCGGATGCCTTGTCGATCGAGAACACCGTCGGCTCCGGGGCGGTCAGTTCTCCCGACGCCAGCAGCGGTTCCAGCTCCGCCCACTGAGTCGCGAGGTACCCCGGCCGCGTCATCCACCATGCGCCCCAACCGACACCGACGACGTCGACGTTGTTGAGCAACAGGCGATTCACCTTCACTGTCGGGATCTCGCCGCCCGTGAAACCGAGCACCAGGATGCGTCCCGACGGCGCCAAACTCCTGATGCTGTCGGTGAACCGATCACCGCCGACAGGATCGACGACGAGGTCGACGCCTCTGCCGTCGGTCAGCTTCTTGACGGCGTCCTTCCATCCTGTTCCGTCCGCGTCCGCGGTGAGCACGACGTCGGTGGCGCCTGCAGCCCTCGCGATCTCACCCTTTGCCTCGGTGCTGACGACCGCGATCACGCGCGACGCTCCGAGTACCGGCGCCAACCGCAGCGCAGACGTTCCGATACCGCCTGCAGCGCCGTGCACCAGCACGGTCTCGCCCTCGGCCAATCGCCCTCGTTCGCGAAGCGCGAAGTGCACCGTCAGGTCGTTGAAGAGCACACCCGCCCCTGCCGTGAGCGACACGGCGTCGGGTAGTGGAAACACGGTGTCGGGCGAGACGACGGCGACCTCCGCCATACCGTCGGACAGTCCGGTCAGCGCGGCGACACGGTCGCCAGGGGCGAACCCCGATCCCTCCGGCGCCGAGCGCACGATCCCGGCGATCTCGCTGCCGGGAACGAACGGTAGTTCCGGCTTGTACTGGTACAGCCCCCTGGTCAGCAGCGCATCCGGGTACGCGACGCCCGCCGCCTCGACGTCGATCACCAACGCGTCGTCGCGAACCGCGGGTTCGTCGATGTCGACGATCTGCACCGATTCCGGGCCGTCGAGACTCGTGATGTGTACCGCGCGCATGTGCTGTCCTCTCGGAAGATCTGCTGCCAGGGGGAATGCCGACGATCTACGTACCTCGATCCCACCGTACAAGTCGATGTGATCGAATCGACTCATGAGTACCCCCCTCACCGTCGAAACACCGTCCGGGCCGGCGCGCGGAGGCATCGTCGTCGTCCAGGAAGCCTTCGGAGTGACCACCCACATCGTCGACATCTGCCGGCGCCTCGCCGACGCCGGCTGGGTAGCCGTCGCACCCCATCTCTTCCACCGCCAGGACAAGCAGATTCACGATTACACCGACATGGACTCGGCGATGGCGTCCATCGGCGCGCTGCAGGCCACCGAGGTCGATGCCGACGTCGACGCGGCCCTCGGTGACATCGCCGCCCGAGGCTTCGAACCGGCCCAGTCCGCGATCATCGGGTTCTGCATGGGCGGATCGGTTGCCTTCCACACCGCTGTTCGACGCACGCTCGGCGCAGCCGCCACCTACTACGGCGGCGGTATCGACAAAGCCCGCTTCGGTTATCCGACAATGCTGTCCGTCGCCGACGCACTCCAGACACCGTGGCACGGTTTCTTCGGCGGCCTGGACACCGGCATTCCCGTCGAACAGGTGGAACAACTGCGTGCCGCCGCAGCAACGGCCCCTGTGTCGACCGAGATCACTCGCTATGCAGAAGGCCGGCACGGCTTCAACTGCAACGACCGGCCCGCGGTCTACAACCCCGACGCCGCCGCCGACGCCTGGGTCCGCACTCTCGACTGGTTCGACGGCCATGTCGCCCACTGAACCGAGCTCGACCGAACGAGGAACGGACGAACCAGGAACGGACGAACCAGGAACGGACGAGACGGAGCAGGTCCGAGCGTTCTGGCAGGAGCTCGAACTTCCGGGGCTGTTCGACGTCCACACCCACTTCATGCCGAAGAACGTCATGGACAAGGTGTGGGCGTACTTCGACAGTGCGGGGCCGCTCGTGGGCATGGACTGGCCGATCACCTACCGCGAGGACGAGGAGGTGCGGCTGAACCGGCTGCGCGAGTTCGGCGTACGCGGTTTCACGTCGATGATCTATCCGCACAAGCCGGGGATGGCCGCGTGGCTGAATTCGTGGGGTGCAGATTTTGCGCAACGCACACCGGATTGCCTTCGGACGGCAACGTTCTATCCCGAGCCCGACGCGGGACGGTATGTCGCCGACGCGATTGCCTCCGGGACCCGAATCTTCAAGTCGCACATCCAGGTCGGGAACTACTCTCCCGGCGATTCGATGCTGGATCCCGTATGGGGCGCCATCGAGGATGCGGCGATACCCGTCGTCATCCACTGCGGTTCCGGCCCTGCACCCGGCGATCACACCGGGCCTGAGCCGATCGCGGCACTGCTTCGACGCTTTCCGCGCTTGCCGTTGATCATCGCGCACATGGGCATGCCCGAGTACACCGAATTCCTCGATCTCGCGACGCTTCACCAGGAGGTACGGCTGGACACCACCATGTCCTTCACCGATTTCTCCGAGTCGGCGTGGCCGTTTCCGGTCGCCGAGAGATCGCGTCTACTGGATCTGCAGGACCGCATCTTGTTCGGAAGCGACTTTCCCAACATCCCGTACCCGTATCTCGATGCGCTGGGGGCCGTCCGTCGACTCGATCTGGGCGACGACTGGGTTCGAGATGTCTGCTACCACAACGGCGCAACCCTCTTCGGACTGCACGACGCCTGAGCCGAAGCACCTGAACCGAAGGTCAGGCCCGCTTGAAACTGCGAAGCGCCTCGCTGGCCGCACTGCCTTGACGGAAGCCCGCCTCGGCGGCTGCAGAACGCACAGCCGGGTCCGTGGGGTCGGGTCCGATGACGGACAGGGTTTCGGCGTCGGGCCGGATGACCTCGACGCTCGAACCTCCCGCGATCAAGCGTTCACGCTCGGCCGCCGACGGATCCTGCCCGGCATCGATGACGCCGACCTGCAGGATCAGGACTTTCGCGAAACCGACTGCGAGGTCGGCGTTCTCGCTGGATCGAACGCCTCCGTCGACATAACGGTGCACGCCTATCGTCACCGGTGGCCACATTCCCGGGATGGCGCAGCTGGCCGCGACAGCGTCGACCAATCGCACTCCGGAATCACGGTTCAGCACGCGGTGTCGGCCCGACTCCGCGTCCACCGCCACGACCCTGAGATCGCGGTCCGGCCACTCGTGCGACGGCAGCCGGTGTGCGATCACCGCACGCCGTTCGGCTTCGGACGGTGTCGACGCCGCCAGTGCGGCGGTACCGACGTAGCGGGCGAAGCGCTGACGGTCGCCGGCGGCCCGCTCGGCTGCCGTGTCGAGCAGCTCGTTCAACGAATCGATCGACACGTTCGGGCGCGGCTCGTCGATCTGCAATTCGGGCCGAACCTGCTTGTCGTAGAGGTCCGCGAGCGACACACCACTGCTGACCTGGGCTGCGACGGCTGCGCCCGCCGAGGTGCCGAGCAGCATGTCCGACCAGTCGGGGCCGGTCACGTCGACGCCGGCGTGGGCCAGTCCGTGAAGCAGTCCCGTCTGCCATGCGATTCCGGCGACCCCACCGCCGCCGAGAACCAACGCTGTGCGCGACACATTCATCCCCTTCGATACGAACATCCCCGGCTACGTTCTTCGAGCCCCAGGCACAGAACCTACTACCTCGGTGTCGACTCACTCGCGGAGCCAGACTGTCGATTCACCCGCGGAGCCAGCCAAGCGACCAGATCGGCGAGGACCTGCTCACGTTCGGGTTCGTTGAAGACCTCGTGGAACAAGCCGTCGTACACCTCGAGGGTGAGGTCGGTGGAGCCGGCTCTCTCGGCGATCATCCGGCTGCCTGCCACGTCGGCGAGCTTGTCCTCGCTGCCGTGCTGCAGCAGCACCGGCAGCGTCAACGACGGCAGAGCCGCCGGGAAACTGTCCATCGCGCCGACGAGGTGGCTGGCCAACCCGGCAGGAACCTTCCCGTGATGCACGAGAGGATCCGCGTCGTACGCGGCGACGACGGCGGGGTCGCGCGAGACGTCGGCCGAGTCGAGTGCCTGAACCGGAACGGAAGGCGCGATTCTGCCGAGAATCTTTCCGATCGGGACGAGGATCTTGGGTGTTCCGTCACCGAGCACCACGGCCGGTCCGGACAGCATCAGACCGTCGAGCTCGGCTTGATGCTCGAGTGCGTACGACAGCGCGATAGCGCCGCCCATGCTGTGCCCGAGCAGGAAGGTCTTGGTGTTCGGGTGCGCGGCGCGGGCGATGCGGAACAGCTCGTGCAGGTCGCTCACGTAGTCCGACCAGCTCTTGGACTCGAGCCGTTTGCCACCCGACCGCCCGTGCCCTCGGTGGTCGATCGCGTACACGACCAGACCGAGGTCGCCGAGGACGGCGGCAACGTGGTCGTAGCGTCGGGCATGCTCACCCAGTCCGTGGGACAACACCACCAGCCCGGTGATCTCGGCATCGGGCGTCCAGACGTCGTACACGATGTCGGTTCCGTGCCGGCCAACGAGCGAGAACTCGGCTCTGTCCACAGTGGTGCTCCTCACGTCGGGTGTGGGCCCATCCGATCACGTGGCGGGTTCGAAGAACAGTCGTGAGCATCTTTGCCCGAAAATAACTGTTACCTTTAGTCAGAGTAAATTTCTTGCGGTCGTTTTTTCGAGAGGGGGTATACGACCCTCATGACCCAGCCGACTCCGAGCGTGCCGCTCACGTGGCGCGATCCCAAGAGATACCTGTGGCCTCTCGGTCTCGTGATCCCGCTCAGCCCGTTCATGGCCTGGGGCCTGGTCAGCTGGCTCGGTCCCGGCGCGTTCTGGCTGCTGGGCCTGGTGATCATGGGCATCGTCATCCCGCTCGTCGACGCCTTCTCCGGCGTCGACCGTCGTAACCCGCCCGTCGAAGCCGCCGAGGCACTCGAGAAGGACAAGTACTACCGCTGGTGCCTGTATCTGCTGATTCCGCTGCAGTACGCCGGACTCGTCCTGGCCTGCTACCTGTGGGCGCACGGACCTCTCGGAGTACCGGAGCGCATCGGGTTGGCGATCACCATCGGAATCGTCGGCGGAGTCGGAATCAACGCCGCCCACGAGCTCGGCCACAAACGTGAGAACGTCGAGCGCTGGATGTCCAAGGTGACATTGGCGCAGTCGTTCTACGGGCACTTCTACGTCGAGCACAACCACGGTCACCACGTACGCGTCGCGACGCCGGAGGATCCTGCGTCGGCCAAGTACGGCGAAAGCTTCTGGAGGTTTCTTCCGCGGAGCATGATCGGCGGCATCGTCTCCGCCTGGGAGCTCGAGCAGCGACGGCTCCATCGCATCGGCAAGTCACGCTGGACCGCACACAATCACCTGTTCAACGCGGCGGCCATCTCGGTCGTGTTGTTCGCGGCTCTGATCGCAGGCTTCGGCTGGATCGTGGCGCCGTACCTGGTGCTGCAGGCAGTGATCGCGGTGATTCTCTTCGAGGCCGCGAACTACCTGGAGCACTACGGGCTGCTGCGGCAGAAGACGAAGCGCGGGCGGTACGAGCGCACCAACCACACCCACAGCTGGAACAGCGATCACCTGTGGAGCAACCTGTTTCTGTACCACCTCCAGCGGCACAGCGACCACCACGCCAACCCGGTGCGGCGGTACCAATCCCTGCGCAGCATGGACGATTCCCCGCAGCTCCCAGCCGGGTACGCAGTGATGATCTTCTGCGCACTCGTGCCTCCGCTGTGGCGAAAGGTGATGGATCAGAGGCTGATCGACTACTACGACGGGGACATGTCGCGCATCAATTCCTTGTGAGTGGAGTGCCCTAGTCGTCTGTCTGCGCCCGGAGGTACCGCCCGAAGTGGGGGACCGTGAAGGCGATGGTTCCCCGCTCGGCGGAGTAAATCAGGCCCTTCTTGATGAGCCCGTCCCGTGCGGGGGACAACGACGCGGGCTTGCGGCCCAGCTCGGTGGCCACCGCGGATGTCGGCACCGACGCATCGTCGCCCGAAAGATCGGCCATCGCGCGCATGTACTCGCGCTCCGCTGGGGTTGCCCGCTCGTACCGCGAACCGAAGAATCCGACCGCCAGCTCTTCCTCCGCGGTCGGCGCCGCGACACGAACGTCCTCGGCGGTGATCGGTGTTTCGGCCGCGAGATCCCACGTCGCCTTGCCGTACGCCTGCACGAAGTACGGGTATCCGTCCGCGGCGTCGTACAGCGCGTCGAGTGCCTCGGTGGTGAACTCGACGTCCTCGCGATCCGCAGGAGCGATCAGCGCAAGATCAGCCGCGGTCCGTTCCAGCCTGCCGATGCGGTGATAGCTGAACAGCCGCTCCGAATAGCTCTTCGACGCGGAGAGGACTGCAGGCAGATGCGGCAGCCCTGCGCCGACGATGATCAGCGGCGCCGCGTCCTGACTCAGCTCGTGGCAGGCCGCGCACAGCGCCGAGATGTCGGCAGGCCCGAGATCCTGCATTTCGTCGATGAAGATGGCGATGCCTACGCCGACGTCCCCGGCCAGCGCCGACGCGTCGAGCAGCAGTTCGACCAAGTCGATCTCGATGTCACCCGAGTCGGCTCGTCCGGTCTTCGCCGGAACGTCGATGCCGGGCTGCCAACGCTCGCGCATGCCCTTGTCCGCCGACGCTCGGAGCGCGAACGCCTTGAGCACTCCGAGAAACTCGTCGACGCGCTCGGGATCCCGGTGCGACGCGGCGATTCCTCGGACGGCCATGTGTAGTGCCGACGACAGTGGCCGTCGCAGCTCCTGGTCCGGCCGCGCTTCGATCTTGCCGGTGCCCCATCCTCGCGCGACGGCCGCCGAACGCAAGTGATTCAGCAATACCGTTTTCCCGACGCCTCGCAGACCCGTCAGTACGACGCTTCGCTCCGGACGGCCACGGGTGATGCGCTCGAGTACGACGTCGAAGGCGTCGAGTTGCTTCTTTCGCCCGGCGAGTTCGGGCGGACGTTGACCTGCGCCGGGAGCGTAGGGGTTACGCACGGGGTCCATGGGGTCAAAGTAACAAGTGGGATTGCACTTTATGGGTACATCTAGGCCGTGTCCTAGAGAGTGTTATCGAGGCCTAGCAACTTCATCGCGCCGTATCGGGCACTATCGGCTGGCCGCTAGACACCGTTAGACGACCGAATTCTTGCTCTGCACGGGCAGGCGAGAGTACTTTGACACTCGTGCAGAAGTTTCTCGTAGTACACCGCCGTAGCGGGGTCTGATTCGGACCGACCCCCGCTGCGGGTCGTTGTGCTACCTATCTCGGTCCTTCCTTCACATTCGGAAAGACCACTTCCATGAACGCTCTCCCCTGCACCTCTTCCGCCCCGTCGTCTGCCAGCGAGTCCTTCGCGTCGCGTTTCGGCGGCATTCTCCCGCCGGAACTGACGGCCTCCGCGCAGGCCATGACCTGGTCGGAGTTCCGTGCCGAGTTCAGCGGCGCCTCGGGTCCGATCCGCCTGGGCAGCTGGCAGGAATCCGACGCGCGAGGCGGCCGGAAGACCTTCGATGCGACCTTCGGGATCGGCGACTCCATTCACTCCACGACGGCAACCAGCTTCGGCCCGATCGACGCGTTGACGTCGATGCTCTACGACGCAGGCATCCACATCGAGATCACCGCGTTCCACCAGCAACCGCTGGGCCTGCATGAGCTTCTGCACGGCTCGACGGCGACCTTCGTCCAGTGCGACATCGACGGTCGACGCGA
Source organism: Rhodococcus sp. 14-2470-1a (assembly GCF_002259425.1). Lineage (NCBI taxonomy): Bacteria > Bacillati > Actinomycetota > Actinomycetes > Mycobacteriales > Nocardiaceae > Rhodococcus > Rhodococcus sp. 14-2470-1a. The sequence goes on from NZ_NPFZ01000024.1 coordinate 187,052, forward strand.
ATGGGCGATGGCCATCGACGCGAGCAGCGTCGAATCATCGATCAGGGCCGTCATCGGCGCAGCCAACCTACTACTCGACCGGCGCAGGGCTGCACGTCCGTCTCTGGATGGTTCTACACCTCTATCGGCTGCGCGCTAGATATGCGTAGAAGGCGATAGCAACGCTCACTATCGCCTTCTACGGCTTTCTTCCATGGACACTAGAAACATGTAGAAAGCGCTACGGCATTTCCATCGTCTGGGCCCGCCGAATCTCGCCGACCGCGCGTTGGATGTAGCCCTGGGCCGCGACCTTTCGCCTGACCAGCAAGTCGGTGATGATCAGGATCGCGTGCTCCGGCCGGGGAAACGGCCGTTGCTCCGCGGCCTCCTGCATGTGATCGGCGACGCCGAGCGCCCCCGTCAGCACCTCGACGAAGCCGGGAACGTCCAGATCCTCGTACCACGCGGCCGACGCCCGGACCGCGCTCGTCAACGCATCCTGGACGTCTTCGCCGGTGAGACCGTCGGGATGCAATTCTTCGAGTAGCGAACGCACCATCTCGGCGTGGATCGAGGAGACCTGGGCTCTGTCCTCGGAGTCGAGACTCCGCGCGGCGTCGTCGAAGTCGCCTTTCGAGCGGGCGCGTGCCGCGGTGATTGCGTCATCGGTTGCGTCGGCGATCGCGCGTACGGTCGGCGGCCAGTCGGAGTTCTCGATCACCGGTCGATTCTCGCAGGCAGGACCGACAGTTCGTGTACATGTAACCCGGATTCATACTAAAGTCGACTGAATGAGCACCGCCATGGACCGCAGAATCGTCGTCAACGAGGGTATGCACCTCGCCGTGTTCGAGACCGGCAAACCGGACGGCGAGACGATCGTGCTGGTTCACGGCTGGCCCGACACGCACGAGTTGTGGAGCCACATCGTCCCGCTCCTCGAAGACGACTATCGCGTCGTGTCCTACGACGTGCGCGGAGCAGGCGAGAGCACGATTCCTCAGGAGCGGTCGGCATACCGGCTCCGCAACCTGGCCTCCGACTTCTATGCAGTGATCGACGCCGTCAGCCCGGACCGGAAAGTCCACGTCCTCGCGCACGACTGGGGCGCAGTCCAGGCCTGGGAAGCAGCGGCCGAGCCACACGCCATCGACCGCATCGCCTCCTACACATCCATTTCCGGTCCCAACCTCGACCACCTCGGCAAATGGTCGCGCTCGCGCCTCGCGAAACCGACGGCGGAGGGCATCCGACACGTCCTCGCCCAGGTGCGCGCCTCCTGGTACACGGTCACGTTCCACATCCCCGGACTGTCGACGCTGCGAATCAAACGCCAGTTCGCCAAAGGGTGGCCCGCGTTCCTGCAGGAGTTCTCGGGCGTCGATCCTGCTCTGGTGACACAGAATTCGACCCTGTGGTCCGATGCAACCAACGGCACCAACCTCTATCGCGCCAACATCGTTCCACGACTGACGAAGCCGCGGGAACGCTACGTGGACATCCCCGTCCAACTGATCGTGAACACCGAAGACGTCGCCGTGCGCCCGTACCACTACGCGGACACAGGCAAGTGGGTGAAGAACTTGACTCGCAACGACATTCCAGCAGGCCACTGGTCGCCGATCTCCCACGCGCGCGACATCGCGGAACTCACCAAGACATACATCGCCGGACTGGCCGCTGAGTAGCCGGCCGTCGACCGAAGAACATCTCAGGGCGCGAGAACCAGCTTGTGCCGCACCGATGATGCTCGGCTCCATGCCTTCTCGACGTCGGACAGCGGAACTTCCTCGTACTCGATCCGAAGCTTGCCTTCGGCTGCCCAGTCACTGATCCGACGGTAGGCGTCGACCACCGCTTGCGGCCCGTGGTGAATCGGCATGAACCCTGCGACCGTCGCTCCCAGTGCCCTCATGAGCTGTGCCGGGATCGTGATGTCGGCTCCGGCTCGGTCGCCGATCTGAATGGACCGCACGCCTCGGTTTCCCGCCCGAAGCGCGGCGAGTGCCACAGTCCCCCAGGTGTAATCGAGGATCACGTCGACGCCTCCGGACGCGTCGCGGATCGCTGCCGTCAGGTCGCCTTCGGTCGAGCCGACGGCGACCACACCGGTGGCGCCGAGTTCCAGCGTCGCCTCCAATGCCTGCCGGTCGCGTCCGACGACCGTGATGGACCCGGCGCCGAGCAAGGACGCAGCCTGCACGGCGATGCGCCCGACCACGCCGGTGCCGCCCAGGATGACGACGCTCTCGCCTGCCTTCAGGTGCGCCCCCTCGACGAGCGGCATACTTCCCGCCAGGCCTGCGTTTCCCAAGGTCGCGGCGGTTCCGAAGTCCAGGCCGTCCGGAATGTCGATCAGGTTGCCCACGGGTACGGGCGCGAACTCGGCCATCGAACCGAACGGAGCCCGCGGCAGGGAGAAGTACACCCGACGTCCGTCGGCGGTGACGCCACCGCCTTCGATGCCTGCGATCACGGGCAGGGTTCGCGGGCTCAGGTAGTGCCCGCCCGAGGCGATGGCAATATCGACGGCATTGATCGTGGCCGCTTCCACCCGAAGCACCTCGATGCCCTCCGCACCCGTCGGGTCCTCGTGATCGGCGAACCTCGGAATCCCGTACTCGGTCAGAACTGCTGCTTTCACGACGTGCCTCCACCCATCGTCCGCACCCTCACGCGGGTGACTGAATCGGTATTCACTGAATCTAGATTCAGTCTGTACGCTACACACGTAGCTGTCAACCGAAAGGGCGCATGTGCCGACCACTTCACGCGAGCTTCAAGCCGCCCGAACCCGCACGGAACTCGAGGACGCCGCGCGCGTCGTGTTCGCGCGGACGGGATACCTCGCGGCCAAGATCACCGACATCACGCGCGAGGCCGGCCGGTCGACGGGGTCGTTCTACAACCATTTCGACAGCAAGGACGCACTACTGCTCGCCCTCGCCGAACGGCTCGGCGAGGAAGCCGACGCGATAGTCGCCGCGCAGGATCCGGTCGCACGAACCGCGCGAACCATGCGTCCCCACCTCGAGGTGTTCTGGCGGATCTTCGGCGAGAATCGAACAGTCATCGACGCGCTCCGCGACGCAGCCCTCGTCAACGACGAACTCTCCTCCCGTGTCGAAGAATTCACCATCCTGCAGTTCGAGCCGTGGGTCGACAGACTGCGCGGATTCGAGAGCGACGGCGTCGAGCTGCCGGCGTCACCCGCGGTGACGGCGCAGCTCGTAGCCGGCGCCGCCGAGTCGTTCGCACGCCGATGGACGGGCGAACCGTCGCACGGACTCGATGCGCTCGTCGACTTCGTCGATCGCGCAGTCTTCGGTCCACTCGTGAACACACGCCCCGATCAGGCGAGGTGACCACGCAGCGTGTCGGAGGTGTAGTCCCGACGAAAGAGCCCCCGCGACTGCAGGACAGGTACTACATGGTCGACGAAGTCATCCAAACCGTCCGGATACAGCGGGGGCATCAGGTTGAAGCCGTCCGCTGCACCGCCGTCGATCCAGGCCTCGATCTCGTCGGCGATGGACTCGGGAGTGCCGATCATCGTCGCATGGCCGCCGCCCGCGGCGAGCGTGCCGAGCAGCTCACCGACGGTCGGAGAGTCTTTCGCGATGATCCGAAGGATGGTCTCGTACCGTCCGTGGGGCCCGGTGAATTCCTCGATGGGAGGCAGTGAAGGGACAGGAGCATCGAGTTCCCACGCACTGCAGTCTTGTTCGATGAACGTGCTCAGTTGTTTCAACGACTGCTCCACCGGCAACAAGGCGTCGAGCTCGTCCTTCTTCGCTCTCGCCTCGGCTGTGGTCGATCCGACGTAGGTCACGAGGCCGGGCATGACGCCGACGGACGAGGGTTCCCGTCCAGCACTGCGGATCCGAGCCTTCACATCCGCGTAATACGCTGCGCCGGATTCGATATCGTAGGCGACTGCATAGATCGCCTCTGCGTAGCGGGCGGCCAGATCCCGGCCCTGCCCCGACGCACCTGCCTGGAACAGCACCGGCCGGCCCTGCGGTGAACGAGGGACCGTCAGCGGACCGTCGACCCGGAAATGCTTGCCCGAGTGGTCTATCCGATTCACCTTGTCCGGATCGGCGTACATGCCGCCACGGTCGAGTACGAGAGCATCGGCGTCCCACGTGTCCCACAGAGCGAGGGCGACGTCGACGAACTCCTCGGCACGCGCGTATCTCTCACCCCGAGGCGGGATCTCGCCGAAGCCGTGATTGCGCGCTTCGGCGTCGAACATCGAGGTGACGACGTTCCATCCTGCCCGTCCGCCGCTGATGTGGTCGAGGGAGGCGAGCAGCCGCGCGGCGTGGAACGGTGTGTAGAACGTGGTGGACACCGTGGTCACCAGGCCGATGTGCGTCGTCGCCCGCGCCATCGCCGTCAGCGCGGTGATCGGTTCCAGAAACCATGTTCCCGCTCCTGCCGGGTCACGCACCGAGTGGCCGTCGGCGAAGAACACCGCGTCGAGTTTGCCGCGCTCCGCCGTCCGTGCGAGCTTCTCGTAGTACCCGATATCGCCCAGGTCCTCGACGCGCGAACGCGGATGTCGCCAGGCGGCGCTGTGGTGACCGCAGTTGTACAGGAAGGCGTTCAGATGCATCATCAGTCCTTGACCAATCCACCGTCCACGACGAGATTCTGGCCGGTCACCGAACGGGACCACGGCGATGCGAAGAACAGCAACGCATCGGCGAACTCCTCGGGCGTCACCACACGTTTCAATGGAGTGGAGGCGGCGATGAAGTCGAAGACCTCCTCCGGCGTCGCGGCGCTCGCGTCGGTCGTGCGCAACAGGCCGCCGGACACCATGTTGACGGTGATGCCGTCGCCGCCGAGGTCGGCCGCAAGCGTCCTGGTCAGCGACAGAAGAGCGGCCTTCGACGCTGTGTAGTCGTGGTACGGCACCACGGGGTTCTGAAACAGGTTGGTGCCGACGTTGACGATCCGGCCCGATCCGGCGGCCCGCATACCCGGCACCGCGCGCTGAGTCGTATTGAGAGCACCGCGCACTGCGCCCTGGAACTGGGCGTCGAACTGGGCCCAGGAGATGGTGTCCGCCTTGCTGCGCGCGTCACCGTCGAACGAGAAATCGGCGAGAGCATTGTTGACGACGGTGGTGACCGACGTGCCGAAATGCTGCTCGGCTGCCGTGAACAGGGCATCGACCTGGGCAGGATCGGTGACGTCAGCCGCGACCGCAATACCGCCGATCTCCGACGCCAGTGCCTCCGCAGCCTCGCGGCTACGCCGATAGTTGACGACGACGTGTGCTCCCTGCGCAGCGAACGCGCGGGCCACTGCAGTTCCCAGGCCCCGTCCGGCTCCGGTGACAACGACGGTCTGACGATCGAAGTTCATGCGTGTGCCTCTCGCTCGGCGGACACCACGAACGTGAGGATGCACGGACACCCAGATACCACTTTCGATCCGCGCTGACATCCCTAGGAATACCGGGGCATTCCGCAGGCTCCACGCCTGCCGCTGGTGCTGACCAGATCAGGTTCGACGGGTGTGTTCTCAGCCGCATCGGTGCGGCACCCCGTGTCGACTGCACACTGTAGTCCCTTCGCTGGGCACTACCGTCTATCACTGCTTCTACGGACATCTATCGAAATTTGTAGAGAGTTATAGATCGTCCTACGGTCGAGCTAGCCGATGACCGCCCATCCGTGTGCCGGCACCATCGTCCGTCCCCCGTCCACGGAGGCAACACCTACCAGGACTTCACCGGAGATGCGGTAGTCGACGGTGTCGTCGCCGAGATTGAGCGCGACGTGCAGTGCGTTGTCGCCACTGTGGACCCGATAGAGCATCGCGGTGTTGGCCAGCTCGACGGTCTCGGTTTTCGCAGTGTGCAGCCACGGAGCGCGTCGACGTAGTCCGATCAGTTCCTGGTGCAGGTGGAACGTCGACCATCCCGCCGAATCGAGTTGCTCACGGGTCATGGGGAACTCGGGCCGGACGTCGTCGTCGCCGCCGACGCGCTCCTCCTTGACGCCGCGGAATCCCTGCTCGTCGCCGTAATAGATCATCGGTGTTCCACCAGTGGTGAACAGCGTGACGAGCGCGTGGGGGAGATGCCGTTCGTCGGAGATGGTGCTGGCGATGCGATTGACATCGTGGTTGCCCACGAACGTGGCGGGCACGAAGGTGTCGAGCCACTCGTTGTGGCGACCGAGGGCGTGCGAGAGCTCGAAGAAGTTCTGCTCCGCGATTGCACTCCACGTCGCCTTCCACAGCTCGTACTGGGTCACCGAGTCCAGCGAGCTCCGCTGCACGATCTGTGCGTAGTCACCGTGGATGACCTCGCCGAGGAAATACGCGTCGGGGAACCGTTCGCGGACCCGCGGTAGTACGGTCGCCCAGAACTCCGGCGGCACAGCATATGCCGCATCCAGACGCCATCCGTCGGCGCCGCGGCCGAGCCAGTGTTGCATGACGTCGACGACGTAGTCCTGCACTGCCGCGCTGCTGTGGTCGAGCGCGACGAGTTCGTCGTGACCTTCGAAGTTGCGGTGACGCCCGGAGGCGTCGAGATGAAACCAGGATGCCGCGTCGGAGTCCCCGGCAAGAGCGCTCTGGAACCGTGGAAAGCTCTGCCCCACATGATTGAAGACACCGTCGAGCATGACCCTGATTCCCCGGCCGTGCGCTCGGTCGATCAGAGTGTCGAAGTCCTCGTCGGTACCGAGCCGCTCATCGACGCGCAGGTGGTCGACGGTCTCGTACCCGTGGCCTTCCGAGGCGAAGATGGGACCGAGTGCGACACCGGATGCCCCGAGTTCCAGTGCGTAGTCGAGCCATTCGACCACCTTGAGCAACCGATGCTCCTCGGCCAAGGAGGTTCCGTCCCACTCTCGCACCGGCGCACCGGCGAATCCGAGAGGATAGACATGCCACCAGATTGCGTGCTCGACCCAGGACGGACTCATGCGCGCACCACGGATTCGCGGCCGAGTTCGCCGGCACCGGTGTGCCCGGACAAGCTGGTGACCAGATCGAATTCGGCGAGGATGCAGCGTAGTACGTGCTCCACGCCCTCCTGCCCGCCGAGCGCAAGGCCGTACAGGAACGGCCGGCCGAGCAGTACCGCGTCCGCTCCGAGCGCAAGCGCCTTGGCCATGTCCGCACCCGTGCGCACACCGGAGTCGAACAAGACCGTCACCTGGTCACCGACGGCGTCGACGATGGCAGGCAGCGCGTCCAACGATGCTCGTGCGCCGTCGATCTGGCGCCCACCGTGATTGGACACCACGATGCCGTCGACTCCGTGCTCGACGGCCGACCTCGCATCTCCGACGGTGCAGATCCCCTTGAGGACGATCGGACCGTCCCAGTGATCCCGCAGGAACTTCAGCTGACCCCAGTTCAGCCCCGGATTGGGGAACATCTTGGCCCAGTGCATCGCCGCAGCAATGGGATTGGTCTCCACGGGCTGCTCGAGACCGGCCTTGAACGCCGGATCGGTGAGATAGTTCTCGATGCCGAGGTTGGCGAGAAAGGGGAGATAACCGCGGTCGAGGTCCGCCGGACGCCATCCCAGCAGGGTCGTGTCCAGGGTGAGCACGAGCGTCGTGAACCCGGTGGTCTTGGCCCGATCCAGAAAGCTCAGAAGCACCGATTCATCGGTGGGCCAGTACAACTGGTACCACCGCGGTGCGTCGCCACCGGCTTCCGCCACTTGCTCGAACGAGTGCGACGCCTGCGTCGAGTGGATGTACGGAATGCCGAGCGCCGCTGCGGCTCGTGCGGTGGCGAGCTCACCGTCCGGATGGGCGAGGGTCTGAATTCCCACCGGAGCGATCAACACAGGCGCGGGTAGTTCCGTACCGAGCACCGTGACCGAGTGATCCCGCTCGGCCGCACTACGCAACATACGCGGTGCAATGCGCCACCGGTCGAACGCTTCTCGATTGGCCCGGGCCGTCGAACCACTACCGGCGCTGGCGACGATGTACCCCAGCGCCTCGGGCGTCAGCCTCGCCGCGGCCTGATCCTCGAGTTTCGCGAGGTTGGTGGTGATCTTCGGCTTCTGATCGGTGAACATGCCCTGGGCATAGATGCCGATCTGATGGTCACTGAAGTTCATGCTCCCCACCGTAGTGGGCGGCGGGAAGTGGACGGCACGAAATCCACCCGTCGAGCAGCGCAGCGCAGCGTGCACGCAGGTCGGCTTCGTTATCCACCAGGTCTTTCCTGATGGCATCGACCATGTCCTGGTCCTGCTCGATACCGTCGCGCACCCACGCGTCGGCCCAGGAGTCGAAGACGTCGACGTCGATCTCGGGGTGGAACTGCAGTCCCAGGTGCCTGCCGTGCACGAAAGCCTGCTGGCCGGCACTGTTGCTCGCGATCACCGTCGCGGTGTCCGGCGCGACGAAGGTGTCGTCGTGATACTCCATCCACGGTCCGGGCCCGACCAGATCCGGGCGCGTCGAGCGGGTCTCGGTCAGGCCGTGTTCGGGGAACTGCGACCGCGTGACGGTTCCGCCCAGGATTCGCGCCAGCAACTGCCCACCGAAACAGACACCCAGAATCGGTACGTCCTTCTCGATGGCACGCTCGAGATAGTCGATCTCCGGGCCGATCCACGACGACTCTCCGTAAGCGGCGTCCGGCGATCCCATGACGACCACCATCCCGGCGTCGTCCAGCGACGGCGGGGTATCGGCGTGCCTGTAGTCGAAGGAATGCACGGCGAGTCGGTATCCGCGACTCTCCAACTCGGGCGCGAGCGTACCGATGTTGCGTCGGCCCAGCGCCGGGTCACGATCGTGGACCAGAACGACTGCGCGCTTGTCGGTCGCGGAATCCTGTCGAGAATCGAACGTCATGAGGGACGAGGTTAGGACACGGTGCCGAACGGGACGTCCTCTGTACCGATACTGCCGTGTCGGTCGTGTGCTCTACGGTTGTTCTCCGTGCCACCACGTCGACGCAAACCCGCTTCCACCACTGCCCGCACGGTCGGCGCGGGCAAGAGCGCTGCCGCACGTAAGTTCAAGGCGTCGTCGGGAACCACCACCGCGAAGAAACGCACCACCACACGCAAGAAGCCGGTCCGTAAGACGGCGTCGCCGGATCTGCCCCTTCCCGATCCAGGCGAGCGCGTCTGGGTACTCGACGTCCCGTTCGAGGATCGCGCATTGGCATCGGCGTCGGGCGCCCGCTGGTATCCGGGCCCACGCGTGTTCGCGTACTACGGAACCGATCTGCCCGACGGGTTGGCCTCGTTCGAGTCCATGCCGTACAGCCTCCAGCGGTGGGTGGAGGACGACGCGAACGAAGAGTGGAGACCGGAGGTCGTCCACGAACGGTCGTTGACGCCTCGCGAGACGCAACTCGAATCGGTGCGCCGGCAGCTGGGCGCGATGAACGCTGGGTTCCCGTACTTCGCGCAGATGGACTCGACGGGTCTCGGTAAGACTCTCGCCGTCTGCGAGGCCGTCCGGCAGGCAGGCTCCACTCCGGACATCGGCACGGTTCTGGTCGTCGCACCCAAGGGCGCGCTTCCGGGCTGGCGACGGACCATCGCCGATACCGAGGCGGATCTCGATCCCGCGGATCGCAAGCGTTGGCTGCTGGTGACGTATCAGTCCACCAAGAAGTTGTTGACGGTTCCCGAGGACACGGACCTGGGCAAGCGCAAGAAGACTCAGAACAAACGCACGATCACATTGGGCGAGTTACGTTTCGACATCGACGTCGTCATCGCCGACGAGTCGCATGCGCTGATGAACATCGAGTCGCAACAGTCGCAGATTCTGTGGCGGTATCAGGAGGCCGCGCGTGCGGTCGTGTGGATGTCGGCGACACCGGGGTATCAGCCGATGCACTTCGCGTACATGGCTCGCGCGATCGAGCAGAGCCGGGCGGCCGGTCCCATCGTCGGCGACGAGGAGGTCCTCGGGTACGGCGTGACCACCAAGTGGGCAGAATTCCTGATCGAGCAGGGATTCGCACTGAAGGAGGGCAAGGCGACCACCGGGCTGAAGACGTGGAGGTGGGAACCGGAGGACGCCGCGCAGCGTACGCGCGACATCGACACCATTCACCGGTGGCTCTCCGGAGGTGCTGTGCCGTGGTCGATCTCGCGGCCCTCGCCCCCGACGCCGCGTGAGCCGCTCGGCCAGGAACTCACTGCCGCGCAGAAACGCCTGTACAACTCGGCGTGGGTGGATTACCGCAAGGAGCTCGGCCTACCACTGTGGAAGTCCGTCGGCGGCAAGCGTGTGCTGCAGAAGAACCCGAGCACGAGAGCTGCGGCACTGCGGTTCCGTCAGAAATGCTCCTACCTGCGGATCCCGTCGACGGCCGATCAGGTTCGCGCGTGGATTCGCGACGGCAACCAGGTGTTCGTCTCCATGTTCTACCGCGAGTCGGTCGCCGGCCTCGCGGAGGCGCTCCGCGACGAAGGCCAGGAGGTCGCCGTCGTCGACGGCAGCATGAGCAGTCAGGACCAGGAGCACGAGATCCGACGCTTCCAGACCGGCGCCGCCCGCGTGATCATCTCGACCACGACGAGTGCGATCAACCTGCACTCGAACGAGCTGTTGCTTCCGGAACGGACGGTGTCGACGTCGGCGCCGCGTGTGACCTTGATTCACGATCCACGATGGACACCGATCGAGATTCGTCAGATCGAAGGACGGGCCAACCGCATCGACAAGGACCACGAGCACACGACGTCGACGTGTTACTACGGTTACGCCGAGGGCACCGTCGAGGAGGAAATGGTGCTCACCGGGATCGAGCGCATCGCGGACCTGGGCTCCATCGTCGGTCAGGCCGACCTCATCGACCCGGAAGCATTCCTGGCGGCGCGGGCGGAGGGGAGCTAGTCCGGTATCGACCGACGCAAACAAAATGATCGTGGTTTGAGAACTTCGGTTGAACCACGGCACACCCTGGTTGCCCCACCAGTACCTCGTGCGTCCCTAGTCTCGGATGGAGTTACGGCAGTTCGAAGTAGTCCTCGTCGATCCGGTACAAGGTGACTGTCTGCTCTTCTTGCACCCCGACGCCGTGGTCCACAAGTAACCCAGCCAGTCGAATACCGTCGATCAGCTCGATGCGGGCAGAAATTCGCTCGGCAGCTTCTGCCGCGCCCTTCGTAAACGACGAAGTAGTGATGAACACTCCGCGATCGCCCTGCCGATACTGGAGCGCCCCGGCAAACTCCTGAATCGCAGGCCGCTGAATTGTGCGGTGGTCTGCATATCGCTTGGCCTGTACGTAGATCCGGTCAAGACCCAACGGATCCTGACTTATAATCCCGTCTACACCTGCATCACCGGACGCGGAGGTCCTTTCTATCGAGCCCGACTGCCCGTATCCCATAGCACTGAGCAGATCGAGAACTATTCGTTCGAACTCGTACGGAGTCACCGATTGCAGCCGATCGAGGAGGTCTGTGACGACGGTGGCGCGATTGGCCGAAACAGCACGCTCCAGAAGTTCGTTGGGTGTCGACACAGAGTCGTGATCATCCAGTTCGTGGTTGCCTGCGTCATCGTCGCCTGACGCAGTGAGGTCGTTCTTCGAGCGAGGCTGATCACGTCCTCTGGCCTGGAAGTCCTGGAATTGACCGATCTCTTGCAGATTCTGCGTCGAGATCGACACCGGATGCGTGCTGAGAAACGCGCGTCCAGCATCAGCGATCCGCACGGATCCCCGCGAAGGGCGTTCGGTGAGTCCCGCTTGAAACAGGTACGTCAAGGCCCAACCAACCCGACTGTCGAACGTGCGGACCTTGCCACTGGGTAGGAACTCTGCTCGCTCTTCGTCAGTCAGGTTGTACTCGCCGGCCAGCTGCTCGCGCATCTCGCGCATCGTACGGGTTCGGCCGTCCGTCAGTACCACCAAGGCCGGACGCAGCAAAGTCTGATAATCGGGAATTGTCATGCTGTCCAACCTTTCTCACTACGGAAGTCAACTCGAACAGTATGAGGCGACGCCTGTCGCAGCGTCTGTTCGGACGAATAGACTGTGACCATCGGAGAATCACTCAAGGCACTTGTAACAGTGGCTAACTCCCACGAGCTGTCGCTCTGCGCGGCGCGCATCTCGTTCGCCGTCAGCAACACGATCGGCCGCGAACCGCTGACGCCTTTCACCTCGACGTGCCAGACCTCGCCATCCGGCAGCGTGGCCGTAATGTCCCAGCCGAGATTTTGTTTCGAGACATCTTCAACTTTTGCCTGCAGTCGCGTTTCGTAATAGTTCTCAACCGCCGACATCGCAGCCGACTCTACTTCCGCGTTTTGCTCCGGCGACCCATACCCGGCACCGTGCTTACCGATCGTAACGGTGGTGGTTGGGACATCCTCAGGGTCCGGCCAGGCAGGAAGTAGCCTCTGGATCGCCGCAAGCTGACCATGTGATAACCAGGATGGGTTCGAGCCCTGCGGTTGAGTCAAGACTTCCAGATCCCGAAGTGCAGACACTGCTTCGATGTCGTCCACGCGAAGACGGTCTGGTTCTTCGAGGAGGTGGACGGAGAGTGGAGCCATCCATCTAACCGCAGCCGCATCTGAGTCGTCGATCCAGTAACCACCGCTTAAACCGTTGACGTCGAATCGTCGACCTGCCGTCCAACCAATTCCCCAGATCCCCCTGGGCGCGGACCCGTCGCGGGAACCGGACATCCACAGAACTGCCCTCTCACCCGCCTTGATCATTTCCGAGCGATAATTGTCGAAGACGCTCCAATTGTCGACGAAGGTTTCGCCATCGGCAATCTCGGCTGGCAGATCGTAGACCTCGGGGTTGCACTTGAAAACCCAGGCGCCGAGAGTCTCCGACGTCACCCGCCGTTCAGTCATGCCAACTCCTTCACGATCTTCATCGTCTCCACGGAGACCGTGGTGACCTTCTTGATCAGGTCGATGATGTAGGTCGGGTCATCGTGCTCGTCGCACCACAGGTTGGGGTCGTTGACGATGCCCGACGCCTTGTCGGTCTTGAACTGGTATCGGTCGATGATCCATGCAAGCGCAGTTCGTGATCCGAGCATGTACTCCTCGGCTTCCGCGGGGATACCGGAAATCGTCACCTTGGGGTTGTAGACGATTGCGGTGTGGTCGGTGCGGCTGCGCCACTTCATCTTCTGAACTCGCCAGGTTTCACGGTCAGCCGGATCCACGTTTGGCTTCAGTTCAACATCGAGTGGATACGGGTCCACCTCCTCGTACCGCATGTGAAGGTAGCCGAGGCGTTCACCCGCAGTGGCGAGTTGTGTAAATCTCTCAGCGGAGCCCGGAGTGGGGATGTGAGGCAACATCTTTTTCAGGTCCGCTGCGTACGCCTTGCGATAGCTCGGTACATGTAGTTGCCCATATACAGACCAGAAGATCTGATCCTTGGTCACCGAATCACCGAGCGCGGTGCGATAGCGATCGAGGATCTCGTCGGTGATGTTGTCGAGCCGTCGATAGCAATGCTCGTCGGGGTCGAGAACGTCGGTGTTAATGCCATAGTCGAGTTCACTCGAATCGCCGCCGGCGTCGAGGCATTGATAGGTATGACGCGGGAAGTACTGCCCACTTCCCGAACCCCAGAAAGACAGATCAGGAATTGATTGCGTTGCAATTACCGAGAACGGCTTATCCGACCCCGTGCCGACCACATAAAATCCGTAGTTCAAGTGCTGCGGCGTCGGGAACATCGACGGCAGCTCGCCGCGTCGATGATTCAACAACCGGTCGAAGTAGACGTTCTCTGAATCGAACGGTCGATAGCTTCCACGCACGACCTGGGTTTGCGCGAACCGTGAGTGCGTGCGGCGGGCGAGATGCTGTTTCAGCGAGGCGGACCATTTGATCTGGCTACTTGCAGCGGCGTCCGGATTCTCAGCGAGAAAGTTGGTGACATCGGCCTCGGCCGGGCGGGTAATGCCGTTCTCTGCAACGTACCGTGAGAACGGCTCATGCAGCGCAGTGTAGTTGCCGATCAGCCGCTCAACAGACTCACCGAGCGTGTCGCGAGAGTAGTTGTACACCCACGCGTCCCGGTTAGTTTGGAGACCGGCGGAATACGTCCGGAAGACTGCATTCGACGGATGCGCCCGATCACCGATCACCGGCCAGGTTCCAAATTCTTCGTTCCGCTGGTTGGTCCAGTCACCATCCGCATTGGGTGTAATCGACTCCCACTCGACGGTGTCGAGTCGATCAACCTCGAGAATGTGAAGCTTCTGCTCACGGCTGAGGTAGTCACCGATGTCGCGGTAATGGATTCGGCAAGGTCCAGAATGTGCGGGGTCTTTCACGCCCACGAAAATCGCGATAGTGGAACGACTTCCACTACCGAAGACTTTGCCACCCTCCTTCTTGGACAGCTCACCCGCTGTTCGCTGATTGCCTCGGAGGTTGTAGATCCACAGGTGCGCGAATTCGTCGGCGAAGGTGAGACGGACCCCATCGGCGGTGTTGCCATCAATCCACCCACCGTTCGACACAAAGGCGACGATGCCGGTATCGCCGATGCGGTCGGTGGCCCAACGATATGCGCGGTAGTACGAGTCGTAGAGGCTGTTCTTGTTCGTACCTGTGGAACGGCCCGCGTACGTCTCCCCGATCCGGCCGTCCAGGGTCGGGTACTTGACGTTCGCGTTGTTGTCGTTGGCACTGTCCTGCCCCACTGAGTAAGGCGGGTTACCGACAATGACGTTGATCGGCGCGTCGAGCTGCTTCTTGATCCGAGTGTTATTCTGCGGGAACATGATCGAATCCATTGAGTCACCACCTTCGGTGATCTGGAATGTGTCAGTGAGGACGATGCCCTCGAACGGCTCGTAGACGCCCGTTTCGCCGTCGGGAGTCGTGAGCGCGTGGTATGTCGTCTCGATGTTGACGGCAGCAATGTAATAGGCCAACAGCATGATTTCGTTGGCATGCAGCTCATCTCGATACTTGCGCGAGAGATCCTCCGGGAGAATCAGTCCTGATTGCATCAGACGCGTCAGGAACGTGCCAGTCCCGGTGAACGGGTCCAGAACATGCACACCCTCGTCGGTCAACCCACGTCCGAAGGTCTCCTTCGAGACGTGGTCCGCTGCCCGAAGGATAAAATCAACGATTTCTGTTGGTGTGTAGACAATTCCGAGCTGATCGGACTGCTTGCGAAACGCGACGCGGAAGAACCGCTCGTACAGCTCCGCTATGACCTGCTGTTTGCCCTCGGCGCTGTTCACCTCTGATGCTCGGACACGCACCGAGTGATAGAACTTCTCCAGACCTGCGGTCTCTGATTCGAGGTTCGCATCGTTCAGTGCGTCGACCATCTGCTGCATCACGATCGAAACTGGGTTGTGCGAGGCGAAGTCGTGCCCCTCGAACAAGGCGTCGAACACTGGCTTGGTGATCAAATGCTGGCTCAGCATGCTGATTGCGTCGTCGCGAACGATGGAGTCGTTCAGGTTGTCTCGCAGCCCCGTAACGAACTTTTCGAACTGCTCCGCCACTGCGGATGAGGCGTTGGCTAGCAGAACGTTGATTCGTGCAATCTGCGCGGCTGCAATGTCGGCGACATCCTCGGCCCATTGCTCCCAGTACACGCGGGTGCCGACCTTGTCGACGATGCGCGCATAGATGGCTTCCTGCCACTCGGACAGCGAGAACAAGGCCATCTGGGTCGCGGTGTCGTTGCCCGCACCCTGCTCGCCCGCGGGACTGGCCTCGGCGCCGTCGGCGATTGTTTCATCGCCACCCGCGACGGCCCCGAGGTGTCCACCGAGGAGCCGGTCGTTTCCCTTGCCCAGCTTGGCTTCCTGAGTCTGGGCATTCAGCGCAATCGAGTTGACCATCGCGTTGAACCGATCATCATGCGCGCGAAGCGCATTCAAGACCTGCCATACCACTTTGAACCGACGATTGTCGCTCAGCGCTTGTGATGGGCTGACTCCGCCGGGTACCGCGACGGGCAGGATGATGTAGCCGTAGTCCTTGCCGGGTGACAGGCGCATCACGCGCCCGACTGACTGAACAACGTCGACCACCGAATTACGTGGGTGCAGAAACAGCACTGCGTCGAGGGAGGGGACGTCGACGCCCTCGGACAGACAACGCGCATTCGTCAGGATGCGGCACTCGTCGTCTGTCATCGAACCGGCGCGCAGCCAACGAAGCGCCGCATTGCGTTGCAACGCGTTCATCGTGCCGTCCACGTGCCGCGCTTCGACCTGCAAGCTGCGATTGGTCGACGGTTCACCGAAGGCGTCCTCGTCGAGCAGGATGTCTCGGTAGGCGTCGACGACGGACGGAAAGACGTCGGAGACTTGTTTCGAGGCGGCAATATCCTTTGCGAAGGCGACGGCTCGTCTCATCGGAGGCTCACCGGCGGCAAAGCCTGTGCCGTCAGCTGCAGTGCCTGCTCGCTTGGCCAACGCGTTCCAGCAACCGACGATGCGAGAGGCGTCGTCGAGTTGAAGCTCGGAAAAGTGACCGGCGAGCTGTTGCTGCATCGGCGCTGCGATCAGTTCTTCGTCGACGGTCAGCACGATGACCTTGTAGTCGGTGAGCAGGCCGCGTTCGACAGCATCCCCGAACGACAGGCGGTGGAATTCGGGCCCGTAGACCTCCACGTCGTCCATCGACGTGATTTCGGCCGAATGCTCGTCCGCCTTCTCGCGGACTGCGTCGGCAAAGATGCGGGGAGTAGCCGTCATGTACAGGCGACGTGACGCCCTCACAAAGTCGTTGTCGTGGACCTTGACGAAGTTCGACTCGTCGCCACCCGCGACCGTGACGCCCGTCGTACGGTGTGCCTCGTCGCAGATGATCAGATCGAACGGGTCGATGCCGTTTACGTGCGCGTCGGCGATAGCTGGTAACGACTGGTAGGTCGTGAAGACCACAGTCAAACCTTTGGCGCGCTTGCGGTACTCCATGTGCTGCGCAAGCGTGGCGCCATCGGTTGTCACCGGGATGGCGACATCGACGACGCTGACGTCCTCGGCTGCGCGCGAAACCTTGGTGTCCGAGCACACTGCGAATGCCCTGATATCGGTCTGGGTCTGCGCAGTCCATTCACGCAGTGTCTGGCTGAGGAGCGAGATCGACGGCACCGCGAACAGAATGCGGGCGGAACCGCCGTTCTCGGCAGCGGTGCGTTCGGCGATCTTCAATGCGGTGAAGGTCTTGCCGGTGCCGCAGGCCATGATCAATTTGCCGCGGTCGTTGCCCGCCGCGAATCCGTCGAACACCGCGTCGATTGCCTGCTGCTGATGCGGACGTGGTTCGTGGCGTACAGCCGGACTCAGCTCGACCTGGAGTCTCTGGTTCGGCCAGGCGATGTCCCAGTCGATAGGCGACTCGGCGATCTCGGCCAAACCTATGCGCTGCACCGGGATCTGCTGATCCTCGATCGCATCCTCTGCGTTCTTACCCCACTTGTCCGTCGTGGAGATGATGACGCGATTCTTGAACGAACCCTTCCCGGACGCTGTGAAGAACGAGTCGATATCGCCCTTCGACAGGGTGTGCTCTGGCTCGTAGAACTTGCACTGGATGGCGGTCAGCTCACCCGTCTCACGTTCACGTGCTACCAGGTCGATGCCCGTGTCGGTCTTTCCTCCGCGATCCGGCCAATCCGTCCAGCGCCAGACATCCTCGTACTGCTGGCGCAGCGTGGGATCCAGTTGGAAATATCGCACCATCAGCTCTTCGAATCGCGTGCCTCGCTCGGAATTCGTGCGCTCGTCGCGGAATGCCTCGATCACCTGATGAACTGATGCCATATAAACAATCTGCCAGACGTGGACTGCGGTTGTTCCGGCTCCCTCCGACTCGGCCACCCCACCGATTACTTCCGTACTACCCTGCGCAGGGATGACCGTCTACAGGGGAGTGAGAATGAGCGAGTTCGATCCGCACGATCTGTTGGCCGAGGCACGTCTCGGCGTCCTGGCGACCATCAAGTCCGACGGTAGGCCGCAGCTGTCGCCGGTGACGCCGTACTACGACCGCGACGCCGGAATCGTCTACGTGTCGATGACCGACGGTCGCGCGAAGACCAAGAACATCCGGCGCGATGCTCGGGTGTCCATCGAGGTCACCAGCGCCGACGGCAGGTCGTGGGCCACGGTGGACGGGACCGGGACGCTGGTCGGGCCGGGAGCGGACGCGTCGAGCCCAGAAGTCGACGCACTGGTCGACTACTACCGAGCCGCCGCCGGAGAGCACCCCGATTGGGACGAGTACCGGTCCGTCATGGTGTCCGACCGCCGCGTGCTGCTGAAGCTTGCCGTCGAGCACGTCTACGGCCAGCGAATCGGCTGACGAACCAGCTGCCCGTCGGGAACCGGCTGCGTTGACTTCCGCGACATGAGTCTTGTGCCCACCCACACGCTGACAATCGGCGTGCTGGGTCCGATGCATGCGCGCCTCGACGATCGCGACATCGACCTCGCCGGCCCCGGCCGACGCGCAGTACTGGCGCGACTCGTCCTCGCCAGGGGTTCGGTGGTGTCGACGGATCTGTTGATCGAGGATCTGTGGTCGGGTGAACCTCCCCCCAAAGCGCTGGCAGCCCTGCAGGTTCACGTGTCGAATCTTCGCAGGACCCTCGAGCCCGACCGCAGGCCTCGCACGCCGGCGACGGTTCTGGTCAGCTCCGCGCCGGGATACAGGCTGGTCCTTCCGACCGAGCAGGTCGACGTCTGGCATTTCGAATCCCTGGTCGTCGGCGGCATACGCGAGAGCGACCCGACATCTCGGCTCGGAAGGTTCGATCGTGCGCTCGCGTCGTGGTCGGGTAGCCCGTATCAGGGTCTCGCAGACACGCACTGGGCTGCAGTGGAGATCGCACGTCTCGACGAACTACGAAGCACGGCAGTCGAAGAACGGGCGCATACGCTGCTGAATCTCGGTGCTGCACCCACGGTCGTCATCGCCGATCTCGGGAGGCACGTCGCCGACAGTCCAGGACGTGAGCGCCCCGTCCACATCCTCGCTCTGGCGCAGTACCGCGCAGGGCGACAGGCCGACGCCCTCGATACCCTGAGCCGGGCGAGGAGATACCTGTCCGACGAACTGGGCATCGACCCCGGCCCCGAGTTGCGCACACTGGAACGCGCCATCCTTGCCCAGGATCCCGCGCTCGATGCACCGCACGTGGTCGACGCCGCTACCGCCCGTGTGTCGTTCCCTGCGCCCGCGCCCAAGGCCCCGGTGGTGAACTGCAGACCGGAGGAAACGCAGGTCGTCCTCGATGCTGCCCGTGGTGTCGAACACGGCTCGTTCGACATCGTCTGGCTGGGAGGCGAGCCGGGCCAGGGCAAGTCGACACTTGCCGACACCGTCGCGCACCACTTGGCTGCCCGCGGATGGACAGCGGCATGGGGGTCGTGCCCGGAGGTCGACGGGACACCGCCGGGCTGGCCGTGGTCCGAAGTTCTCGCGTCCCTTCGGTCGCAGGCGCCAGTCCCCGGAGAGCTGCGGCAGATACTCGATCCCGCTTCGGCGTCCGATGATGTCGCCGTCGAGACATTCTGGCTGGCACGGGCTCTCATCGACTATCTGACCCGTCTCTCGGCAACTGCACCGCTCGTACTCGTCGTCGACGATTGCCACCGAGCGGACGAGCTGACCATGCAGTTGCTCCGGCACCTGATTCTCGCTCCGAGGGGTGCGCGGGTGCTCGTCGTCGCGACGTATCGAACCTCCGAGGTATCGGCCGAGCTGGACACGGTGTGGGCAGCAACGGCGGGCACTCCGTCGACCAAGATGCGCTTGACGGGGTTGACTCCCGGTGGTGTAGCGGAAGTCGCGAAGCAATCCGGCTACACGGACATGGACGCGGACGTACTCGACGTGCTCACCGAAAGAACGGACGGCAATCCACTGTTCGTCCGTGAGTTCGCTCGATTGATCGTGTCGGAAGGTGCAGCCGCGGCGCGCTCCTCGATTCCGGTGGAGATCGGTGAAGTCCTCCGGCGGCGCATCACCAGACTTCCCGAGAACAGCGTGCTGACACTCAGGCGCGCATCGGTTCTCGGCCGCGACGTCGATCTTTCCGTGCTCTCGGCGATGAGCGACAGGACCGAGGACGAGTTGATCGACGCACTGGAGCCGGCAGTCCTTGCCGGCCTTCTCACCGAGACCGACTCGGAGCGACTACGTTTCACCCATGCGCTCGTCCGCGACACGCTGTACACGGAACTGCCGCTGATGCGACGCACGCGGTTCCACGGCAATGCGCTACAAGTGCTCGCAGCCCGAACACCACACGATCCCGCACTTCTCGCTCACCATGCTGCACTGTCCGCAACTCCCACAACAGCACTCACGCTCGTGCCCTTCGTCGTGGACGCGGCCAGGCGGGCTGCAGCATTCGGTTCGCACCGAGAGGCGCTCGCACTGTGGAGCTCCGCCGTCGAACTGCACGAGAGCGCCGTCGACGGGTCCGAGACGGACCTGCTGGACATCCTGATTCCCTACGTCGGGTCGTTGGCGCGGGCGGGCGATACGGCGTCGGCGCGACGTCGACGGCGCCGAGCGGTGGACATCGCGTCGGCACCGGGGACCACAACGCACCTCGGGCGTCGCCGGTCGATCGACGCTCTCACATCCTGGTCCGCACCGGTCGTGTGGTCCATCCGGCCCGATGTCGTCGTCGATGCGTCCATCGTCGACCCCGTTCGAGCGTTGTTGCTGGATGCCGATATCGGTGTGGCTGATCGCGCACTGTTGCTGAGCACGCTCGTGTTCGAGATAGAGGGCAACGATGTCGCCGAGACAGTCGCCGCGGCGTCGGATGCGCTGCGTCACGCCCGACTGTCCCAGAACGACGCCGTTCTGTGCCGGGCACTCAATGCGTACGGTTACGCAACCCTCGGTCCTGATCTGGCGCACACTCTGTTCGCGACGAGCGAGGAACTGCTGCGTGCGGCGGTAGCCGACCCGGCATATCAATCTCTCGGTCACTACTATGCATTCTTGTCTCATTGTGCCGCAACGGAACTGGATGAAGCAGACGCGAGCGCCGCCGCCGTCATCATCCACGCCAGCGGGCAGCAGCTGGGTGAGATGCTGGGCGTCGTCCGGATCTACCGAGCCGCCTGCGACATCGCGTCCGGCCGCACCGACAGTGCGCTGCGCGGATACTCCGAGGCAGCGGCCCAGATGGTCGCCGGCGGCAGCGCGATCGCCCATCTGATCACCATGATCGGACGACTGGGCGTGGCAACGTATCTGGGCGATCTGGCACCGATGGTCGACGAGCTGAGCGCCATCGAGAACATGCGCCCCCAGAGCGTCCGGTACCCGCTGATCGTGGCATTGCTCGACTCGGGCGACAAGCACAGGGCACGCGAACTCTGGCTCGACGCGGAGCCGTACGACAGGGATTACTACTGGCTCGGCATGACCGCCCACGCGGCCCGCGCCGCAGCGAGGCTCGGTGACCTGGAGGCGGCCACGAAACTGCACGACGAGCTCTCACCGTTCTCGGGTCGGATCGCGGGGTTCGACTCGGGCGCCTTCTACGCGGGCACGGTCGACTCCGCCCTGGCGGCAACGGCCGAAGCCCTCGGCGACACCGCTGCCGCCGAGGAACTCCGAGCGCGTTCCGATGCCCTCCTCGAGTCACTTCGTCATCGGGTAGCTACGTCATCGGGTAGCTATGTCATCGGGTAGCTATGTCGACTCGTGAACTCGCCTGCAGGCTGCGTGTGTCCGCTCCTGAGCTGTTGCCTTTGATCATCAGGACTCCGATTGCTGCGATGGCCAGGCCCCGGGGGATCTCGATGACGAGCCCGGACAGAACCGGGGCCTGAGGGATCGGCGTCAGGAGAATCAGTCCGCCGAGCGTCATCACCGCACCGATCCACAGCGGTACTGCACGAGACTTCAGTAGCGCGATTCCGATGATCAGCATGCTCACCATGAAGACCAGGCCCGCGAACAACTGCAGGTTCTGGAATGCCGGATCGGCGAACAGCGAATCGTCCGTCGGGATGAGGAAATGAGCGGTCTCGTGCTTGGCGGCTATCGGTACCGAGACGAATGCTTCGACGGTCAGATGCGGGAGGATCACGAGCATCCCACCGAAGAAGTAGAGAGCGAAGCCGATCAGGCCGAGCAGTCCTGTCTTCCTGGACACCCAGACGTAGACGGCGGGCAGCCCGAGGAATTGCAGCAGCGTCCCGATCAGCAGCAAGTACTGCGCGTACGGGTTGAAGGGTTCGCTGAGCGCTTCCACCGAATGCGCCCATCCGCCGACGACCGGATGCAGTGTTCCGCCGATCAAGTTGAAGACGAAGGCGACGACGACGGCGATACCGCTCAGCCTGTACAGGAGCGAAGGTGTGATGTTCATGGTCGACAGCGTCGCCCACTGCACTTGGTCGCCACTTGGCGAGAACTTTCGGCAGCTCACGTCAGCCGCAACCCGGAATAAGTAAGCCGACGTAACTATTGTACCTTTACAGAAAGGTAGTTCTAGGTTCAACTACCACTAGTTTCGATTCACGAGGAGATGGGTTGTCATGGCCACGTACGATGTAGCAGATCGCTCGGCGATCGTCACCGGAGCAGGCTCCGGAATCGGCCGCGCGGTTGCACTGGAATTGGCGGCGAACGGAACATCGGTACTGGTCGCCGATCTCGACGGAGACCACGCCACGGCCGTCACCGACGAGATCACTGCAGCCGGAGGCACCGCGGCAGCCTTCGTCGGCAACGTTGCGAACCTGGACGACGTGAAGGCCATGGTCGCTGCGGCCGGTGACCTGGCTCCGCTTCGCATCGCCGTCAACAACGCAGGCATCGGAGGCGAACCCCTCCCCGTCGGCGACGTGTCGGTGGACAGCTGGCGCAAGGTCATCGAGGTCAATCTCAACGCGGTGTTCTACGGAATGAAGGCCCAGATCCCGGCCATCGCCGCAGCAGGCGGTGGATCCATCGTCAACATGGCCTCGGTCCTCGGCAGCGTCGGAATTGCCAACTCGGCCAGCTACGTCGCATCCAAGCACGGCCTGCTCGGTCTGACGAAGAACGCTGCGCTCGAGTACGGCGCACAGGGCGTTCGCGTCAACGCAGTCGGCCCCGGCTTCATCCGCACGCCGCTCCTCGTTGCCAACATGGACGAGGATGCGCGAAAGGCGTTGGAGGCCAAACACGCTCTCGGTCGTCTCGGCACCTCCGAAGAGGTGTCCAGCCTCGTTGCCTTCCTTGCCAGCGACGCCGCAGGCTTCATCACCGGCAGCTACCACCTCGTCGACGGCGGCTACGCAGCCCAGTAGCTCCGGGCCGTGTCACCGCAGTCGATTCCGTCCGCTCGACGGTGCATCAGCGCACGAACGGCATGACCTGACGCACCTTGGGGTCGCGGAGGTAGAGCGCCGCCCACACCGCGACCCCGAAGTACACCGCGAACAACACCGTGCTGAACAGTGGCTTGTCGACCCTCCAATTGGTCAGGACCGCTCCACCGAGGTAGCCGGTGAGCAGTACCGCGCCGAGAAATGCCGTGCGCGGCACCAGGAACAATGCAAGGCTGACCAGCAGAACGACACCGATGACCGGCGTCATCTCCTCGCGTAGACCGAGATCGACCGTCGCGTCCCGCACTTGCTGCACATTGATCAACTTGGTCACTCCGTCGAAGATCAGGAAGATCGCGAGGAGTGCCGTCAGCACCCACCCGGCGCGTGCGGCAGTGCGGGAGCCGGACGGGACGGTCGGTGT
This sequence comes from Rhodococcus sp. 14-2470-1a, assembly GCF_002259425.1. Taxonomy (NCBI): domain Bacteria; kingdom Bacillati; phylum Actinomycetota; class Actinomycetes; order Mycobacteriales; family Nocardiaceae; genus Rhodococcus; species Rhodococcus sp. 14-2470-1a. The sequence continues at coordinate 210,742 of NZ_NPFZ01000024.1, forward strand.
CACGTTCTCGGTCTGTGTGTTGTTCGAGGCCATTGTCTTCTCCGATGCCCGCGGGGGAGTGTGTGCCCGTACCGACACCGCCCGGCTCGGAAACTCATCGCACGACGCGGTCAGGTACCCAGTTCGCCCGAAATGTCCGCCGCGGCGAGCATCGACACGAGCAGAGGCACAACCTTCTTCGCTCCGACTCGGTACTCACCTCTCCCATGCTGTTCGACGATGTGGGCCGAGCCCAGCACCTTGAGGTGGTGGTAGACCTGCCCCGTCGACCCGAGCCCGACGGCCTCCTGCAGTTCCGACGCGTTGGCCGGTCCCCGCAGGAGCACTTTCACGATCTGCAATCGGACGGGATGGCCAAGGGCAGCAAGCACATCAGTCGTACGCGCGACCGAGAGGTCCAGGACCCCGTCGGGCGAATACCCGATGTCCCATGTCACGTCCCCGTGAAGATGGACGTCGCCGCGGTACGCGATCTCACCGCCCGTCGGGGCAGCTTTCTCTGTCGGAGCACCGACTTCGCGGCGTTCCAGCTCCGCGACCCTGGCCTCCAACTCGGCGAGTCTGGCCTCGAACTCCCCGCTCACACTGCGCAGGCAATTCGGTCGAAGCCCGACGGTGAGCTCAGCGCGTCGACGATCAGCGTCTGCTGGTTCCCGAAGCCGGCGAGAGCTGCCTCGTACCGATCGGCAGGCAACGAGTCGATCAGCCACACCGCCGTCGCCACGGTGCCGTCGTCCCGCCGTAGCTCGAATGCCTGCGTCAGGACGCCCGGCAGGTTTCCTCCTTTGAACCCGATTCCGGCGGCACCGTCGGGCGCGGGTCGGTGTTCGAGCTGCCGCAGTGCGACATCGCTACCGTCACCGAAGGTTCCGTCGGCGATCGCGCGATAGAACCCGGCGAGTTCGGCAGCCGATCCCTGCGCCGACCGCTCCTGCACCCCGTCGACCTGCTGATCGTACGACGGCACTTCGAGGCCTGCGCTCACGTCCACACGGAACTGCTGATCGAAGGCCCACCTCTCCGCCGTCGCCCACGTGTCACCGTCGCCCAACGCGGGATCGAACAACGACAGCGTCTGCGTCACGAGTGTCGGAGCCTGGAAATTCTCCCACCCTCCGGCCGCGGCAGCACGCGTGAGCGCGTCGTCACCCAGCCGATAGCGCAGGTAGTCCGGCGCGGCATTGTCACTTTCCTGGATCATCGCGGAGACGATGTCGTCCAGCCGAACGGTGCCGGCAAGATCGGTCGCGCTGGTGCCGTCGCTCGCGATCCCCAGCCGTTCCAGCGCCGCCGGGTGCGCTCCGCCGTCCGTTCCCGGTACGTACCACCGCTCCCAATCCAACAGCGGCACTTGCTCGTCCGGGTCCAGTTCCCCTGCGGCGACTGCGCGAGCGTAGGCGCCGAGGTGGACCACTTTCACGGCCGATGCCAGCGGCTGCTGCTCCTCTGCGCGATGTTCGACGGTGCGTCCACTGCCGTCGTCGACCAGCAGGCTCACGGACTCCGGCGCCTGACCGATCAGACCCAACCACCCGTCTTCGGTGTTCAGATCCGTCGACGTCACCGGCGTGCACTCGTCCGGCTCCGGCGCACTGTCGGTGCCGGATGTGGATGTGCACCCCGTCGACACGAGTAGAGCCAGGCAGCTCGCGGATACAGCAATGGTTCGACGCATCGTGACCCCTCTGTGATTCCGTAATTTCGTAATTTCGTAATTTCAGACTAGGACACAGCGAAGGCGAGTTCAATGGGAACATATGTTCGAATGCGTGTTACTCTGAGTAGGCCGTCCTGGAGTCCCCCGGCTCCGGACGGTCCAAACGTCGAGCAGGCGGTGGCAAGCATGGATTCACCCGGAAAGAACGCGGCGGCGCATGACGACAGCGGAGGGTGATGACGGCAGCGGAACCCTCCATCGATTGGGCGATCGATGGGTCGAGAACGCACCGTGCAGGTGCGCTCGCGGTCACGCCCTCGGCCCACGGACCGTACTGGTCGGGTCGAGGGCGTGTTCCTGCGGACGAGGGCACCACCGAACCCACGCGTGCCGCACCTGCGGAGATGTCACCTTCAGCCCGCCACTCGGCCCGAGATGCGCGGACGCGAGCTTCGACTCACGCGGATCCCACCGCACCTAGGGCCGCCGGCCCGGTAAGGGACAATCGATGGCATGGAACGCGATGCCACGGGCGACGAACCCCAGGCGGTGCCGGATTTCGACCGGCTCCGGAACGACTTCACCCGATTCATGATGGGGTACAAGTTCGGCATCGACGAACTCATGACCAAGATCAACATCTTGAAGGAGGAGTTCACCCACATCCATCGGTACAGTCCGATCGAACACGTCGGTTCACGGCTCAAGACCCCCGAGAGCATCATCACCAAGGCTCGACGAAAGAACTGCCCGCTGACCCTCGACGACATCCGGTCGACCATCGTCGACATCGCGGGCATTCGCATCACGTGCAGCTTCATTTCCGACACGTACCGCATCGCGGACATGATCGGCAGCCAGACCGACGTGCGTGTACTCGAGGTCAAGGACTACATCGCGACGCCGAAACCGAACGGTTACAAGAGCCTTCATCTCATCGTCGAGATTCCGGTGTTCATGAGCGACCGTATCCAACCGGTGCCGGTGGAGCTGCAGATCCGTACCATCGCGATGGATTTCTGGGCGAGCCTCGAACACAAGATCTTCTACAAGTACTCCGGGACCATTCCGGCGCCGTTGCTGGCCGAGCTCACCGAGGCCGCGGACAGCGCCAACCGCCTCGACGTCACAATGGAGCGGCTGCACGACGAGGTGGCCGAGTTCAAGAACGACAAGTCCGACGACGCCATCCACCTCAACTCGATGCCGCCGTTGGCTCTGCCCCGCGAACTGTTGATCGCCATGCTCGACGGCACCCGATCACTGTGACACGTCACAGAATCGTGGACGTGATCGACTGATACCGAACCGGTTTCGCCGTAGGACCCCCTCCTGGTGTGTCAGACTCCGATCGCGGGACCGTACAGAATCGGGGGATCGGGATGTCGGCAGCCGGCGACACGCTGGAAGAGCGGTACGAGTGGGTCGTCGACGCGATGGCGTCGCTCGCGATCACGACGATCGTCAAACGTGTGCTGGCGTTCGCGACCCTGAGCATGGCTATCATCCCGGCGTTGGAACTCGCGTCGGGGTACGCCCCCGCCACCACGGCCGGAGTAGCCGTCACGTGGGCATCGATGCTGTTCGCCTTCGCCGCCGCAGTGTGGTGGTGGGTGTCGCCGTGGCCTCGCATCGGCCCGGCCTTCGTATTCGTCATCGGATCCGACATCGCCATCTTCCTCGCAGTCTTCTCCTCGACCACACCACCCGCGATCACCCTGGCCAAGACTGCGTTCTTCATCGAGATCGGCATGTTCGTCGGCTTCTTCCTGGGCCGGTGGATGCTCGCGACGCACGTCGCGCTCTGCACACTGTTCACGACGGTGATTGCCGTCTGGGTGGTGGTCGAAGACGGTCTCAGCCCCATGATGACCGTGTTCGTATGGGCCCCGATCGTCGTGTCGATCAACGGATTCGTGCTTCTCCTGTACTTCTGCGCCAGATCGGTCCGAATGGAGTTCGAGTAGTCAGATACGTTCACGCAGCCTCATCGCATCGAACGGAGCGAAGCCCTTGACGTCGTTGTCGAAGTACGCGAAGACGTCTCGGCCCGTGGCCGTCCACTGCGCGATGCGATGAGCCCACTTGTCCAGGGCGGCATCGTCGTAACCGCTCGCGTACAGTTCCTCGTCGCCGTGCAATCGGAGGTACATGAAGTCCGACGTCGGCGTATCGATGAACGGGTAGCGTCCGGCAGTGTCGGCGACGACGAACGCAACATCTTTCTCTCGCAACAATTCGACGGCCTCGTCGCATCGGAAGCTGTCGTGCCGTACCTCGAGTGCGTGACGCAACGGGCGGTCACCGTCGATCACGAGACTGACCCTGTCGTCGGGCAGCTTGTCGTCCCGTAGGCCCGCGAGAGCCACGGCCTCCGTGGTCGTGCGCGGCAGTAGATCGAAGAACGCAGCCAGCGCACCGGCGTCGAACTGCAGGTTGGGCGGCAACTGCCACAGAAATGGACCGAGTTTCGGTCCCAAGCTCAACACACCCGTCGAGTAGAAGTTGGCGAGAGCGGATTCGACGCCGACGAGCCTCTTGATGTGGGTGATGTACCGCCCGCCCTTGACGGAGAACACGAAGTCCTCCGGCGTCTCGTCACGCCACTTCACGAAGCTCGCCGGCTTCTGCATTGCGTAGAACGTTCCGTTGATCTCGATGGAGGACAGCCGTTCCGACGCGTGCTCCAACTCTCGGCGGTGTGCCAGACCTTCGGGGTAGAAGTCACCACGCCACGGTGCGTACGTCCAACCCGAGATGCCGACCCTGACCGCCGGCGTCGATGTGTCCGGTACCCGTCGCGTCATGCGAATCAGTATGCCCTCACCGCATCAGACCGGCAGGGCTGTCTTTCCGGTTTCGCGAATGGTGAGAACCGTGGCGACGCCGATCGCGCAGACACCCATGACCCAGTATGCGGGAGACATGGCGTTGCCGGTCGATTCGACGAGCTGCGCCGCGACGTACGGAGCAGTACCACCGGCAGCGATGGTGCCGATGTTGAAACCGAGCGAGACTCCGGTGTAGCGAACGGACCTCGGGAAGAGCTCGGTGAAGAGAGGAAACGCGGGTACCTGGACGACGCCGTTGAGCACCATGTAGACGAAGTACACGATTCCGACGACGACGATGCTGGCCGTGGCACCGAGAATCATGAACGCGGGCAATGCGATCACGATGTACGCGAGGTATCCGGCGAGCAGCACGGGTTTGCGGCCGAATCTGTCGGTCATCATGCCGCTGAGGGGGAACGTGGCGCACGCCAACGCAATACTGATCGCGGATGTCCAGTACACCGCGTCCTTGGAGAACCCCAGATCGTTGATCAGGTACACACTGAAGTACGTCAGGCCGATGTACCCGGACCCGTTCATCGCGATCGCGATACCCACGACGCGCAGCACCGACCACGGGTTGCGCTTCACCACGTCGGACAGCGGGCTCTTGGTGACCTGGTTCTTCTCGGCCATCTCCTCGAATTCGGGGCTGTCCTCGAGCTTCAACCTCACCCGCAGGCAGACGACAGCCAGGGGCAGAGCGAGAAGGAACGGAATTCGCCATCCCCAGGACGACATCTGCTCGTCGGTGGTGACAAGGGCGACCAGACCGACAACCGCTGCGGCGACGGCGAATCCGAGTGTCGAACCGATCGGCGTGAACGATCCGAAGAATCCCCGACGGTTGGGCGGCGCGGACTCGGCGATGTACGTTGCGGCGCCGCCGATCTCACCCCCGGCCGAGAACCCCTGCGCCAGGCGGATGATCACCAGCAGAACCGGAGCGAGGTAGCCGACGGACGAGTGCGTCGGAAGCAGCCCGAGGATGCCGCAGGCGATGCCCATGCAGACGACGGTGATGACCAGAGCGGATCGCCGACCACGTCGATCGCCGAGGCGGCCGAAGAAGATGCCGCCGAGGGGACGTGCGACGTAGGCGACGCCGAACACGGCGAGTGTTGCCAGGATCGACACTCCCGGGCTGGTGGACGGGAAGAACAGCGGAGCGATGACGACGGCGAGGAACCCGTACACCGCGAAGTCGTAGTACTCGATCAGAGTTCCGACGCCGCCGGCGATCGCGGCCCGTCTGGCGGTGGTGTTCGACTTTCCGGGGCTTGCCACGTCGGTCCTCGTGGATGGGTGCGGCGCATTGGTCATGTCGGCTGTCCTTGCTGTACGAGTGACTGCTGTACGAGTGACTGCTGTGCGAGTGACTGCTGTGCGAGTTGGTGCTCGGCGATGAGGAGTTCGTAGGATCCGCCGGCCTCGATGACGGCGACGGTCCTGGGGTTCGGGGGCGAGCCGACGAGTTCGGTTCCGTCGTCGGTGCGGAGGGTCGCGGAGCGCCAGTCCAGCGTCACGGATTCACCCGTCGCCACGGCGGTGGACACTCCGGGAACGGTGATGAGCGGCATCCCGTTGAACGTTTCGCCTCGCCAGAATCCGGGCGAGAACGACTCGGCGACGATCGCTGCGATTCCGGCGTTGCGCAGCGCGACCATCGGCGGGTAGTGCGGGTGACCGTATCCGAAGTTCCGGCCACCGACGATGATGTCTCCCTGCCGAACTCGGTCGACGAACCCCGGGTCGTAGGCGTGCATGCACACGGACCTGAGGTGGTCGGGGTCGTAGGACTTGATGTTGGAGACCCCGACGACGAGGTCGATGTCGAAGTCGTCGCCGAAGATCCAGGCGACTCGTCCCTCGATGACGTCGGGTGGTGGTGGATAGGCACTCACGTCATGAACTCCATTCTCGAACGGTTCCGGCCAGGGCACTCGCCGCAACCGTGTACGGCGATCCCATGTAGATGTTCGCGTCGGAACTACCCATCCGGCCGGAGATGTTGAGAACTCCCGTGGAGATGCAGTTCTCACCTGCCTGGAGTGGCTTCTGATAGCCGAAGCAGAAGTCGCAGCTCGACACCGCGATGGTGGCCCCTGCGGATCGGAGTACGTCCAGAATTCCCTCGCGCTCGGCCTGCTCGTGTACCTGCTGCGAGGTCGGGACGACGTTCAGTTCGACGCCGGGGGCGATGGTGTTGCCGTCGAGCACCAGGGCAGCGGCACGAAGGTCTTCGATACGCCCGCTCGCACAGGATCCGATGAAGGCCTTGGTGATCGGCGTTCCGGCGGCCTCCTTCGCGGTCATGGTGTTCGCGGCGCGCGCCGAGCCTGGCTGTACGACGCGGGGGACGACCTCCGACAGATCGATGGTGTGCCGGGCCGCGTACACGGCGTCGGCGTCGGGGTGAACCGGCTCGAAGCTCTGGCGTGCAACCGTGTTCGCGTACGCCAACGACGTCTCGTCCGGCTCGAACACAGCGGACACTGCACCGGTGAACATTGCCATGCCGCACAGTCCTTGACGGTGATCGATCTTCATCGACCGAGCGCCGGGACCGCCGAATTCCATGACCTGGTGCGCGCATCCGTCGGCGCCGACGAGATCGATGATGGTGTGGACGAGGTCTCTGCTGTCCACGCCCGGGGAGAATTCACCGACGAGATCGAACCGTGTGGTGGCTGGAATGTCGACGTACACCTTCCCGGTCACCCATGCCTCGATGAGATCGCGTCGGATTCCCCACCCGAGCGCTCCGAACGCTCCGACGCCGCTGATGTGGCCGTCGAAATGAACGAGGAAGTCGCCCGGAATCGCCAGTCCCAGTTCGGCCGTCAGCTGGTGGCCGATTCCGCGGCCTTCGTGCAGTTCGATCCCGTAGAACTCGCACCAGTCACGCGTGACCTTGTGGACCTCGGCTTCTTTGTCGTTGTTCTTCGTCAACATGTGGTCGATGAACACGACGTACCGACTCGGATCCTCGAGCTCGGTGATGCCGAAGTCCTCCCGCATCTGACGGAACATCACGTCGGTGTACCCGGGGAAGTCGTAGGCGATCATGCGGGCCGGACGGACCGGGTGATTCTCACCCGCGCGTACCGTCTCGCTGTCGCAGGTGCGAGCCAGAATCTTCTCGGTCATGGTGTAGCCGGGACTCGTCGGGTGGGGACTCATTTGGCAGCCTCGGGGAGGTATTTGCGCTGTTTGGCTTCGACGTCGGAGAAGCCGATGAGGTCGACGAATTCGTGGTGCGACAGTGCGTCGGCGCTGACCGCGGCGGGAGCTTCGCCCCCGGCGAGGCGCCGCAGTGCCGTTTGCGCGGCGCCGGTTGCCGCCATGAGAACCTGCGTCGGCAAGAGGGCGAGTCGAACTCCGATGCGCTCCAGCACTTCCGGAGTGAAGTCGCGTTCGGTCCAGGTCGACGCCGTCAGCGTGGCCATCAGTGGAACGCCTACCTCGTCGTGGCAACGCTCCCATTCCTCGATGGTCTCGAACGTCTTGGTGACGGGCATGATCATGTCCGCGCCCGCCTCGACGTATGCCTGCGCACGACGGATCGCGTCGTCGCCCCGAGCATCGGTGCGCGCGATGAGCAGCACCGTGTCGGGTGTGGAGTCTCGCACGGCACGGATCTTGCCCGTCGCCTCTTCGACGTCGACGAGTGCCACCGGGTCGCCGACACAGATGGGGCAGGACTTGGGAGACACCTGGTCCTCCATGAACATTCCTTGCACGCCTGCGTCGACGAACTTCGTCGCGGTTCGTGCAGCATTGACGGCGTTGCCGTAGCCGGTGTCGATGTCCGCGACCAGGGGAAGTTTCGAGGTTTCCCGGATGGTCCTGATGGCCTGAAGGTTCTCCGTCATGGTGTACAGCTCGGCATCGGGGAGTCCGAGCGCAGCGGACACCGCGAATCCCGACGCGCACAGTGCGTCGAATCCGGCCTGCTCGGCGAGCTTGGCCGTCAGACCGTCCCACACCCCGGGGGCGTAGACGAGTCCGGCGGAGGTGAGGTCCTTGAGGGTGGGAGTCGAAGCCGTCATCACTGAGTCCGTTCCGTATTGCGGAATGAGTTCCGTATTTCGTGATACGAAGCTAGAGTGGTCCGGGTCACATGTCAACACGGCACCCCGAAGACGCCGGTTCGTATGATGGCCAGACCGATCACGGACTACCCCCGAAAGCGAGTAACCAGTGGCTGCGCCCTTCCAGTCCGACACCCAGGCGGGACGGGACATCGTCGGAGCCGTCCTCAAGGCATGCACTCTGCTGGAGCATTTCGACGCCTCCCGCCCGGTCTGGACTCTCGGAGATCTCACAGCGGCGAGCGAGATGAACAAGACGACGGTGCATCGCTTGATGACCACTCTCGTTCACGCTGGGTGGATCGACCGGACGGCGGACGGGGCATACCGCGTCGCGATGCCGGTGTTCGAAATCGGCTCGGCGGCATTGGTGAACCTGGACATCCGAACGGCAGCGCGGCCGTACATGACCCAACTCGCCGACGCATTCGGGGACACCGCCTACCTGATGGTTCCCGCCGAGGAAGGTGCCGTGTGCATCGATCGGCTCGAAGGGAACAATCCGTTGGTGGTCGCGGGCATCAACATCGGCTCGGTGCTGCCCTACCACGCTGCTGCAGGCCCCATCGTGATGCTCGCCAACTCGGACACGTTGCGTGACAAGTGGATACAGAGCGATCTGCACGCATTCACCGAACACACCGTCACCGACGCAACCCGCCTGCGCGAGCACCTCGACGCCGTCAGAACTGCCGGATATTCCGTGAGCAATTCCGACTACCTGACCGGCGTCGCCGCTGTCGCCGCCCCGATCCTCGGACGAGGAGGAGCCGTCGTGGCCTCCATCAGCATCGGCGGACGAGTCGAGGCATTCGAGGGCGAAGCCCTGGACCGGAAGATCGAACGCGTTCGCGACGCTGCCACCCGGCTGACGCGTGCTGCCGAGGCGTTACCTCAGCGAACGTGACGTTTCGGTCCGTGATCGGGCCGTCACTCTCGCCCCCGACACCTACTCCCGAGCGTCGGTAGCCTGGACAGAGTGAAGGCCGCCCCGACCATCGGATCTCTCCTGCTCGCGTGTGCTCTCGTCGGCGCCGACGCCGTGTCCGCCCCCGGCGAGATCCGGTCGCAGGCACCCGCCACGGCGGTACCCGCCCTCGGACTCACCTCCGTTCCGGAGGCGGTGTCCGCCGACATGGTCGCCGGAGTGGGCGACGGCACCGCGAGTGTCGAGGAGTCGTCGGGCTCCGCCTCCCGCACATCGGCGTGGGACGAATTCCCGTACCTCCGCTACACCGCGACGTTCGCCCCCGGAGTCGAATCCGCTGTTCTCACGTGGAACGGCACCTCCGTCAACACCAACGATCTTGCAATGCATGTGCGCGCACCCGGGTCGGACTCCTGGGGGCAGGCCGTCGCCGTCGCCCGCCCCGACACCAGCGGGGGCGACATCACTCTCGCGGCGCCCGTGACGGGAATCGACGGCGACGTCGAGGTGATGATCATCGACAGCCCCCGCGCCGATCGGTCCTTCGTCGACGACAACGCCTCTCCCGACGGCGCTTTCGCCGAGCCGGGCACCTACGACTTCGCGCTGCAACACATCAGTGACACCCAGTACATCTCGCGGGACGATCCCACCGTCTACGACGACATGACGCAGTGGACCGTCGACAATGCCGAGAAGCACGGCATCGACTACAGCATGCACACGGGGGACATCATCCAGAGTTGGATCAGCCCCGGCCGTCCGGATGCGCAGTCGCGCATCGAATTCGAGGCTGCGAGCGAGTCCATGAAGCGGCTGGAGGATGCGGGTGTTCCGCACGGGGTGCTCCCCGGCAACCACGACAACCTGTGGAATGTCGCGGGCAAACTGGTGCCCGGAATGCACGAGCAGAACCACGCTCTGTACAACGAATACTTCGGCCCTCAGCGATACCGAGATCAGCCGTGGTGGGGTGATTCGTTCACGGCCGAGGACAATTCGGCACACTACGACCTGATCGACATCGCAGGCGCGAAGTTCCTGATGCTCTACATCGGATACAACCCGCCCGAGAAGGTCATGAAGTGGGCCGAGCAGGTTCTCGACGATCATCCGGATCGGAACGTCGTGATCGGCACCCACTACTACCTGGAAGAAGGCGGCGAGAAGAAGCTGATGGCCTTCGGCGACATCGGCGCCAGCTCGGGTCAACAGATCTGGAACCGCCTCGTGAAGCCGTACGAATCGGTGTTCCTCGTGTTGTCGGGGCATGTCGACGGGCAGGCCACCGTCGTCGACAGAGAGGTCGACGACACCGGCCGCACCGTCGTCCAACTCCTCGCCGACTACCAGTACTTCGAGGTCGACGGCGAACGCGCCACAGGCTTCCAACGCCTCCTGCAATTCGACGTCGACGGCGGACAGATGGCCGTCACGACACATTCACCTGCTCTGAATCGGTTCGACGCGGAGAACTACGATCCCCGACGCCGATTCGTCCCCGAGGACGGAGAATTCGTCACCGACTTCACACTCCGCGCCGACGTTCCCCGAGCCGTCAGCGCGCGATAGCCGCCCAGGTGTCTTCCTGTGTACGTGGGCCGAGCAGACCTGATTGCGTGACAACGACTTCCGTCGCACCTGCATCGTAGTAGCGCTGAATTCCTGCCTTCACGTCGGCTGCGGATCCGACCAGTACCAATTCGGCCGCCCGCTCCACCCCTTCCTCGGCCACCACCCGCTGATACGACGGGATGGCATCGTAGAAGGACATGGCATCCTCGGCGGCGGCCCGGCCGGCGTCCACGTCGTCGGTGACGAGCGCGGCAACGAACGCGATGACGCGGACCGGTTTCCGGCCTGCGCCGGAGGCAGCCCTGTTCACCTGGGGAACGATGCTCGTCTCGAGTACCCGCGGACCGGCCAGGAAGGGCAGGATGCCGTCGGCGAGTTCCCCGCTGGCCCGTAGCGCCCGCGGTCCCATCGCAGCGACGAGCAATGGTAGATCCGTGCCGGCGCCGGCCACGGTGGTCGGCAACGGCGGCGCGGCGGTGATGAACTCGCCGTGATGATCGGCGGTTCCCGTCTCCACGAGCGATCTGGCGACGGTGAGGAATTCACGAACCCGGTCGACGGGTTTCGAGTAGGTCACGCCGAACGCTCGCTCGACGAGGTCGGGTGCGCCCAATGCCAGACCGAGCTGGAACCGCCCCTGAGTCGCAGCCTGTACGGTTTGCGCCTGCGACACCACCAACAGCGGATGACGCGCGAAGATCGGGACAGCCGAGGTACCGACCTTCAGCGCGGGAACCTCCCGTCCGACGATTCCGGCCAGGGTGATCGCGTCGTAGTCGAACCTCTGCCCGAACCACGCGGAATCGAATCCCGCGGACGCCGCGACCGTCGCCTGACGGACCACGTCGTCGACCGCATTTCCCTCGTCACTGGTGCTGAGCGCAACTCCGATAGTCTTTCTTCCGACAACCAGTCGGCGAGGCCCCTGGATTCCCGGTTCGCGACTTTCGCTCAGCCTGATTTCAATCCGCGTTCACGTCCGAACACCGTCCAGATACTCGAGCACGGCCAGCACTCGACGGTGCTGCGCATCCGAGGGAGGCAGATCGAACTTGGCGAAGACATTGCCCACATGCTTCTCGACGACCCGCTCGGAGACTGTCAGCTTGGACGCCACCGCAGAGTTCGTCAAACCCTGTGCCATCAATGCGAGCACCTCCCGTTCACGGGGTGTCAACCTGTCCAACGACGTCCGCCGCTTGCTGGCGCCCATCAACTGGGTGATCACCTCGGGATCGAGAGCGGTGCCGCCCGCCGCGACGCGAGCCAACGCCTCGACGAATTCGCCGACGTCGGCGACACGATCCTTCAGCAGATACCCGACTCCCGACGCCCTGTCCGCCAACAGTTCTGCCGCATAGCGCGTCTCGACCCACTGGGAGAAGACCATGACCCCCGTCTCCGGGCGTCGGCGTCGAAGTGCCACTGCCGCGACGAGACCCTCGTCGGTGAAGCTCGGCGGCATCCTGATGTCGATGATCGCGACGTCGGGACGATGCTCGTCGACGGCGGCCTCCAGCGCCTCGGCGTTTCCGACTGCCGCACACACCTCGTTGCCACGTTCGATCAGCAGCTGCGCCAGACCATCCCGCAGGATGACGTTGTCCTCGGCGATGACGATTCTCACGACATCATCCTTTCTCGGTCATCGGCAGCACCAGGGTCACGACCGTCGGTCCACCTGCCGGACTGGCCACTGTCATCGTTCCGTCGACCGTCGATGCTCTCGACTCCAGCCCGGTGATTCCTGTTCCGGCACCGGGTACGGCTCCGCCGATTCCGTTGTCCCGCACGGCGACGACAACCCGGTTCTGCTCCTCACGGACCGAGATCCATGCGGTCGACGCATGAGCGTGCTTGACGATGTTGGTCAGGAGTTCCGCCACACTGAAGTACGCGATCGTTTCGACACTCCTGCTGGGCCTGGACCCCAGGTGAACCGAGAGCACGGTCGGCACGGCCGACCGAGCCGCGAGTGTCTTCAGTGCCGCCTCGAGCCCGAGATCCAATGCCGGCGGGTGGATACCGCGAACGACCTCCCTGAGTTCGCGAAGCGCGTCCTTTGCCGTGCCGTGGGCGGCGGTGATCAATTCTGTCGCGTCCTCGCCTCGTGCGAGTTTGTCCTCTGCTCGCCCCAAGGCCATTGCCATCGTCACCAGACGTGCCTGGGTTCCGTCGTGCAGATCTCGTTCCACCCGGCGCAACGTCGCGGCCGAATCATCGACCGCCACAGCGCGCGTCGTCTCCAGTTGTGCGACCCGTACGTCGTACTCGCTTTCACCGAGCAAGGCCTCGATCAGGAAGCGCTCGACAGCGGCCAGCAGTCTGATCGGCCACGGTGCAACGAAGAGGCACACGATTCCGAGCAGAACGAGCACGATCATCTGCGGCCAGGTGTCGAAGTAGACGGAGCCGAACGACACGAACGAAAGCCGCACGTTGCCGTCGCTGTCGAGCTGAGTCGGATCGAAGACAACTCCGACGACCGGAGACAACGCCATCGCGAGCGCGATGACAAGAAAGAGAAATGCTCCGAATGCGCTCGCCAGCGCCACGACCGACTGAATGACCATGAACAAGATCGCGCGCCATCCCGCCCGATCGGTCAATGCAGCGGCCAGTGACCCGACCACGCCCTGCCACCGAAACGGCTGCGGCGCAGGCACGTGCGTACCCAGAAGTCGATCCGACAGCAGACGGAACGCAACACCCCACGCACGCGCTCCGACAATGACCACAGCCAAGATCGGAATACCCACCAGCAGTACGACGAGGACCGTTCCGAACATGAACCCGACGAACAGATACGCAGCACCCAGCGCTCCCAGCATCGAGCTCACCAGAAGATAGCCGCCCTCGCGCCAGGTGCGGCCGTCGATCGGCGCGCGCAGTATCAGGCTCGTCATCGATCTCGCCCTCTCTCCCGTTCCGGCTGATTCAGTATCCACTGCCTCGATCTCCACCAGAGTTGTCATGCACTCAGCCTTGCCTGTCAGGGCCGACGAATCGAGGGTGCGGGCCACCATGCCGAAGGTGTGGCCAGCTACACCACGGGTCGTTCAAAGTTCAACTTGCACAGCGTTATTCATGGGAACGTGTGTTCGAAAACTTGTCGGTGGGTCTGGTTATCGTGGTGTCATGCTCATGGGGGATGAGGGTTCGGGGACAGCAGTCGACGACTCGGCGGTCGGTGACTCGGCGGTCGGTGACCCGGCGGTCGACAGTACGGGGTCGGTGTTGCCGATCGAGGCGGCGTATCTGGCTCAGGTGGTGGCGACGTTGGAGCGTCAGGTGGAGATTCTGAGTCGGATGAACATGCGCGGCGCCAGCACGGCGGATCAGCGTGCGGTGTTGGTGCGTACCGAGGCGGTGACGCGGTCGTTGTTCGGGCAGTCGCACACCTGGCTGGCGGATCTGATGGATCTGCGTGGTCTCGACGACATCTGGGGATCGGTCCCCGACGCTCTGGCGGTGTTGCTGCGGATCTCCCGCAGGCGGGCTGGGCAGCGTATCCGTTTGGCGGAGACCCTCGGTACCCGCACAGCGATGACGGGGGAACGTCTGGCCCCGGAACTGCCCGCGACAGCTGCTGCCGCGCAGGAGGGGGTGCTCGACGAGGAACCGCAGGAGGTGATCCGCAAGTTCTTCCGGCGCCTGGGCAGCAAAACCGATGTCGAGACGCGGGCGAGCGCGGAGCGGCAGTTGGCGCAGCTGGCTCGCGAGCTCGGTCCGGACGAGTTCGCGGCCGCCGCGCGCCGGTTGTACGACCTGCTCGACCCGGACGGGGATCTGACCGACGAGAGCACTCTCGCCGAGCGCTGCTACGTGAAGATGGGCAAACCCGGACCCGACGGTCTACGCAAAGGCAGCTTCGTCGTCGACCCCGAAACCGGTGCGTACATGGAAGCGATCTTCGAGAAATGGGCCAAACCCGGCATGCTCGACCCCGACGACGCCTCACCCCTCACCGACCCACCCGAACCCACACCAACGGCTGGCACAGCCGACGCAGCATCGACCGAACCGACACTGTTCGGCGGCGGCAGCGACGAAGACACTGAGGGCAGTGATGACGGCGGTAGTGGCGGCGGCGGCAACGTCGAGGGTTCGGCGAGTTCGGAGGACCATCCTGAGGTGGTCGAGCGGGCGCGGCGGGATCGTCGCAGTGTGGGACGTCGACAGCATGATGCGCTCAAGGCGATCACGCGGCAGATGTTGGCGTCCGGCAAGCTCGGTAGTCACCGCGGGCTGCCGGTCACCGCGGTGATCGTCATGCAGTGGAAGGATCTGCAAGCGGGTACCGGGCATGCAGTGACCGCGGCCGGGACCACCATCCGGATGCGTGATGCGATCCGAATGGCCTCCCACGCGGAGCAGTACCTCGCGCTCTTCGACGACGACGGTCGGCCCCTGCACCTGGCCCGCACCAAACGACTCGCCTCCGCTGATCAACGCATCGTGCTCATCGCCGCCGACCGCGGCTGCAGTTTCCCCGGCTGCACCCGTCCGGCGACGCGATCGCAAACCCACCACATCGAAGAATGGGCGCAGGGCGGGCGCACCGACATCGGGGATCTGACATTCGGCTGCGATATCCACCACCCACTCGTGGGACCGGGAGACAACGAGTGGGCGACGACGAAAGCCGGACCCGATCACCCCTACCCCGGGCGGACACTGTGGCATTCACCGGTCTCGGTCGACCCCCAGCGCCGCGGGCGGGTCAATCACTTCCATCACCCGGGGGAGTACATCGTCTCCTCCGACACACCCCTACCCGGACTCGAAAACAACACGACCCACACCACCGGCATCACCGACACGACCGGCACCACTCGAAACGGCGCCATCCGACCCCAGGATGGACAACCCACACACCCACCCACACCGAGCACCCCCACACCAAGCACCCCCACACCAAGGACCCCCACACCAAGGACCCCTGAAGCGAGCCCACCGGAACAGGACCCACCACCAGGTCGATGACCACCAGCAGGCTGCCAGTGGCTGTGTCAACCCGATCTGGGACCACGATGACGGCCTGACTGGGACCCACCTGGCACCGGCTAATCACGCCCTTGGTCTCGGTGGTCACTGCCGAGTGGCGAGGGCTATAGGTATCTGCAGACCTGATCGGGGCTACAGGTTTCGGGCTCTGGGAGGGCTGCATCGTCGCGGAGCGCAGCCACGTTGTC
The DNA here is from genome assembly GCF_002259425.1 of Rhodococcus sp. 14-2470-1a. NCBI lineage: Bacteria > Bacillati > Actinomycetota > Actinomycetes > Mycobacteriales > Nocardiaceae > Rhodococcus > Rhodococcus sp. 14-2470-1a. The sequence continues at coordinate 227,025 of NZ_NPFZ01000024.1, forward strand.
GCGAAGTGTTGTGAGGTCGGCGATCTGCGCGTCGATGTCGGCAAGGCGCGCGTCCAGCAGGTCACGTACGTGGCCGCAGGGAGCTTGGCCGTGGTCGCGGATGTCGAGGATCTGCTTGATCTGGGCGAGGGTGAGCCCGGCCGCTTGGCCGCGGTGGACGAAGTCGATCCGGCTGACCGCGTCGGGGGTGTAGTCGCGGTAGCCGGCCGGTGTGCGTTCGGCCGGGGGCAGCAGCCCTTGCTCTTCGTAGAACCGCAGAGTCTTGGTGGTCGTGCCTGCCGCCTCGGCGAGTTCTCCGATCCGCATCCCGGCCTCCATCGTGTCGCAGGTCTCGCTTGACCTTCCCCTTTACTGGAAGGTCCAGTATCGCTGCATCAGGAGCGTTTCCCAACAGTTCTGGGAGGAATCGGGATGCAGACCAGGTACGACCTCGCGATCATCGGATCCGGCGGCGGTGCGTTCGCGGCGGCCATTCGTGCGACCTCTCTGGGCAAGTCGGTGGTGATGGTCGAGCGTGGCACGTTCGGCGGCACGTGTGTGAACACCGGCTGCGTGCCGTCGAAGGCACTGATCGCAGCCGCGGAGGCCCGGCACGTGGCCGCGGACGCGCCGACCCGGTTCCCGGGCATCGCCAGCGTCGCGGGCGCGGTGGACATGCCGGCCCTGATCGGCGGAAAGCAGGATCTCGTCGAGGCCCTGCGGGGTGAGAAGTACGTCGACGTCGCCGACTCCTACGGTTGGCAGGTCCGCCGCGGCAACGCCGCGTTCGCCGGCACTCCGGATTCGCCCCTGCTCGAGGTCGCCGCGGCGGATGGCAGCGTCGAGACCATCGAGGCAGCGCAGTACCTGGTGGCCACCGGGTCCCGTCCCTGGGCCCCGCCGATCCAAGGGTTGGAGGAGGCCGGGTACCTGACCTCGACTACGGCGATGGAGTTGACCGAGGTCCCCGACTCGCTGCTGGTGCTCGGTGGTGGCTACGTGGCCCTGGAGCAGGCGCAGCTGTTCGCCCGGCTCGGGTCGACGGTGACCCTGCTGGTTCGGTCCCGGCTCGCGTCGAAGGAGGAGTCGGAGGTCTCCAAGGCACTGCAGGAGGTCTTCGCCGATGAGGGCATCCGGGTGGTCCGCCGAGCGGTCCCGACCCGCGTGACCCGCGACGCCGCCACCGGCCAGGTGGTGGTGACCGCGGACGTCTCCGGTGGCGCGCAGGAGTTCCGCGCCGACGAGGTTCTGGTCGCTCTCGGCCGCCGACCGGTGACCGACGGGCTCAACCTCGACGCGGTCGAGGTGAAGACTGGCGAGGTCGGCGAGATCGTGGTCACCGACCAGCTGCAGTCCTCCAACCCGCGGATCTGGGCGGCCGGTGACGTGACCGGGCACCCCGAGTTCGTCTATGTCGCCGCCCACCACGGCACCGTGGTCGCCGAGAACGCCTTCACCGACGCCGAGCGGTCGGTGGACTACATGCGGCTGCCCCGGGTCACGTTCACCAGTCCCGCGATCGGCGCAGTCGGGATGACTGAGGCCCAAGTCCTCGCGGCCGGGATCCGCTGCGACTGCCGGGTGCTCCCGCTGGAATACGTGCCGCGAACGCTGGTCAACCGGGACACCCGCGGCTTCATCAAGATGGTCGCCAACGCCGACACCGGCGAGATCCTCGGCCTGACCGCGGTCGCCAAGGACGCCGGCGAACTGGCCGCCGCGGGCGTCCACATCATCGGCAAGACCATCGCCGAGGTCGCCGACGCCTGGGCGCCTTACCTGACCATGACCGAGGGCATCCGGATCGTCGCGAAGGCCTTCACCACCGACGTCTCCAAGCTCTCCTGCTGCGCCTGACCCGCACCCACCCCACTCAACGAAGGAGGCATCCGCGATGTCGGACCTCAGCACCCAACTGCCCCAACGACTCACCCGACCCGAGGAGACCGGCCTTGACGCCGGCCTGCTGATCCCGCTGCTGCGGCTGCTCGTCGACGGCGACCCCGTCACCGTCGAGCAACTCGCCGCGGCTGCGAGCCGCACCCTCGATGACGTACGGCGCGGTCTCGCGGCGGTGCCGGACACCGAGTACGACGATCAGGGCCGGATCATCGGCCAGGGCCTCACCCTGCGCCCCACCCCGCACCGGTTCACCGTGGCCGGTGAGGAGCTCTACACCTGGTGTGCGCTGGACACGCTGATCTTCCCCGCCCTGCTGGACCGCCCGGCAAAGGTGGAGTCGGCCTCCCCGGTCAGCGGCGAGCCGGTTCGGGTCAACGTCGACCCCACAGAAGGTGCAACCAGCGTCGATCCGCCCACCGCGGTGGTGTCGCTGGTGAACCCGGAGCAGATCACCTCGATCCGTTCCTCCTTCTGCAACCAGGTGCACTACTTCACCTCCCCCGAGGACGCCGCGGGCTGGCTGGCCGAGCACCCCGGCGCGGAGGTGGTCCCGGTGGCCGAGGCGTGCCGGATCGGGGCCGCCCTCGCCACCGGCCTGCTCAACCGCCTCCAGGCGCCCGCCGCGGCCGACGACAGCCACAGCTGCTGCTGACCCATACCCACTGAAGGGAATGAGAACACCGATGATGTCCAACCACGACGATCGCCCGGGAGGCAGCGGCCTGCTCCTCGGAGCCGGCGCCGCGCTGCTCATGGTCGCCTGTTGCGCCTTGCTCCCCATCCTCATCGCCGGTGGCGCGATCGCCGGTATCGGCGCGTTCCTCCGCAACCCGTGGGTCATCGGCGCCGGGATCGCCCTGGCGATCCTCGCGCTGATTGCCATCTCCCGCCGCGGCGGCGGCACCGCCGGCCACGGCTGCTGCCCGCCCATGCCCACCAACGAAAACGTCGACCCGAAGGACGAGCAGAACCGATGAGAATCACCCGCCGCCACCACGCCGCGCTCTCGATCGCCGCCGTACTCGCCGCCGGATCGCTGACCCTGACCGCCTGCGGCAACAGTGCCGACCCCGCGACCGCCGGTTCCGGTTCACCCGCCACCGTGACCAGCGTCGATGGCCAGCAGATCAGCCTGCCCGCCAACGGGAAGCCCACCGCGGTGTTCTTCTTCTCCGTCGGGTGCGGCGAATGCGTCAACGGCGTCCGGTCCCTCGGCGAGGCCGCCACCACCGCCGAGAACGCCGGCACCGTGGCAAGCTTCCTCGCCGTCGACATGGACCCCGGCGAATCCAAGGCCCTGATCGGCGACTTCATGGAGTCCGTCGACGCCGAACACGTACCGGCCGCAATCGACGATGGCGCGGCACTCTCCCGGCGATTCGAGGTGGCCGCTCTGTCCACCCTGATCGTCGTCGACGCCGACGGCACGGTGACCTTCCGCGCCACCGACCCCGACGCCGCGACGATCACCGCCGAACTGGCAAAGGCCGGAGCCTGACCCATGGGCGGACTGCTCACCCTCGCCTTCGCGGCCGGCATGGTCGCGCCCGTGAACCCGTGCGGGTTCGCGCTACTCCCGGCCTGGATCACCCACACCCTCGGCGACACCGATGCCTCAACGGTCCCGGTGCGGCTGCTGCGGGCGCTGCGGGCCGGTCTCGTGTTGGCGGTGGGGTTCGCCGGCACCCTCGCGGCAGCTGGCCTGGTAGTCAGCGCCGGCGCCCGAGGGCTGATTCGCGCCGCGCCGTCGCTTGGCCTGGCCGTCGGCATCCTGCTGGTGGTTCTCGGCCTGTGGATGCTAGCCGGACGCTCGGTCTCGGTGCGGGTGCCTCGGATCCCCGGCCGGGCAGCCGCGGGACTCCCACCCACTGCCCGGATGGCTGCGTTTGGGGTCGGCTACGCGCTGGCTTCGCTGTCGTGCACGTTCGGGGTGATCCTCGCGGTCATCGCGCAGGCGCAGGCCACCTACAGCTATGCCGGGCTCCTGCTCGTCTTCGGTGTCTACGCTGCTGGCTCGGCGACCGTCCTGCTGCTGCTCGCCCTGGCCACCGCCGCGGCAGGCAGCGGACTCACCCGCCACGTCGCGCGATTGGCCCGCCATGGCCCACGGGTCACCGCTGTCGTCCTGCTGCTCACCGGCGCCTATCTGGCCTGGTACTGGTACCCGGCGGCCACCAGCGACGCCCCGGTCGCCGCGGGCCGTGGTGGCGGACTCACTGACGTCTCCGCGGTGGTCTCCAGCTGGATCCAGACACGGGCGACACTCATCGGCGCGCTCGCTGCCGCGTCTGCGCTGGTAGTGCTGGCGCTTGGGGTTCTCCAGCGACGCCGCCGGATCCTTCGGGGGCGCCCGATGACCACGCGGGACAGCACGCAGTGACAGCCCACCGGGTGCGGCGTGCGCACGAAACAGGCTCGGTTGATTGCGTCACCGCGACGCGTTCCCTGACCGGGTCGACGCCAGCCGGTAGGAGTCGGTACCAGTTTCGATGATGTTGCCGCCGAAGGTGAGGCGGTCGACGATGGCCGCGCACAGGCGCGGGTCCGTGAAGGTCTTGGTCCAGCCGGCGAAGCCCTCGTTGGACGCGATTGCCACGCTGTTCTTCTCCTCTCGCTCGGTGAGGACCTGGAAGAGGAGTTCGGCGCCGCGGCGGTCCAGTTCCATGTAGCCGAGCTCGTCAATGCAGAGCAGGTCGACGCGGCCGTAACGAGCGATCGTGCGGGCCAACTGCTTCTCATCGGCTGCTTCTACAAGCTCGTTCACCAGCCTCGTGGCGAGGGTGTACTTTACCCGGAATCCCTTTTCCGCGGCTGCGGTCCCCATGCCGATGAGCAGGTGAGACTTGCCGGTGCCGGAATCCCCGATCAGGCACAGCGGCTGGCCCTTCCGCACCCACTCGCCGGTCGCCAACTGGTGGATGGTGGCGGGGTTGATGTTCGAGTTGGCGTCGAAGTCGAAGTCCGCGAGGAACTTGCTCCGCGGGAACCCGGCGCCGTTCACGCGCCGGATGGTGGACCGACGGTCGCGGTCGTCGCACTCGGCCAGGAGCAGCTCGGCGAGGAATCCGGTGTAGGTCAACTGGTCCTTGTTCGCCGCCGCGACCGCGTCGCCAAGCAGGGCCCGCATGGTCGGGAGCCGGAGCCTCCGGCAGGCCTGGTCGACCGCCGCTACGGCGGCTTCCTCGGTCAGGCCGCGGCGGCGGCGCAAGGTGGTGGTCACGCTGGTGACTGTGCTCATCGGGGTGCTCCGCTCTCATCGGGACTCATCGGGTCGGGGTGGTGGTCGGTGCCGGTGCGGCGGCCGAGCAGTTGCTGGTATTTCTCCATCGACGGCAGCGGCCGGGTGTCGGGCGGGAGGCCGGCGATGACCGCGGCCGGGTCGAGCAGCAGGCGTTCGGTGAGGGACACGACCTTCCGGCTGCGCTTGGCGTCGCCATCTCGTCGTTCGCCATCGCTGGGCTGCGCAACGGGATGACGGTCTGAACTGGCCCCGGTGGGCGCTGCGAGGGTGGTGTGCAGGCGTGCTTCGACCGCGACCACATCAGCTGAGACTGCACCGACGCTCACTGCGGCGAGCAGCCCGGCTTCGACTTCGTCGGCGGCCATGGCGCGGTGCAGTAGGAGCACGTCGATCAGTTCCCGGGTGCCGACCGCATCCCCGAGCCGCCTGCGGGCGTTCGCCCAGAACGCCTCATGCGCAGGCGTGAACGCCCCCGATTCGCGGGCCTGCGCCAACGCGGTGGAGCCTGGCAATGCGCCCGGCTTACCCTTGAGCACCTCGAGGTAGTGGTCGAGGTTCACCGACTGGCCACCCCTTGTGATGACGCGGGCGTGCCGGGCGATCTGGAGTCGGCCGTCGAACACGACGACCTCGGATGCGCGCAAGGAGACGCGGACGCGGCGGTGGATGAACCGCGCCGGGACGGAGTACCGGGCCATGCGGACGGTGATCATCGCGGAGCGGTCGACCATCGGGTTCAGCATCAGCCCGGGGTCGAACCCCTCGACCGGGAGCGGCGCGAGGTTCTCGCGTTCGGTCGCGAAGTCCTCGCCGACGGTCCGGATCCGCGACGAGATCCGTCGGCGGTCGTCGGCGGCGTCCAAGGCACGGACCTTCTCGTTCAGCTCGTCGAGCGAGTCGACGACGGGCATGGGCACGAGGTGCTGGCGGCGGAACCGGCCGACGTCGCCTTCCACACCGCCCTTCTCATGTGCCCCGGCGATGCCCGGCTGGCAGTAGAACGCGTCGAACCCGAAGTGAGAGCGGAACAGCACCCAGCGGTCGTTCTCTACCCGCTCACGACCGCGCGCGTTGACGACCCGGGTGACTGCGGCGGTGAGGTTGTCGTACCGGACGTGCCGGGCGGGGATGCCGCCGATCTCGTTGAACGCGGCGATGTGGCCCTCGAGGAACGCCTCTTGGCCTTGGGTGGCGTAGATCCGGTGCACCGCCTTCCCGGAGTAACTCAACCTGAATGTGAAGAGGAAGACCTTCGTCTTCACCCCGGCCAGGATGACGTAGAGCTCGCCGAAGTCGACTTCTGCTTCTGCGCCTGGCGCGTGCTCCTGGGGGATCATGACTTCGACCCGGCGGCCAGCTTCGAGGCCGATCTGCGTGCGGCGGATGCGGACGTAGTCGCGAACCGTCGAGTACGACACCTCAATGGCGTCGTGTTCCTCGATGAGGCGGACGTGGATCCGGCGGGCGGTGTGCCGTTGCTTCCGCGGCGCCTCAAGGTCGGCGCGGAGCATGTCGTCGATGGCCGACTTGAACGGATCCAACCGGGGCGAGGAACGCACCGGGGTCTTCCGCGGCGGTGGTTCCGCGGACGTGAGGGCCCGGCGAACGGTGCCGCGTCCGACTTGGTGCTTGCGTGCGAGCGCTCGGATCGACATGCCCTCGACCCGGGCGTCCCGACGGATCGCAGCGAACAGTTCCACACGCACCCTCATCCCGAAACCCACTTCCGGTGCCGCGAGGACCGCTGGATGCGGGTCCTCCTGACGCCACGGAAGTGGGTCCAGATCAAGCCGTCACGACGCCACGCCGAAGCCCGGGTGGGTCCCGAATCAGACCGTCACACTGGTCCCGAATCAGACTGTCACCGCCACTGCCAGCGGCACCCACGCTCCACGTGTGCCGCGCACAGTCATGCCCGCAGAAGCAAAGTAATGCGTAGTAGCAATATCAGTGCGCCACAAGGTCGATCATCGCAGCGGGCAGCGGGCAGCGGGCAGAGGGCAGCGGGCAGCGGGCAGCGGGACAACGCGGTGGCCTGAGCCCTAGCCCAAAGCCCGAGCCTAAGTCGCCGCTCGGTGCCGAGGAATTACCCACGTCGCCCGGGTAGTTCTACTCAGGACTCGGGGTTGGGCGACGACAACACTGAACCGCATGACAACACCAGGGATCGATCCGCGATTGGTTTCCGGCCTCGCGAGCCAGTTCGCCTCCTTGAGCGAGCAGATGCGCCGGGTGTCCGGCGACCTCGGCGTCCTGCAGAGCCAGCTGACTGTGCCTCGGACGGAACAGCCCAGCCCGGCTTCGCAGCCTGCGGTCCACTACCCGTCGCAGGGAGTTCCGTATGCGTACCCGGGTTCGTCTCAGCAAATCCATCCGCATGCGCCCACGCACCAGCCTGCATCCATGCATCCACAAATGCCCGTACATCCGCAAACGCCCGTACATCCGCAAACGCCGGTGCGCCCCCAGGTGCCGGCGCAGCCTCGGACGCCGGTGAGGTCTCCGGTTGCTCCGAGGCAGCCTGCGCCGAAGGCGGAGCCCTGGTGGCAACGCGACGGTGTGATCAGCCGCGTACTCGCAGTCGCGGGTGCAGGAGTCACTCTGGTCGGCGTGGTCATGCTTCTCGTGCTCGCGGCACAGGCCGGATGGTTCGGCCCCGAGCTCAGGGTCGTAGCCGGGGGAGCTTTCTCTGTCGCACTGGTGTACGCAGGGTCGCGGATCTACCGCAAATCCGGTGGACGGGTCGGTGGAATCGCAACCGCAGCAACAGGTATCGCCGGGCTCTATTTGGACGTCGTGGCGGTGACCGTCATCTACGAGTGGCTGGAGCCCGCGATCGGACTCGTAGCGGCATTCGGGATCGCGGCGGCAGGCGTCGCGCTGGCCGTCTCGTGGCGCTCGCAACCGATGGCAGTCCTCATCCTCGCCGGCGTTGCGGTGTGTGGGCCGGTGGTCACCGGCGGAATCACGTTGTCGCTCATCGCGTTCTTCACTGCCACGTTCATCGCGAGCTTCGCTGCGCAGCTCGGCCGTGACTGGCCGTACCTCGCTGCCGTGCGGACGCTCCCCGTTGTGGTGGCCACCCTCGTCGGGATCGCTCAGGCGGTCAGCTTGGATGTGGTGGGGAGCGACGCATTACCGCTCCTGATCGTTTCGGGGATCGTGGCCGCGTTCGGTGTCGGTAGTTCAGTGGAGTTGTTGCGTCGCAATGCAGCCGACGTCATGGCGTCGGTGATGGCCGGAGTATCCGCCGTTCCAGTCCTCGCGGTGGGAACGCTGTTCGAGCCGTGGGCAGTGACCTTGGTCGAGGGTGTGGTCGCGATAGCCTGCGTCGTCGTGATCGCGATGGTCTCCTGGTTGCCTGCCCTCGCCCGTACGATCCTGACGATCGTCGGCTCGCTTGCGCTGCTGCAGGCAGTGCTCGTACCGACGGCAACCGAACTGCGGCCGCTCGCTTTGCTGGTCGTCTCCGCTGTACTGCTCGCTACGGCGCACCGCGGAACCTCGAAGCCGGCGTACTACTCGGCCCTGGCGTTCGGCCTGTTCGGTGCACTGGGATATCTGGTGGTCTCCCCGCCCGCAGCGATGATGGATGCGCGTTATGCAACAGACGAATTCGGTGTCGTGCTCGCTGGCGTGCTTCTCGCGATCGTATTGGCCGGACTGGTAATGGTCGGTATCCAGCTGAAGATCGTGGAGAAGAACGCGCAAGCGTGCTCGGTGGTTGCCGGACTGGCGTCTCTCTACGCATTGGCGTCGGCAACGGTTGCCCTCGGAGTGGCGGCGATCGGCGGAACCACCGGATTCGTCGCCGGACACTGCGCCGCAACCATCGAAGCCATGGCGATCGCGATGGCACTGCTGGCTTTCGGCCTCAAGAGCGAAAAGTACGCGCACACTGCACTGTTGGCCGGACTGTCTCTGACCGCGGTGTCCGTCGCGAAACTGTTCCTCTTCGACCTCGTGGCCTTGGACGGACTGTTCCGAGTCGGAGCTTTCATCGTTGTCGGACTGCTGCTGCTCTTCGCAGGCACACGCTACGCAAAGGTGTTCGCCGACCGCGCCGCGAGCTGAATCAGCACGACGCTACCCGTCGCGGTTCCTGCTGCTCAGGAGCTGCGACGGGTAGCGCTGGTCTACAGGTACTTCTCGCCGAGACCCAGCTTCTGTTGAACTTTCTTCATGGACTTCGGTGCCCACCAGGCGCTGTCGCCGAGCAGCTTCATGACCGACGGCACGAGGAACATCCGAATGACCGTGGCGTCGATGATGAGTGCCGCGATCATTCCGTACGCGATGTACTTCATCATCACCAAGTCCGAGAATGCGAACGACCCGGTGACGACGATCAGAATCAGCGCCGCAGCGGTGATGATTCGCCCCGAATGGGCTGTCCCGATGCGCACCGCGTCCGTGGTGCTGGCACCCTTCTCCCGCGCTTCGACCATCCGTGAGAGCAGGAACACTTCGTAATCAGTGGACAATCCGAACACGATAGCGCCGATCAGCAACAGAATCATCGCCATGATCGGACCGGGTGTGAAGTTCATCAGGCTCGCACCGTGGCCGTCGATGAAGATCCAGGTGAGGATCCCCATCGTCGCACCGAGCCCCAGAGCGGTCATGAGGACGGCTTTGATGGGCAGGATCAGCGATCCGAATGTCAAGAACATCAGCAGCGTCACAACGAGGACGACGAGGACCGCCGTCAGTGGAAGTCTTTCCTCCAACGCCTCGATTGAGTCGTATTCGATTGCAGGAGTTCCGGTTACGGATACCGTCGCGCCGTCGGGACCCTCGATTCCGCGTAGGTGTTCGATTGCCTCGGACGATTCGTTCCTGTCTTCGAGACCAGCTTTGAAGACGATGATGCCGTCCTTGCTGGTGCCCGTCGGTGAGAATTTCTCGACGAGACCGGGTGCCTCGTTCGCCTGCTTGGTGATCTGCCCGAGCGAAGATCCCTGCGCGCCCTCGATGACCAACTTCAGGGGCTCGGTACGTTGCCCGGGAAACAACTCGTCGAACTGAGCCTGGGCGACGCGTGTGGGGTTGTCCGGCGGCAGGTAGGTCTCGTTGATTCCGCCGAACTCGATCTTCCCGACGGGAAGAGTCAGTACCAGCAGGCCGAGAACGATGACCACGGCCACCTTGATCGGACGCCGCATGACCGAGGAAGTGAGCTTGCCCCACATCCCGTTCTCGATTTCCTCGGACGAGCGGGTCTTTCGCATGAACTTCAGACCCAACGCGTCCACGCGTGGCCCGAGAATTGCGAGGAGCGCGGGAAGCACCGTCACCGCGGTCAGGGCGGCAAGCGCAACAGTCGCAATCGACCCGTAGGCAACCGATTTGAGGAACCCGTGCGGAAAGAGCAGGAGACCGCCCAGGCTGGCCACGATCATCGTCGCCGAGAAGACCACCGTTCGCCCGGCCGTCATGACCGACCTCTTCACGGCGTCCGCGGTGGTGCGACCGTCTCCGAGTTCTTCACGGAAACGCGAGACGATGAACAGGCCGTAATCGATGGCGAGACCGAGACCGACCATCGAGACGACCGGGGCGACAAAAGTGTTCACCTCGGTGAAATCGGTGAACAGGCGCACGATTCCGTTGGCGCCGACAACCGTCAGGCCACCCACGATCAACGGCAGCGCCGCAGCGACCACACCGCCGAAGACGAAGAACAGCAGAACCGCGACAGCAGGGATGGCGAGGATTTCCATCCGGTGAATGTCTTCGGACATCGTCGACTGCAGTGCCCCCGCCACCGCCTGCAGACCGGTCACCTGGACATCACCGCCCTGGCTGTCGACATCAGGAATGTAGAACGCGTCCTTCACGTCCTGAAAGTTGTTGGTCAGCTCGGTGTCGTCGTCTCCGACGATGGCGATGCTGGCGATCGCGTGACGCTTGTCCTCGGTCGCGAGCGCCGCAGCGCTGACGACGCCGTCGACCTGGAAGTAGGTGCCGTTGATCTTGGCGATTCGATCCGGGTGGTCGGCGACGAGCGAACCGAGGCTCTTCGTCACGGCCGCGGTGAAGGCCGGATCGTCGACGGTCTTGCCCTCGGGCGCGGTGTACAGAACGATGACGTCGCCCTCGGTGTCGCGTCCGAACGTGGAGTCGGCGAGCGTAGCCGCAGCCACCGATTCCGAACCTGGATCGTCGAACCCGCCCTGGCTCAGATGGTTCTCGAAACCCACTCCGTACGCAGCCATCGCGAGGAGGCCCGCGACCATCACACCCAACACCGTGTACCGCCAGCGATGGACGAGATCTCCCCAGGTGGCGAACACTCAGTCTGCTCCTCGTTGTCGTCGAAAATCGGCCACCGACGCCGACGAACGTGCAGCGTGGCGGGGTCCTAGGGGACAACGGCCGAGAATGCGCCGACGTTCCGATCGAGCGTTGTGACACCGAACAATGCTGCCCGACGAATCTGTGCCCGAACACGACGAAGGCCACCTGAGCCGCCTCGGGTGGCCTTCGACAAGGTGAAGATTCGTTACTTGCGACGCTCGCGCGCCAACAGCTCGCTGACGCTCAGTGTCTGACGGCTGTCGCCTCCGCGGTGTCGACCGCTGTCCGGGTCCTCGGTACTGGAATTACCGTCGGCCGGGGCAGTCTGTTCGTCCGAACGACGTGACGAACCTGCCGGACGCTCGTCCGGTGTCGGTGTCGGTGTCGGTGTCGGTGTCGGTGCCGGCCACGACCTGATCGACTGATCCTCCGGCGCTGGGGTGCGTGGAGCATTGCGCGTCGAAATGTCGTAGCGAGCCCGGGGAGCGGCCTGCGTGCGCGGCGGCGTCGGCTGTTCCGGTTGCGGGGTCTCCGGGCGTGACGCTGCAGAAGGAGGCTCGGCGTCACGGCTCTGATCCTGCGAGTACCCGCGAATCCCGCCGGTCCTCGGCGCGGTCGGCCCTGCTTCCGGCGGCCTGCCGGTGCCGCGCGCGCCATACGCCGAGCCGTTGGAGCCGGCGGAACCGTAACCCGAGCCGTTGGAGCCATGGCCGGAACCGTTGGAGCCTTCAGTGGAACCGTTGCTGGAGCCGTATCCCGAGCCGTTGCTGCCCGACGCGGAGGAACTGCGGCCGTTCGAACCGTTGCCGTTCGAGCCGTTGCCGTTCGAGCCGCTGCCGTTCGAACCGCTGCCGTTGACGCCGGAGCCGTAGTAGCTGTTTCGTCCGGAGCCGTTCGTGCCCGAGCCGTTCGTGCCCGAGCCGTTCGTGCCGGAGCCATGTGTGCCGGATCCGTTCGCGCCGGAGCCGTTGGTTCCCGAGCCGTTCGGTGTTGCGCCGTACGCAGCTGAACCGTTGCGGCGTGGTTCGTCCGACCGACTGGTTGCGTTGACGGACGTCCGGTCGGCGTCGGCGCGGGTGTTGTCCGTTGTCGAGCCGACGGGAGCCTGCGTCTCGGGCTTCGGCGTCTCGGGTTTCGGCGTTTCGGGTTTCTGTGGCTCCGAGGGCGCACGAAGGTCGGCCAACCAACTCTCGATGGACCGTGGGTCGGGGGAGGAGCTTCGGTTGCTCTGTGCGCGGACCGGTTCGCGCTTCGGAGGTTCGGGCCGCGGCACCGGTGGAGGTGTCGGCCTCTCGACGGCGGGTTGCTTCTGGGTAGCCGGCGGCAGGGGGCTGGGAGCGGAGCCGGCGGAGTGACCCAGGGGGCTGGGAGCGGAGCCTGCGGAGTGACCCGAGAGGCTGGGAGCGGAGCCGGCGGAGTGACCCAGGGGGCTGGGAGCGGAGCCTGCGGAGTGACCCGAGAGGCTGGGAGCGGAGCCTGCGGAGTGATCCTGAGTTTCGGGGGCTGCGGACGGCCTGCCGGTGGCGGATCGGCGTTCGTCCTCCCGGGCGGCGTGCGTTGCGCGGATCGGCCCGGATCCTGTCGGTACGACGACGGGGATCGGTTCGGTCAGCGGTTCGCTTCGGCGTGGGGCGGTGCGCACCGGGGGTGCGACGGGAGCCGGTGCGCCTGCGGTGGCGAGTTCGGGGACGTCGGTAGGCATCAGTTCGTCCTCGAGGATGGTCTCGCCGAGGCCGAGCTTCTCCTGGATTCGCTTCATCCATTTCGGTGCCCACCAGCAGTCGTCGCCCAGGAGTTTCATGGTCGCTGGGACGAGGAACATGCGGATGAGGGTGGCGTCGATGATGAGCGCGGCGATCATTCCGTAGGCGATGTACTTCATCATCACCAGGTCGGAGAACGCGAATGCGCCGGTCACGACGATGAGGATCAACGCCGCCGCGGTGATGATGCGTCCGGTATGCGAGGTTCCGACGCGGATGGCTTCGCTCGTGGACGCACCTCTCTCCCGGGCCTCGACCATGCGTGAGAGCAGGAAGACTTCGTAGTCGGTCGACAATCCGAACACGATCGAGATGATCAACACCAGCACCGGGGCCATGATGGGCCCGGGTGTGAAGTTCATGAAGCTGGCGCCGTTGCCGTCGATGAAGATCCACGTCAGGATGCCCATCGTCGCGCCGAGTCCCAGCGTCGTCATGAGCACAGCCTTGATCGGCAACACCAACGATCCGAACGTCAGGAACATCAGCAGCGTCACGACGAACACGACGAGTATCGCCATCAGCGGCAAGTTGTCGATGAGGGCCGCGATGGAGTCCTGTTCGATCACCGGAGTGCCGGTGATCTGCACCGACGAGCCCTCGGGGACATCGATGCTGCGCAGGTAGTCGATGGCGGGCTTCGAGTCGTTCCGATCGACGAGGCCTGCCTTGAAGACGATGATGCCGTCTTTGCTGGCGCCGGTCGGGGAGAACTTCTCGATCAGGCCGGGAGCCTCGTTGAGTTGGCTGGTGATCGCAGCGAGGTTCGGACCCTGCGCGTTCTCGATGACGGCCTTGATCGGCTCGGTGCGCTGGCCGGGGAACAGTTCGTCGAACTCGTTCTGGGCCTGGCGGGTGACGTTGTCCGGCGGCAGGTAGGTCTCGTTGATGCCGCCGAACTTGATGTTGCCGACGGGCAGCGTCAGCAGTACCAGGCCGAGGACGATGGGAATCGTGACCTTCAGCGGGTTGCGCATGACCCACCGGGTCAGCTTTCCCCACATGCCGTTCTCGATTTCCTCGGACGACTTGGTCTTGCGCATGAACTTGAAGCCCAGCGCGTCGACCCGTGGACCGAGGATTGCCAGGATGGCAGGCAGGATCGTGACCGCGGTGAGAGCCGCGAGGGCCACCGTCGCGATCGATCCGTAGGCCACCGATTTGAGGAAACCCTGCGGGAACAGCAGCAGGCCGCCGAGGCTGGCGACGATCATCGTCGCCGAGAAGACGACCGTCCGACCCGCGGTCATGACCGACCGTCGAACAGCCTGCTTCGTCGAATAGCCGTCACCGAGTTCCTCGCGGAATCTCGACACGATGAACAGTCCGTAGTCGATCGCGAGACCGAGTCCGACGAGCGAGACCACAGGCGCGACGAAGCTGTTTACCTCGGTGAAATTGGTGAAGACCTTGACGATGCCGTTGGCGCCGACGACGGTCAGGCCGCCCACGATCAGCGGAAGGGCCGCGGCGACGACGCCACCGAAGATGAAGAACAGCAGCACTGCGACAGCCGGGATGGCCAGCAGTTCCATGCGGTGGATGTCGCCCGCCATGGTCGATTGCAGGGCACCCGCGACGGCTTGCAGTCCCGTCACCTGCACGTCGACGCCGTCTATGTAGAAGACGTCCTTGACGGCTTGGAAATTGTTGGTGAGTTCGGTGTCGTTGTCGCCGAGCATCGCGATGCTGGCGATCGCGTGGGTGCGGTCTTCGGTCGCCAGGGCATTGACGCTGACCACACCGTCGACCCGGAAGTAGGTGCCGTTGATCTTCTCGATCTGCTCGGGGTTGTTCGCGACGAGCGAGTTGAGACTGTCGGTGACCTTGGCGTTGAACTCCGGATCGTCGACGGTCTTGCCCTCGGGCGCCGTGTACAGCACGATCACGTCGCCCTGTTTGTCGCGGCCGAACGTCTGATCGGCGAGGCGCGCGGCCTGCACCGACTCGGAGCCCGGGTCGTCCCAACCGCTCTGGCTCAGGTGGTCGTTCAGGTCGAGGCCGTATGCGGCGAAGCCCAGAAGCGCGGCCACCATGACTCCGATGACCGTGAACCGCAAGCGGTAGACGAGATCTCCCCATCTGGCGAACACTTAAGAAACTCCTTGGCGCCCGACGAGCAGGGCGGACAGTGGGCGGAACGGCTGCAACCATGCGCCCTCGTCCGGGAGCGAGTCCAGGCTCACCCGTGGCAGAGGCTCACGGAAGACGCCGGGGATGTCCTCGAGGTCGAGGAACTCCAGCGTCTCCGACGTCACCGCCCAGCTTGCGTGCTCACGGAATCCGAGCACCTGAACGGGTACGCCAGTTGCAGCGATGTCCTCCAACGGCTCGCGAAACGCTTGTCCGTCCGCAGACGCGACCATGACGCCGGCCAGCCCGCCGCCGCGATTACGCAGCTCGATGTGGTCCAGCATGTCGGCGTCGACATCACTGTCCTCGTCGACCTTCGGCTTGGCGAACACCGCGAAACCCACGTTACGCAATGCTTCGACCCACGGTCTAACCACATCGGCGCTGCCAGGGGCGATGTTGGTGAACACCGTCGCCTCGGGTTCGAGCGTCGACGTGCCGGTGGCGGACAGTTCCGCCGTCCGTTGAAGCAGCCATCGGCCCAGCGCATCGAATCGCGGGCGGTAGGCAGCCGTCGGCCGACCGCCGAGAATCGCGCCGAGGCCCATGTCGAGATTCGGCGCATCCCACACGAGGAGCACTCGTCTAGTGTGTCGAGTATCACCCGTGTCGATGTTCGGGATCGGGGCCAGCGACGTGTCGACGCTCTGCTCGTTGTACGTCATCGTGGACTCTTCCCCCATATCAGCTCCGTCACCGAGCTACCCACCAGTTGGGCTTTGCCCTCGAACTTGGTGACGGGCCGCTCGTGTGTCATCGGAGATTCCCAGTCGAGAACGGTCAAACCGGGCTCTGCGTTCCCGGCTTCGGCAATCCACTCCGCATAGTCTGCGTGATCGGTCGCGACGTGCAGTACTCCGCCAGGTTTCAGACGGTCGACGATCATCGCGAACGTGGGGGCCTGCAACAGGCGGCGCTTGTGGTGACGCGCCTTCGGCCAGGGGTCGGGGAAGAACACGCGGACCCCGGTCAGCGACTCGGGCGTCAACATGTTCTCCAGAACGTCCATCGCATCGCCGCGGAGCAGCCTGATGTTCTCGATGTCGTCGCGCTCGATCTGCTGAAGGGTCTGAGCCAACCCGGGCCGGTAGACCTCGACCGCCATCAGGTTGACGTGCGGCTCGGCCTTGGCCATGGACGTCGTGGCAGTTCCGGTTCCCGATCCGATCTCGAGGATCGCCGGAGCGGAACGACCGAACCAGGCGTCGACGTCGATCTTCTCGTCGGCGACGTCACGGCCGATGCGCGGCCACAGCGAATCCCACGTGGCCTGCTGGGCATCGGTCAACGCGCCGCGCCTGGACCGGAAACTGGTGACGCGCGGGTACAGCCGAGAGCCTCGATTCGACTCTCCACCGGCCACGTCCGGCGAGTCCGGGGTCTCCGAATCGAGATGTTTGGCTGTGCTCCGTGCGTCGTTCACCGCACCATTGTCGCGCATCGACGGACTGTGTGACAGGTGGGTCTCGAGTTGAAGTTGAGACTTGTCGTGAAGGCGCAGGCCAGAGCCCGCGACCTCACGCCCGTGTCGCCGAATGTGTGCCAGAATTGCCCGGCGCGACGGGGTGGGGACCGCGCACGCGTGACGATGTGAAGGGGGATCACATGGGTGGGGACAGTGCGGGTCGGGACAGTGCGGGTCGGGACAGTGCGGGTCGGGACAGTGCGGGTGGGGATCGCGAAATCTCGGAGGGTCGGGTGCGAGCGCTCGCTCCGAGCGGAACCGTGCTGCGGCGGGAGGTCGATGCCGAGGCGGATGTGTGCTTTCGGGACATCCGCATCCAGGTGACCGGACGCGCAGGCGTCGGGAAGACGACGGTTCGGTCGGTGCTGGCGGCCCATCACGAGCTGCGCACGATCGCGGCGTCGATCGAGGAGACGGCGTCGATCGATGTCCCGCGGGTACCGGATCCCGAGCTCGACGGCGATGTCGTCGTGTACGTGGTGGCAGGGGACGCCCAGGTCGTCGACGTCGACGCGGCACGAGCCACACGCGGCGTCGTGGTCCCCGTTCTCGCGAAGGCAGACGCAGTGGACCGCCTTCAGGACGTCGTCGACGGTGTGTCGACCAAGCTGGGTTGCACTGTCCACCCGCTGATGGGAACCATCGCGATCAGTGTCATGAACGGCCGGCCGTCGACGTTCGACCCGCTGCGAGAGTCGGCCGCGTCGGTGACGCCGGAGATGCTGCTGACTCCCGAGCGGTTCCTTCGAGCCGGCATTCCCATGTCGAAGCATTCGCGGGCCGAACTCGTCCGCAGTGTCGAGGTGGCGGGAGTCGGCATTGCTGCACGGGCTCTGACGGAGTCTCCCGGGATGGACGACGTCACCGTTCGGTTGCTGCTTGCGGAGAAGAGTGGAGTCGACGCCGTCGTGAAAGCCGTCCGGCGAGCAGTGGACGACGTTCGCGCCGCACGACAGGGTCGGTTGTTGCTTCGGCTGAACCAACTCGCGGCCCGGCACCAGGAGTCGATGGAGGTCGAGCGGTATCTGGCGTCCGACGAAGCCGTGTTCGCAGGCATGCGGGCGGCTCTGCACACCCTGGGCGAAAGCGAACACCCCAACCCGACCCTCGCCACCGTCCGCTCCTGGCGCGAACGCCGCGACACCGCACTCGAACCAGCGGTTGCGCGAGCAGCGACCGCTGTCGGCCGCGGGTACCTGAGGATGCTGTCGCGGTGATCGACCTCCCGAGCGACATGGACGGCGTGATCAAGCGGTGGTACCCCGCAGGAGTCGACGAGATCGCCTCGGGCCGAGCCGCGGATCCCGTAGGGGTGTTCGTGCACGGTTCGAGCGGAGCCGGAGTGTCCGCCGTCGACGCGCAACTGGACCTGTGGTCCGTGGACGGGGTCGACCGGGCGCCGGACGTCGAGTCGGCAGCGGTGGTCCTGTTCGTCGTCGACGCATCGGCGCCCATCGGCCGGACAACACTCGCCGCTCTTGCGCCGGTGCTCGAATCGACGGCAACCGGCGTTCTCGTCAACAAGGTCGACGCGCATCGCGGCTGGAGGGACGTGGTCCGTTCGGTCACCGAGTCCATCGCCGAGTTCGTTCCGCGAGCAGTGGACGTCGCGGTGCTGCCCACGTCCGCTCTGCTCGCCGAAAAGGCTCGGGCAGTGCAGGATCCACTGACTCGTACGACGATGGTCGAGGAATCGGGAATCAGGGACGTCCTCGATTTCGTGGAGAGCGCCGCAACGCAGCACACCGAGGTTTTCCGACGACGCAAGTACGACGCGGCCGTTCGGCATGCCGCGGCCGGGGCGCGGCAGCGGATCGTGGACAAGGCCAGAGCGGTCACGAGCGCGTCGAACACCGCCGCGCTGCGTGCCGAACGGGCCCGGTTGACCGATGTTCGCGATCGGACCAGGGTAGAGCGGACCGCCGCGCTGCGTACCGGACTGCAACTCGCTCGCGCGGAATCGGTGCACGACGTGTCCGAGGCCGTTCGTGAATTCGCTTCGTCCGCAAGACAATCGATCGATACTGCCGGCCGGTCCGAGCTTAGTCACCTCCAGCCGGAGATGACAGCACGGCTCGACGCGGTCGCGTCCACGGTCGACGCGCGGTTGTCCGACAGGCTCCGCGCGATCGACATCGATCTGGAATTGTCCGTCGAGCTCCCTGCGGTCACCGGTTCGCCACTCGCGCACCCCGAACCGTCGATTCGGCGCGGAGGGGTCGAGGACAAGATGATGATCGTCCTCGGTGCGTCGGCGGGAGTGGGGCTGTCGCGGCTCGTGGTGTCGCCGCTGTCCGTCGTCCCGGCGCTGGAGATCGCGGTGATTCCGTTGTCACTGCTGTTGGGCGCGTTCTGTGCGTGGTGGCTCGTCGGCTCGAGGAAGCTCGTCGCGGACCGGGCTCACCTGAGAACTTGGGTCGCCGACGCGTCGGCCGCGGCGAGGTCGACGCTGGAGCAGCGCGTCCTGGCCCGAATCCTGACCGCCGAATCCGCGTACTCGGCCGCCGCCCGCGAGACCTCCCGCGCAGCTGCGCGGGCTGCGGACACAGAGCTCGAGAGAGTCGAAGCGGAGCTGCGGGTGGTGTCGGAGAACCGCGCATCCGTGCTCGCTGCGTGCGACCGAGACCTCGCGGCGCTGGACCGCGGCGCCCTGAGGTTCGCCGCCGGTGGACGCGAGGAACCGGAGACGCCGCCGATGCGTCTGAACCAGTAGAGGCTGTGTCCGCGGAGATCGGAGATACACACGTGGAGTGGAACGAGTTGTTCGACGGCAGCGGTGACGGCGATGCCGTCGACCCGGCGCACGATCCGGTCTCCGGTCCGTCCGGTGTCGGCTCGATCGAGTTGTTCGATCTCGACGACGACGGGTACGAGGAGACCAGGGTCAGCCACACCGAGGCGGGAATGACCGTCGCCAGGGATCGTGACGGGGACGGTGTGATGGACACGTTCACTTCCATCCAGAGTGGCGGCCGTTACCAATCCTGGGAGATTTCTCGTGCCGACGACGGCACGGCGAGGTGGGAACAGACGTCCTCGGGGGACGCCTTCGAGTAGGAAACTCGCATTGTTTTTAATGTCCTTACAAGAAGATTCGGCTGCTGGGGGGCCTCGAATGCGCACGTAGGAGTAGCTGAATCGGTCTTGTGACCAATCGGACAACAGCCTGATTCCGGATTGGCAACTCACGGCGTTAACCTGAAACCAGGACACCCGGCGCCCGTGTCCTCGGTTTGACGTTGCCGCTATGATGCGGTATACGCAGATCGTGCGATCGGGCAGCTCCCCACCGAGAGGGGAAGATCGGATCTGCGTCTGCCTCGCCGAACTGCCCTGTGCGCGAGCAGACACCAGAATCTGGTTCCGGCTCACCCCAGGAGAGTTAGATGACCTCAGCGACCATTCCCGGTTTGAACGGCACTGACGCCGCGCCTCCCACCCAGCACAAGGAACTCCTTGCGTGGGTGCAGCAGGTAGCGGAACTCACCGAGCCGGATCGTGTGGTCTTTGCTGACGGATCCGACGAGGAGTGGGAGCGTCTGACCACCCAGCTGGTGAACGCCGGTACCTTCACGCGTCTCAACGACGAGAAGAAGCCCAACTCGTTCCTCGGCAACTCGGACCCGTCGGACGTTGCCCGCGTCGAGTCACGCACCTACATCTGTTCCGAGCGCGAGATCGACGCAGGCCCGACGAACAACTGGATGGACCCGTCGGAGATGCGTTCTCTGATGACCGACCTGTACCGCGGCTCCATGCGCGGCCGCACCATGTACGTCGTTCCGTTCTGCATGGGACCGCTCGGCGCCGACGACCCCAAGCTGGGCGTCGAGATCACCGACTCGGAGTACGTCGTCGTCTCCATGCGTGTCATGACCCGCATGGGCGCGGCAGTTCTCGACAAGCTCGGCACCGACGGCTTCTTCGTCAAGGCTCTGCACTCGCTCGGCGCTCCGCTCGCCGACGGCCAGGACGACGTCCCGTGGCCGTGCAACGACACCAAGTACATCACTCACTTCCCCGAGGATCGTGAGATCTGGAGCTTCGGTTCGGGTTACGGCGGCAACGCCCTTCTCGGCAAGAAGTGCTACTCGCTGCGTATCGCATCGGCGATGGCGCACGACGAGGGCTGGCTAGCCGAGCACATGCTGATCCTCAAGCTCATCTCACCGGAGGACAAGGCCTACTACATCGCCGCTGCATTCCCGTCGGCCTGTGGCAAGACCAACCTCGCGATGATTCAGCCCACCATTCCGGGGTGGCGCGCCGAAACCATCGGCGACGACATCGCGTGGATGCGCTTCGGTGAGGACGGCCGCCTCTACGCCGTCAACCCGGAGTTCGGTTTCTTCGGTGTTGCACCGGGAACCAACTGGGACTCCAACCCCAACGCGATGAAGACCATCGACCAGGGCAACTCCGTCTTCACCAACGTCGGCCTCACCGACGACGGTGACGTGTGGTGGGAAGGCCTGGAGAACCGGCCGGATCACCTGATCGACTGGAAGGGCAACGACTGGACGCCGGATTCGGATTCGCTTGCCGCGCACCCGAACTCGCGTTACTGCGTACCCATGGCTCAGTGCCCGTCGATGGCCGACGAGTGGGACGACCCGAAGGGTGTCCCGATCTCCGCGATCCTCTTCGGTGGGCGCCGCAAGACGACGGTTCCGCTGGTCACCGAGGCTCGCGACTGGCAGCATGGTGTCTTCATGGGCGCCACCGTCGGCTCGGAGCAGACGGCCGCCGCCGAAGGCACTGTCGGCACCATCCGTCGCGACCCGATGGCCATGCTTCCGTTCCTCGGCTACAACGTGGGCGATTACTTCCAGCACTGGATCGACCTCGGCAAGAACGCGGACGACTCCAAGCTGCCGAAGGTGTTCTACGTCAA
Organism: Rhodococcus sp. 14-2470-1a; assembly: GCF_002259425.1. NCBI lineage: Bacteria > Bacillati > Actinomycetota > Actinomycetes > Mycobacteriales > Nocardiaceae > Rhodococcus > Rhodococcus sp. 14-2470-1a. Next base: position 248,702 of record NZ_NPFZ01000024.1, read on the forward strand.
CTGGTTCCGTCGTGGCGACGACAAGCGCTTCCTGTGGCCCGGATTCGGTGAGAACTCCCGCGTCCTGAAGTGGATCGTGGAGCGCATCGAGCACAAGGCCGCCGGCGTCGAGACTCCTATCGGTGTCGTTCCCACGGCCGAGGCCCTCGACATCTCCGGGCTCGACACCACCACCCAGGACGTCGCCGAGGCACTCGCGGTGAACGTCGACGAGTGGAAGGCCGAGATCCCGTTGATCGAGGAGTGGTTCGACTTCGTCGGCGAGAAGCTCCCCACCGGCATCAAGGACGAGTTCGACGCGCTCAAGCAGCGCTTGGGTGCCTGAGTGTCGTAGCTAGCACCCTTTTCGTAGACCTGGCACCCCTGTTCCGATGCGAACAGGGGTGCCGGCCTCGTAAACAGGGTGTCAGGTTCCCGGCCGCTGAGCCGATTCAGCCACCGGACGCCAACACCGCTGCGCCCGTCAGGGTCCCGACGGCTCCGAGCTTCGCCGGCACGATCTCGAGGCCGTCGAGAAACTCGAGCTTGGCGTGCAGGGCGGCGGACTCCTGGATGGGATCCCACAGCGGTGGGCCCGCTTGAGCGAAACCGCCGCCGACCACAACAAGGTTCACGTCGACCAAGGCTGCCGCCGACGCGATCGCCTGACCCAGCGCGACACCGGCACGCTGAAGAGTGGTGATGGCGACGATGTCCCCGTCGCTCGCGGACTGTGCGAGGTCGGCGCCGGTGCTGCCGGTCCATCCCTGTTCCTGGGCCCACCGGACCGCCGACGGCCCGCTGGACACCGTCTCCACGCAGCCGAGGCCGCCGCACGTACAGGGCGTCGCCGATCCGGGTACGACGATGTGTCCGATGTGGCCTGCGTTTCCGCTACGCCCGTGCACGATGCGGCCTCCCAGCACCAATCCGCCGCCGATCCCGGTCGACACGACGAGGCTCAGTACGTCGTCGACGCCGACAGCAGCCCCGAAGCGGTGTTCGCCGAGCGCAGCGCACCCACCGTCCATCGCCAGCGTGACCGATGCGCTGTCGAACCGCGTCCGTACGGCGTCGGTGAGGGCGAAGCCGTCCTTCCATTCCGGGATGTTGATCGGCGCGACCGTGCCTGCGACGGTGTCGACCGGGCCGGCGCACGCTATCCCGATCGCGTCGACGTCCGAGCCGACGGACACCGCGTCCAGCAGTTCCTCGCAGGCTTGCCATACGTCCGACTGCGGGGTCGGCACGGTCAGCGGTTCCCCAGGCCTTCCGTCTTCGCCGACGACGGCCGCGGTGATCTTGGTTCCCCCGATATCCAGTGCCAGCGCTGTCATCGTTCCAACGTACCGGCGCGAGTGGAGCCTGCGGAATGAGCCGGGTGGGCGGCGCGAGTGGAGCCTGCGGAATGAGCCGGGTGGGCGGCGCGAGTGGAGCCTGCGGAATGAGCCGGGTGAGCGGCGCACTCGTGTCAGTCGGCGCGGAAGACGAGGACGAGGTTGCTGGCGAGGAGTTCGCGGAGGCCGGGAACCCGCATGATCCACCATGCCCATCGGGGGTGGTATCGGGGGAATGCCGCGAGGAGGGTTCCGCTGGAAGTGTTTCCGGCCCAACGTAATCCGTCGCCTGCTCCGATGTCGAACAGGGATTCGCCGAATCTGTTCTTCGGCTCGTGTCCGTGTGTGCGCAGGTATCGCCGGGCCGCGTATTCGCCGCCGACGTAGTGCCACGGCCGTGTTTCGTGCCCGCCGAACGGGCTGAGCCACAGTGTGTAGGACAGGACCGTCAATCCGCCGGGTCGGGTGACGCGGAGCATTTCCTCGGCCATGACCCAGGGCTCGCGGACGTGCTCGGCGACGTTCGAGGAAAAGCAGATGTCGACGCTGTCGGTGAGAAACGGCAGTGCCATTCCCGAGCCCCGGACGCTGCCGTGGACGGTCAGGCCTGCAGCGTGCAGTTCGGATGCGTCGGGTTCGACGGGGAAGTACCGAGCTCCGCTGCGTTCGAAGCCCTCCGCGAAGTAACCGGGCCCCCCGCCGACGTCGAGTACGACGCGGTTCTCGAGAGAGTCGCCGGTCATGCCCCGGTAGAGGTCGCCGATCAATTCGACGGAGTCGCGGGCGAGCGCGCCGTAGAAGATGTCGGGCGCGGTCTGCTCGTGCCCGAAGTCCCGGAGCAGCCCGACCGACCTGCTGAGGGTGGCGCGTTTCGCGAACAGTCGAGTGACCCGGTCCCTACGCACGAGGAAGAACACTAGGCGAGAGCCCATGTCGAGCGACCGCTGGGCCACACGAACGGCTAGGGTGTCCAGAAGTTTCAGCTGTCCAGAAGTTTCAGCTGTCCGAAAGCTTCGGTGATGGTGTCGGCCGCGAAGGGGGTACGGGCGTGCGCGAGGTGCTGCTGCTCTGCTGGCGCGACACCGGGCACCCCCAGGGCGGCGGCAGCGAGCGGTATCTCGAGCAGGTCGGGGCCGGGCTGGCTGCCCAGGGAGTGAAGGTGACGCTGCGGACGGCGTCGTATCCGGGCGCGCCCGCCGAGGAGATCGTCGACGGAATCCGCATCAGTCGCGCCGGTGGACGGTTGAGTGTGTATCCGCGGGCACTCGCGTCGATCGTCGCGGGGCGCCTCGGGTTCGGTTCGCTTCGCGGAATAGCTCCCGACGCCGTCGTCGACACCCAGAACGGCATTCCCTTCTTCTCCCGGATCGTGTCCGGAGCACCGGTGACGTTGCTGGTGCACCACTGTCACCGTGAGCAGTGGCCCGTCGCCGGACCCCTCATGGCCAAGCTCGGATGGTGGCTCGAAAGCACGGTCTCTCCGCGGATTCACCGTCGTAACCAGTACCTGACGGTGTCCTTGCCGTCGGCCGACGAGCTGGTTGCCCTCGGTGTCGATCGCGAGCGAGTTGCCGTCGTGCGCAACGGCGCGGACGAGATTCCCGCAGGAACGCCGGTGGACACCAGAACTCCGTACCCGTCGCTGTCGGTGCTGTCGCGGCTCGTTCCGCACAAGCAGATCGAGGACGCACTGGCTGCGGTGGCCGCTCTGAGGTTCCGAGTCCCCGGACTGCACTTGGACATCATCGGAGGCGGTTGGTGGGAGGAGAACCTGCGTGAGCGGGTCGAGCAACTCGGCATCGCGAGCGCGGTGACGTTCCACGGCCACGTCGACGAGGTTCGCAAACACCAACTCCTCGGACAGTCGTGGGTGCACGTCATGCCGTCGAGGAAGGAAGGCTGGGGACTCGCAGTGGTCGAGGCGGCCCAGCACGCAGTGCCGACCGTCGGATACCGCAGCTCCAAGGGCCTCACCGACTCCATCATCGACGGTGTCACCGGTGTGCTGGTCGGCTCGGACGGCGCCGATCGTGATGTCACCGCGCTGACGGACGCTCTCGCCGAGCTACTGCTCGACGACGACATGCGTGCCGATCTGGGTGAGAAGGCCAGGGTCCGCGCGCTCGAATTCTCGTGGAGGCAGACCGCTCGCGGTGTGCAGAGCGTTCTCGCGGCCTCGATGCGCGGCTCGCACGTGTCAGGTCTCGTGTCCGCCGGCCTTCCGGGTGCGGACCGCCCAGCCGAAGCCGCCCACCAGTAGCACCAGCCACACGAGGTGGGCGGCGACGACCGCCCGGTCGTCCGTCGGTTCGATGCGGATCTCGCCCGGCACCCGGTACAGCGCGAGCTCGTCGTCCTCGTACTCCACCGTCAGCTGCCGCAGCGCCGCGGCCGAGTTGCCCAGCTGCCCGGGCGTCGTCCGTTCGACGAGCACCCACCCGACTCCGAGCCCGGCCACGTCCTCGGGAGTACCGCCGTCCAGAAGAACCTGTTCGACGGCCTCCGCCCTGCTGCCTTCTCCGCGGACCGACCCGCCTGCGACGAGGAGCTCCCCGGTCTGCAGTACGTCCAGCGGCAGCATGCGAGGCGCAGGGTCGAGAACAGCGGCGTCGCCGCTGTACGGGAACCGGCGGAACATACCTGCGGGCAGCACGGCGACGTCTCCGTCCTCCCCGGCCAACTCGTCGGCGACCACCGACCACGACGCCGGATATTCGGCGGGTTTCACCTGGCCTCCGACTCCCCAGGCGAGGTCCGGCAACGCGATCACCACGGCCAACGCCGCTGCGACTCCGGGAAGCCAGCGGTTCCCGAGTTTCGCGGCAGCCCACGTGACACCTGCCGCCGCGGCGAGAACGTAGAAGGGCACGGCGAGCGCAACCCACTTCTGGGCGTCGCGCAGCAGACCGGCGCCGGGCACCTCGGCGGCAGCCCATTCGCCGACGCGAATCCCGGGAGCCGTCGCGGCGAGGGCAGGCCCAGCGATCGCGAGGACGGCCAGCACGGCCAGAGCGGTCACGACGGGGTTGCGTCGGCGTCGCCACAGGGGTCCGATGCCGAGCGCGACGATCGCGAGCAGCAAGGCGGTGCCCAGGACCGCGAACGCCGATGTTCGCGTGACGGGAACGGCATCGGCGTTCCAGATGCCGCCGAGTCCCGCGAGGGAACCGACCGTCCCGAGTCCGGGCTCGGCGCGGGCTGCGAACGCGGCGACGCCGGCGGGGTCGGTACCGGTGGCCCCCGAGCCCGACACCGCCGTCGCCACGAGCCAGGGCGCCGACGCCAGCAAGGTCAATCCCGCTGTGAGCGGAAATGTTTGCCTGGACGCGCATAACCACGCACATGACGCGGCGAGCAGCGCACCCGTCGGCGTCAGGCCCGCGACGGCCAGACAGACCGCGAGCCACCCCCACCGGCCCGTCCGCCTGAGATCGAGCGCAGCGACGACCGTCCACGGCAACGCCGCGTACCCGATCAGAAGACTCCAATGCCCCTGCAGCAGACGCTCGGCGACGTAGGGATTCCAGATCGCGACCGTCGACGCCACCAGCAGTGCAGGCAGCGGTGCCGACGGCAGCACGGTCCGCGACATCTGCGCGGCACCCCAGCCGGCGAGCCACAGCGCTAGCAGCAGAGCAGCTTTCACGACGAGTCCGCCGTCGACCACCGTGGACAGGGCGGCCACCACCGCGTCCTGCGGGACCGCCCGGGCGGCGGCGTCGCCGACCCCGAGAGCCGAGTCGGTGAAGTAGGACCTGGGCGTGCTGACGGCGTCGCGCAGAAGTAGATAGCCGTTGCCGAACAGTGGGCCGAGCACCACGGACGCGAGGGCGACGCTGTAGAGCGGAGGCGCCCACCGGGACCGGCGCGCAGCCCACCGACCACCCGACGCCATGTCCGGCACCCTATACCGTGGGCGCATGCCGACTCGCCCTGTCTCCGCCTCCGGGTCCGCAGGCAGAGCGATGGTCGCCGGAATGACGATGGTGACCATCGGATCGATGACGGCCAACATCGCCTCGTATCTCCTGCATCTTCCGGCGAGCCGCCTGCTGGGTGTAGCGAAGTACGGCGAGTTCGCGAGTCTGCTCGCCGCTCAGTTGGTGCTCGCAGTTCCGGCGCTCGCGTTGCAGTCGGTCGTGGCCAGGGAAGTGGTGCGCGGACGAAGCACCGGCAAGCTCCGAAGCCTCGGATACCGCTGCGCCGGCGTCGTCGCCGTTCTGTCGGTGCTGGCGGCACCGATAGTGGCGGTGGCGATGGACACGAGTGTTCTGGCGACGACGTCGGCGCTGGTCGTCGCCCCACTACTCGTGCTGCTCGCGACCGAACAAGGGCTACTGCAGGGCACCGCGCGGTTCGGCCGATTGAGCATCGTGCTGGCATCCGCGGGCTTCGGCAAGGTCGTTCCCGCGGTCGTCGCGCTGTTCCTCGGCGCGGGTCCCGGCACAGTGCTCGCAGTCAGTGCCGCCGGCACAGGACTGGTCGCCCTCGGCGCACGGCTGGCCAACCGAGAGCCACCCGGGCCCGGTGGTCCGCACACCGGTGACGTGCGCATCGGCGTCGCCACCGTGCTGGGGGCGTCGCAGGTTCAATTGGTGCTGATTCTGCTGTCGTCGGTGGATCTGCTCCTCGCGCGCGCACTGCTGGCCGAAGCCGACGCAGGCATCTACGCCCTCGGCGCCGTCGCCACGAAGGCAGCGTTCTGGCTGCCGCAGGCAGTGGGGGTAGTGCTGTATCCGCGTATGGCCAACCCTGCGCACTCGGCGTCGGCGCTGCGATCGGCTTTGTCCGTCGTCGCGGGAATCGGTGCGGTTCTGATCCTCGGGGCGGCCGTCGCCGCGGGGCTGATCCCGCTGATCGTGGGCGAGGACTACGCAGCCGTGCAGGGATACCTGTGGATCTTCGCGTTGCAGGGCGCCTGTCTCGCGGTGCTCCAGAGCGCGTTGCTGTGGGCTATTGCAGGGGAACGCACGACGCTTGCGATCCTGGCGTGGCTCGGACTGGCCGCCGAAGTCGTCCTGTTGACGCTGTGCGCGTCCACGGTGCTGCAGTTCGTCGTGGTCGCAGTGTCCGTGGCCGCGGCAACCGCACTCGCGGTGTGCGTGGCCGCCCTGCGTTCCTGAGTGCACTCGAATCCGCCTCGGACGGCACATCCGGCCCTGCCGCATCGGTCTGTGTGCACCTGGGACCGGCCACCCATACTCTGGTGAACTCACGGCCTGAGAACGACCAACGGCGCGACCCGAATGGGCCGCGCCGTTGTTGTTCGTGGAGTTGCTACTCCTTGGAGAGGTTGGTCCTCGGAATGACCTCGGTCTGATCGGTCGTCCAGTCGCGGTTCTGCGGAGCTGCCGGTGCTGCGCCGCCGCCTCCGCTCTGCTGCGGTCCGCCGGTGCGCACGGGACGACGCGGGCCGTTGCCGCCGCGGAGTCCGAGCACGATACCTGCGATCAACGCGATGACGCCGAGGATTCCGGCGATGATCGGCACGGTACGTCCGAACGTCGACAGCTGGTCCTGGCCGTCCTTGGCGCGCTGGATCTGGTATTCGACGGTGTTCTCGTCGAACTTGATCGGCGCGTTGAGCACGTCCACCTCGGGCTGGCCCGCAGTCCGCGAGTAGTACTGGTGGATCTGCTCTTCACCGTCGACGATGACACCGGTCTTGGGCTCCACCCACACCGTCCGCGTGTTCTCGTACCAGCGGGTCATGGTGACGGGGGCTTCGCCGCCCTCGACGCCCCACGTCTCGGCGGGGAGGGTGACCTTGTTGGTCGGGAGGTTGACGACGCCGGACAGATCGACGGGGCCGACGGTCTGCTCGTACTTGTAGACGGGCGTGCCGTTGATCTCGGTCTCTTCGACGAAGTCGATGTCCTGCGACGCGCGGGCGTTGATGTCGAAGAACGGGTACGTCTTCTGCTCCGCGTTGAACGGGAACTTGTACTGCAGGCCGGTGTGCGGAACTTCCTCGGCCGGCTTGTCGCCCTGGACCTGGATGGTGCCGACGGGGTTCTCGACGGGCTCGGACGTCACACGATCGAGCGTCACACGGTCGACGCTGGCGGTGAGCAGCCCGGTGTCGCCCTGCTTGTCGGTGCGGCGCAGCGTCTGCCCGGCCTGCACGGTGATGTCGTCGGCGTTCGACGGCTCCTCGGTGGTGACGAAGCGCTGCGACACGAGGTTCACGTTCTCGTCCACCTGAGCGCGGCCCGCGGCCAGCGATGCAGCGTTGAGAACGCTTCCGGTGCCGGTCGATACCGTCGTGACCTCGAGATCCAGCGGTGTCTTCTCCAGGCGGGGCACGGTGTACGTCGGGATCAGAATCGCTGCTACCAGCAGGAATGCGCCCAATCCGACGAGTACGAGGGCAAGAATCCGGCTCGGCCCTGAGCGCTCCGCCATGTGAGAATCTCCTTAGTCTTATTTCCTTGGCGCGCCGCTGCTTCCACCCCCGACAGGTCAGGGTAGGAAACGCCCGTTCCTGGAGTGTCCGATTGGTATCGCCACGTCGCTGGTGACAGTAACAGTCATCACGTCGTACGGTCGCGGGCACGCCCGACGACCGTGGACTTTCACAAGCGGACGACGCGGGGTGCTTGACTGGTCGCGTCATGACTACGTCCACCGAATCGCTGCCGAAATCCGTCGCACCGCTGCGCGGATTCATCCCGTCGCTCGAGGGAATGCGCGCGTTCGCGTCGATCGGCATCATCGTCACCCACGTGGCCTTTCAGACAGGCGCCGCGAATTCTCCCGTCATGGGCCGAATCTGGGGCAGGTTCGACCTGGCTGTCGCGCTGTTCTTCGCGTTGTCCGGGTTTCTGCTGTGGCGTCCGCACGCGGCGCAGGCGCGCGGGTTGGGTCGTGCTCAGCCGATCGGCCGCTATCTGTGGTCGCGCGCCGTGCGCATCCTTCCGGCGTACTGGGTCGTGGTGACGCTGGTTCTGCTGTTCCTGCCCAACACGGGAAGCAGCTGGCGGGTGTGGGCCGCCAACCTGTCCTTGACGCAGGTGTTCGTGCCTCTGACTCTCACCGAGGGCATGACTCAGATGTGGTCTCTGTCGGTCGAGGTCGCCTTCTATCTGGTCTTGCCGTTCCTCGGCCTGGCGTTGGCTGCCCTACGAGGCGATCGAGCACGGTTCCGCATTCCCGTCGTCGCAGCTGTGGCCGCGATCAGTCTGTGCTGGGCGTTCGTACCAGTGTCCACACCCGAGGCGATCCACCACGACAATTGGTTGCCTGGATACTTCCCGTGGTTCGCGGCCGGAATGCTCCTGGCCGAGTACACGACCCGCCCCCCGACGTGGTTGCACCGTCTGGCGAGCCACCGAGTACTGATGGCCGCGATCGCACTGGTGGCGTTCGGCCTGTCGGCGACCCCGCTCGCCGGGCCGGAAGGGCTGGTGCGTCCCGAGCCGTGGCAGTTCGAGGTCAAGATCGTGCTCGGTGCAGTCCTCGCGTTCTCGTTGTTGGCGCCTCTCGTTCTGGCCGACGGACCCCGACGCATCCTCGAGCACCCGGTCACCCTTGCTCTGGGACGCTGGTCCTACGGCATCTTCATCTGGCATCTGGTGATCCTGGCGATGGTCTTCCCCGTGTTCGGGATCATCCCCTTCAGCGGACACTTCCTGCTGGTTCTGGTCGTGACCGTCGCATTGTCGATTCCCGTCGCCGCCGCGAGCTACGCGCTGATCGAAGAACCGATGCGGGTGTGGTTTCGCCGCCGGTGACGTGACCGCCGGTTATCGGCGAGCCCGCAGAGCACTCACTGCCACGGCGACGAGTGCCACCAACGCGGCAAGCTGGATCAGCGACGAGTGGCCGATGTAGCCATCGGGAGATCGCCACGGACCCTTCGACAGCAACGCCGTCGCGAGCAGCGTTCCGACCCCGGCGACCCACACCGCCGCCCTGGCTTCCGCCGATCGACCGAAGCGTCGGCCCACGGCCACGGCCACTGCCACGGCCGCGACTGCGGCGACGACGGCAACTCCGGCCGGCCCGGAGATCACGGCGACGGCCGCGGTCAGTCCGAACCACCCGAGCACCGCGCTGCGCCAGGGCCGTGGTGCCGGGTCCTGGGTGACGCGACTTCGACGAAGAGCGAAGAACGCCAACGGGATCAGCAGGAACAATCCGCCGAAGATTCCGAGTCGGTACCACTTGTCCGACGGGTACTCGAGCGTCACCGTTCCCGACGTCCCGGCCGGCACGATCCAGCCTTGCTGCCAGCCGTTGACGGTGACAGCCTGCAGTTCTGAAGCGGGAGTGGAGCCTGCGGAATGACCGGGTTGGGTGGGACTGGAGCCTGAGGATGCTGCGGTGGCGTGCCAGCCGGTATTGCTGCTTTCCGGTACCACCAACAGTTGATCGACGTCCGATTCACGAATGGTCACTTCTCGGTGGTCGGCGTCCCACGCTGTCGTCTCCGCGGTTCGGGGAGACGAGCTGGTTGCGCTGACGGCGGGGACGGGCATCGTGCGGAGTCGCACTCCGTCGACGACGAAGGCTGCACCTGGGTCGACGACGACGTCCTGTCTGCCTTCCGGCAGGGGTATCGGGTTGAGCGTCTCGTTCGGAACGGGGAAGGGACCCTCGCAGATGGTCGCCTGCAGTGGTTCGCCCGACAGGAATTGCCGCGCCGTCGCCGTCACCGACGCCCGGATGGTCTGGCCCGCAATGGACATGATCGGCCCGACGTCGCAGGCGACGGTGATCGTGCGGTCATCGGCTGCGTCGGGAGCGGCGCCGATGTCGCGGCCCCCCGACAGCACGGCGACGTCGGCGAGACCGGGCGGTTGCGGGAGGACGAAGCCGAGGGAGTTCTTGTCCAGCCGATCGTCCCAGTCGACGATGGAGAGCACGATCCGATCCGTCACCTGTGGCGCGAGATCGATGGTCGTCGGCCCGTCGGGATCCACCTCGCGAACCTGCGGTCCGCCACCGAGATTCACGGCGACGGTCGTCGGGTGAGCGGGCAGGTCGCCGAGGCTCGGGGTCACGGTGAGGCCGTCCACCAGCGTCGGCGCGGGCAGGTCGATCGTCAGTGTCGGCTGCGTTCCGGCTCGCTGCTCGATGCTCTTCTCGGGCGCGGTCCAGGATGTTCGGTCGTCGCCGTCGGTGGCCGCGAAGGCGGATCCTTGGAGGTCGCCGACGTCGGATGCGCCCGTTGCCACGGGTCGTCCCGGTTGTGCCAGCAGCGCTTCCAGCTCGGGGCTCTGTCGGGTGCGCAGGGTCAGTTCCGGCAGCACTGCGGTTCCGGTCGGCACCGACAGGGTGCGCGAGAACCTGCCGAGCTCCTCGGGTGCCGCGGACAGTCCACTGCTGCATCGGATTCGGTCCTCGGTGTCCAGGCAGGCCGGTCGTCCGGGGAACTCCTGGCCGAGGTCCCACGACGTGACGTCCGCTCCGGGCGTGACGCCCGGCAGCACCGCACGGTGCACGATCGACACGGGCTGCGGGTTGTCGCGGTCCGAGTAGTCCTCCACCGACAGTTCGCTGATTCCGAATTGACTTCCCCGAGTGCCGTCCACGGTCGATTTCGCCGTGATGCGCACCCACGGTGTCGATCCGCCGGGGAGCGAGACGGTCATGGGCTCACCCGCAGTGTCGACCCGCGCCGCGGTACTGCCACCCGGAGTGGTGATCTCGAGCCACTTCACCGGGTCACCGATGGTCCCCGGGCTGGTACGCAGATGCAGGAGCCCGCCGGAGATCGGCTCGTCGAAATCGAGTTGAAGCCACTGTCCCACAGCGCTTTCGATGCCGTTGCTGACCCAGCTCGTCGCAAGATCGCCGTCGACGACCGCCGCGACCCCGCTTCCCGGTTTGGTGCCACCGATCTGAGTGGAATCCGATGCGGAACTCGAGGCGGTGATGCTCGCGCCCTCCCATTCGCCGTCGACGGTGTCCGCGCCCACGACGGGATAGTCCGCGACTTCGTTCAACGAGCGACGAGGATCGTCGGCGGTTCTCAGCGCCGAATTGTGGTTGTCGACCTGCCCGAAATCCGTCTCCCTGTTCATCGGAGTATCGGTGACAGTGACCGAATCGACGTCCAGGCCCGCGGTGGTGGCGTCGGACGCGAGGATGACGGGGCCTGCGGGCACCGGGTCGGGGACACCGGATCGCCGCTGTTCGTTCAGTCGCTGAACGGATTCCGGGCCACCTTGAACGAACGGGACACGGTTCAGATCGACGGTGTAGGGCCCCGAAACTTCAGATTCCTTCGAGCTTGGCTCCTGCAGCTTCACCGAATAGATCTCGACAGCCGGATACGGCGGCCGCATGTCACCGTCGACCGTGATGCCGTCGACTGTTCCCGGTGCGATGTCCTCGCCGAACTCCGCGACTTTCTCGAGGCCGGGGGAGCCGTCGAGTGCGGCGTGGACCTGGACGGGGCGTGCGGAACGCGACGTCTCGGGATCGAGATCGTTGCGGACGACCACGTAGTGAATGCCCTGCCCGACGAGGGTGTCGGCCAAGCCGACCGAGGATCGGCCGTCGGCGATCAGTCGTTGGACGGAGTCGAGGGCCCGGATCGCACCGGGCGGGGTCAGTGGTACCGAGTCGCGGACGGCCCACGGCGTCGTCGCGAGGGCTTGGAGTGGTTCGTCGCGAGTCAGTCCCCACGTCTGAATCGCGAAGGGCGCGCCGGGGACAACGAGCGCGCGCTCGGCATCGGAGCCGTCGGGTGAGCTGCCCGACGCGTGAGCGGTGAGCCAGTCCGCGGCGTCGTGCCAGTACTGCGGGATGGACTGGTATGCCCCTCGGGGTGCGAGTTTGCCGGTCCATGCGAGGGAGGTGGAGAACGTCAGCGCGACGAGCACGAGCCCGGCGACGGCGACCATCTTGTCCTTCTCCGGGTGTGCGATGGCTGCTCGCCAGGTGCGCGTCGGTGCGGCACCGGGAAGCGGGACTCGGGCGAGAAGGTGAGCGAGTCCGAGTACCAGAGGGATTCGGACGAGCGGCTCGAGTTTGTGGACGTTGCGGAGCGGCGCGCCGCCCGAATCGAGGAACACGCGGACGGTGTCGGCGATCGGCGAGCCGAGTCCGCCGACGTATCCGGCTGTGAGACCGAGGATTCCGACGAACAGCATGACGGTCAGGCGGCCACGGGCGGGCATCGATCGCATCGCGAGACCGACGACACCTGCTGCGGCGACGACTCCCGTCGCGACGACGGCGGCCGGCTGCGTGACCAGCACTGCTCCGGCGACGCGCTCGGGCGAGACGAACGGTGTCCAGCTGCTCGTCCCGCGGAGGATCTCGATCAACGAGGCCCACTGGGTCGTCGTCCCCGAGGATTCGATGTAGTCCAGGAACGGTGGGCTGACCGCGCCGAGCAGAAGAAGCGGAACGATCCACCACAGGGTCGCGAGGGCCAGGAAGCCGGCCCACCACGCACCGAAGACGATCCACAGTCGGTTGGGTCTGTGGCAGAGAATCCAGACGACGCCGACGAGGCACGCGGCTGCCGTCGCGACAGCGTTGACGGCGCCCATCAACGCCACGGCCACCGCCGATTGCGCGGCGAGAGTGCGGGTGGAGGTGCTGCTGCGGAACGCCCGGACGATGGGAATCAGTACCCAGGGCGCCAGCATCATCGGCATGGATTCCGACGAGATCGATGCGAGCGTCGTGATGACTCGGGGAGACAGCGCGAACGCGACGGCGGCGATGATCCGCGAGCTGCGGCTGCCGATTCCCAGAGCTTCGGCGAGGCGAACGATGCCCCAGAACCCGGCTGTCAGCAGTAGCGCCCACCAGATGCGCTGGGTGATCCACGGGGGAATCGACGCGATGTCACCGAGCGCGAAGAACGCGCCGTGCGGAAAGAAGTAGCCGTACGCCTGGTTCTGCACCTGGCCGAGGGGAGCTTGCGACGTCCACTGATGGGAGGCGCGCGCGAGGAAGCCGAGGGGATTCTGCGTCAGGTCGTACTTGGTGTCGGCAACGGTGTAGCCGGGAACCTGCAGGAAAGCGAGGAGAAACGCCAGAGTGGAGACGCCGAGCAACCACCTACGACCGAGTGGTTCGGAAGAGATCGAAGCAGGTGCGTCAGCGGCTGCCGTACTCAACCTGGTTCAGCAGGGACGAATCAGCATTGCCGGAGCGATCGATCTCGGGACGCGTGTTGTCGGCCGCCGCAGCAGTGACTCCGAATACCACCCCGGCACCGAGCACAGCGCCGACTACCGCAGCAACAACTCCCGGGACAGCGAACTTCATCTCGGTTCTCCACTTTCGTCGACTGGCACGCGTGCGCGGCTCACGCTATCACCCGCAGGCCCGGTAGCCGGAGCGCACGCGCGGCTACTTTCCAGGCGGCACGATCAGAACAGGCCGGTGACTGTGGCGAAGCACATGGTCCGCGACCGAGCTCTGGAGAAGTGAACGCAACCCCGTCGTGCCGCGAGTGCCGGTGACGATGATGTCCACGTCGAGATCGTCGGCCTTCTCCACGATGGCACTCCAGATGGCCGTCGTGCACTCCGCGCAGTGGCCCTCGACCTGAAGGCCGGCCTGCTGGGCGAGGCGAACGCCCTCGTCGTTGGTCACCTTCGCGTCGGTGAGCGCCACATCCTCGGCCTCGTCGTCGGGAACCCATTCGGGCTGCATGACGCCGGACAGCCCGGACATCCGTGCTGCCTGGCGCACCATCGGCTCCCACGCGGTGACGACGATCGCGCGTGTCGTCGTCAGGAATCGGCCGGCGTACTCGATGGCGCGTTTGGCGTTGTCGGAGCCGTCGTAGGCAATGAGAATCAGGTCTGCGGACATCTCGTAGTCCCTCCTCGTGTCGCTTTTGTCCTTAGGTTACTGCGCGCGTACAGCGGTGTGGGACCACTCCGCTACGGTCGGGGGCATGAGGAAATTCCGATCGCCCGTCGCGGTCGCTGCAGTGGTGATCGGGGTCGGGTTCACGGCCTCGTGTTCGTCCGGTGACTCGGTTCAGGTGGCCACGGAGTCTGCGTTGCCGCCGTCCACGACCACCACGACGACGCTTCCCCCCACCCCCGACGCTCCGGTGAACTCCTGCGAGGCTTTCGTCGAGACACTCAGCGAGCGGCAGCGATTGGCGCAGTTGCTGACCGTCGGCGTGACCGGGACTGCCGATGCCGTCGACATCATGGCTCGTGAACAGGTCGGCGGAATCTTCATCGGAAGCTGGACGGACTCGTCGACGCTCGCGAACCGCGAGGTTCCGCAGATCGACGCCGCGGCAGCGGTCCCTCCGATGGTCACCATCGACGAGGAAGGCGGGCGTGTGTCCCGCGTCGCGGATCTGCTGGGCGAGGACCCGTCGGCGCGTCGGACGGCTTTGACGATGTCCGTGGACGCCACGTATCGGATGGCGCTCGAACGCGGCCGCGGCCTGCGGGACCTCGGGATCACCGTCGACTACGCGCCCGTCGTCGACGTCAGCAGTCAACCGAACGATTCGGTGATCGGCGACCGTTCGTACTCCGCCGACCCCATTCAGGTCGTCGCCTACGCCGGTGCCTACGCGCAGGGCTTGCGCGACGCCGGTGTTCAGCCCGTCATCAAGCACTTCCCCGGACATGGTTCTGCATCCGGCGATTCGCACACCGGTGCGGTGACGACGCCGCCGTTGGAGGACCTGATCCAGTCGGATCTGATCCCGTTCGCGCAACTGTCCGCCGGCGGTGTCGGCGTGATGGTGGGACACCTCGATGTACCGGGCCTGACCGAGCCGGGTGAGCCTGCCAGCATCAGCCCGGCGGCGATGTCGCTGCTGCGCGACGGAGTCGGGTACGGTGCGGCGCCCTTCACCGGACCGATCTTCACCGACGACCTCAGCGGGATGGCGGCCATCACCGATCGGCTGGGCATCGTCGCGGCTGTCGAGGCAGCTCTCGTTGCAGGCGCGGACGTCGCTCTGTGGCTCACCACCGACGACGTTCCGCAGGTACTCGACAACCTGGAGGACGCCGTGGCGACAGGACGCCTCGATGCAGCGCAGGTCGACGAGTCCGCGGCGACGGTCGCTCGCTTCAAGGGTGTCTGCTAGAACTTTCCGGGTGCGCGCGGATTTCTTCGGCGCCGCGGCATGCATCCGGCAGGCGCAGTAGTGACGCAGGCCTCCTTACCGTGGAGTAAGGTCATGAGTTCGATATCGGTTTGGAGGACTCATGGCTGGTGGCACCAAGCGATTGCCGCGCGCCGTACGTGAGCAGCAGATGCTCGACGCGGCAGTCGACGTGTTCTCCGACAACGGTTTTCACGAGACCTCCATGGACGCGATCGCCAAGAAAGCGGCGATCTCCAAACCCATGCTCTATCTGTACTACGGCTCCAAGGACGAGCTCTTCGCGGCGTGCATCAACCGTGAAGGCGTCAAATTCGTCGAGGCACTGACGCCCGCGGCAGACCCCACCCTCACCCCACGTGAACAGCTCCGACGCGCACTTCTCGGCTTCCTCGGCTTCGTCGGCGAGAACCGTAAGTCCTGGATGGTGCTGTACCGGCAGGCAATAGGCCAGACAGCCTTCGCCTCACAGGTCCAGAGCAGCAGGGACCGACTGATCGAACTGACCGCCCGTCTCCTCGAGATGAGCACCAAGGAACCGGATCCGGACCAGAACTTCCCCCTCATGGCAGTGGCCCTCGTCGGTGCAGGCGAAGCCGTCGCCGACCGCGTCGCCGGCGGAGAAATCGAAGTCGACGCCGCCGCGGACCTGCTGGAAAACCTCGCCTGGCGCGGTCTGGCGGGCAAGAAAACCGCTCCGACGCAGTAGCCGGCGTACCCCTCGTTGTGGGAGCGGGCTGGCCCTGCTTTCGGAGCGAACGTGCCGTTCGGTCACTTGAAGTGACCGAACGGCACGTTCGGTCCCGGAAGGGGGTGAAACTGCACCTATCGCAGGGTTGCGGTGAGGTGGGGGTAACCCTTTTTCGGGTTCTTGAGTGACAGGTCCCAGCCGGCGCCGACGGATTCGGCGTAGAGGTTGACCGTTGCGGGCAGGACTATGGGCTTGCCGAAGCGGACGTTGTAGGTCACTTTGTCGGGGATGCGACCTTCGATGACCTGCAGTACTGCTGCTGCACTCCACATTCCGTGTGCAATGGTCCGCGGGAAGCCGAAGGCCTTGGCGCCCAACGACGACACGTGGATCGGGTTGCGGTCCCCGGAGACCGATGCGTACCTGCTGATCGTCTTCTGATCCACTCGCAGTGTGCGTGTCGGGGGCGGCGGGACCTCGTCGGCGGGCGGTGCTTCGCGAGGTCCACCGGACAATGAGGTCTTCTGCAGGCTCAGGAAGCTCGAGGTCTGCTTCCAGACGAGCTCGCGTCCGACGCTGACTTCGCTTATCACGTCGATCAACAAGCCCTTGCGGTGTTCACGCAGGTTCTCCGCGTGCACACGTACATCCAGGGGCTCCGAGGAGGAGATTGCCCGGTACTGCTCGATGACGTTCTCGGCGTGGACCGATCCGATGGCGGCGAACGGAAATGCCTTGGACACCATCAGTTTCATGACCGTCGGGAAGACGAGCGTGAACGGATACGTCACC
This sequence comes from Rhodococcus sp. 14-2470-1a, assembly GCF_002259425.1. NCBI lineage: Bacteria > Bacillati > Actinomycetota > Actinomycetes > Mycobacteriales > Nocardiaceae > Rhodococcus > Rhodococcus sp. 14-2470-1a. The sequence continues at coordinate 265,557 of NZ_NPFZ01000024.1, forward strand.
GGCAGGGTGTCACCGAACCGCAGGCCGGTGGCCCGGCTGTACGCGGCCAGGTTGTCGGGGTCGACGCGAAGCCCGCGGAGCTCGTACACCGTCGACGGCGCCGTGGTGGACTTCGATCCAAGGAACGGCAGGGCTCCGAGCGCAGCGGAAGTGTAGATCTCCGACGTCTTCGGCTGCTCCGTGAGCTGGACGACGCTCATGCGCCGAGGAGGCTCTGGCCGCAGACTCGGACGATCTGTCCGGTGACGGCGTTGGACGCGGGGGAGGCGAAGTAGGACACCAGCTCTGCGACGTCGACGGTCTGGCCGCCCTGCAGCAGCGAGCTCATGCGTCGGCCTGCCTCGCGTGTCGCGAACGGAATCGCTGCCGTCATCGCGGTCTCGATGAATCCGGGGGCGACGGCGTTGATGGTGATGTTCTTCTTCGCGAGAACCGGTGCCGATGCGTGAACGAGGCCGATGACGCCTGCCTTGGACGTGCCGTAGTTGGTCTGGCCGCGGTTGCCGGCGATACCGGCGATGGAGGAGACGTCGACGACGCGTCCGCCTTCCTTGAGTGCTCCCGATGCCACGAGCTGGTCGGTGATGCGCTGCGGTGCAGCCAGGTTGACGCCGATGACCGAGTTCCAGCGGCTGTCGTCCATGTTGGCGAGCGTCTTGTCGCGGGTGATGCCTGCGTTGTGGACGATGATGTCCGCGCCGCCGTGGCGTTCGAGCAGATGCTTGGAGAGGACCTCGCCGGCGTCGGGTGCCGTCACGTCGAGGGCGAGGGAAGTGCCGCCGACCTTGTTCGCGGTCTCGGACAGTGCTTCACCGGCAGCGGGGATGTCGGCTGCGATGACGGTTGCGCCGTCGCGTGCGAGGACCTCGGCGATGGTGGCGCCGATGCCGCGGGCAGCGCCGGTGACGACGGCTACCTTGCCGGCGAGAGGCTTGTCCCAGGATGCGGGTGCCTCGGAGTCTGCGTCGCCGACGGCGATGACCTGGCCGTCGACGAATGCGGACTTCGCGGACAGAAGGAAGCGGAGTGTGGATTCGAGGCCGGAGAGTCCGGTCGATGCCTTGGGCGAGATGTAGACGAGCTGAGCCGTCGCGCCGCGCTTGACCTCTTTGCCGACGCTGCGGGTGAATCCTTCGAGTGCGCGCTGGGCGACGTGCTCGTCGACGCTCGCGGTCTCTTCCGGCGTCGTGCCGATGACGACGACGCGCGCCGAGGGTGCGAGGTTGCGGATGACGGGCTGGAAGAACTGGAACAGCTGCTCGAGTTCGGAGACGTTGCCGATGCCGGTGGCGTCGAAGACCAGGGCGCCGTACTTGTCGTCGTGTGCCTGGGCCTGCGGGTAGTCCGACAGCAGTTCGCGCAGCGGCTCGACGAGTCGGCCCTGTCCGCCGATGAGCACGGGGCCGGCGAGAGGCGGCTCGCCTGCCTTGTAGCGACGCAGCTTCTCGGGCTGCGGCAGACCTGCCTGCTTGGCGATGAAGGCTCCGGGCGCGGACGCCAGGAACGTGGAGTAGAGGTCTGGGGCTCCCTTGGTGGCTGCCACTGTCCTACCTTTCGATTTGGCGCCTCCCTTCTGTGAAGCAGGGAGCGCACGACCGGGTGTCGACAACCAACTTACTCGTCAGTAAGATGATTCTCCACCAGGGTCTTTTTCCACGATGTTTGGAGACGAAAAGTGACAAGCAAGCAGCTACGACCGGTCGCAATCGTCGGTGGCAACCGCATCCCGTTCGCGCGCTCCGACAAGAAGTACGCTCTGGCTTCCAACCAGGATATGCTCACCGCCACCATCGACGGGCTGGTCAGCCGGTTCGGGCTGCAGGGCGAGCGTCTCGGTCTCGTTGCTGCCGGTGCTGTCCTCAAGCACTCGCGTGACTTCAACCTGACCCGCGAGGTCGTACTCGGTAGCGCGCTGAGCCCGTACACCCCGGCGTTCGACATCCAGCAGGCATGCGGCACCGGGCTGCAGTCGATCATCGCGGTCGGCGACGCCATCGCGTCGGGACGTATCGATGCAGGCATCGGTGGCGGCGTGGACACCACGTCGGATGCGCCGATCGGCGTCAACGACGAGCTCCGCGAATTCCTTCTGTCTCTCAATCGCGCGAAGACCACCACCGATCGCATCAAGCTGCTCGGCAACGTTCGTCCGTCCATGCTCGGCATCGAGATCCCGCGCAACGGCGAGCCGCGGACCGGCCTGTCGATGGGCGAGCACGCCGCGATCACGGCCAAGGAGTTCGGTGTTCGCCGCGAGGACCAGGACGAGCTGGCCGCCGCGAGCCACAAGAACATGGCAGCCGCGTACGACCGCGGTTTCTTCGACGACCTGGTGACGCCGTTTCTCGGTCTCACCCGCGACGACAACCTGCGTCCGGGATCGACCGTCGAGAAGCTGTCGACGCTCAAGCCCGTGTTCGGCAACAAGCTGGGCGACGCCACCATGACGGCAGGCAACTCGACGCCTCTCACCGACGGCGCGTCGGCGGCGCTGTTGTCGACGGACGAGTGGGCCTCGGAGCGCAACCTTCCGGTTCTGGCGCATCTGGTGGACTCCGAGACGGCTGCGGTCGACTACATCCACGGCAACAGCTCGTTCAAGGACGGACTGCTGATGGCCCCGACTTACGCCATTCCGCGTCTTCTGGCTCGCAACGGGCTTACGCTGCAGGACTTCGACTACTACGAGATCCACGAGGCGTTCGCATCCGTCGTGCTCGCGACGCTGCAGGCATTCGAGAGCGACGAGTACTGCAAGGAGCGGCTCGGGCTGGACGGTGCGCTCGGGTCGATCGACCGGAGCAAGCTCAACGTCAACGGATCGTCGCTGGCTGCCGGTCACCCGTTCGCAGCTACCGGTGGCCGTATCGTCGCGTCGCTGGCCAAGATGCTCGCAGAGAAGGGCTCGGGCCGTGGCCTGATCTCCATCTGTGCGGCCGGTGGTCAGGGCGTCACCGCAATCATCGAGCGCTAGGTAACCGGCGCTCGAACCAGGGGGCAGACGGTCGGCAGGAGTGGAGCCTGCGGAACGACCCGGTCGACAGATCCGCAAGCGAGGGGTTTACGGATCTGTCGACCGTGACCTGCGAGAAGTCGTTCTAGCCGGGAATTCCGCTTTCGGGCGGGGTGGACTCTTCACCGGTGTACTCGACTACTTCCGAGTCTCCGATGTCGGTCTGTAGGACCGGTGTCAGGTACTCGGGTACGCCGTTCACGATTTGGTACACACTTGCGCCGGAGATGCCGAGGTGGCTGTCGTCCGAGTACCGGAAGGGCGCCAGTTGTGGTCCCTGGAAGTCCATGCCGCCCTCTTGGATGGCGGAGACAATCCCTTCGCGAGTGGGGTTCTCGCCTGCTGCTTCCAACGCTTGAACGAATGCGTATGCCTGGCTGAGGCCGTAGATGCGGTAGTTGGTGAGAGGTTGGCCATCGCCGTTCTCCGCCCACACCTTCTGCCACAGTTGGGTCCAGGGGTTCTCGGGTGAGTCGATTCCGGGGATGTATTCGAGCGAGATCATGCCTTCGAGCGATTGGTTTCCGTCGGTGACGGCGCCCTGGGAGAACCGTCCGAGGAGTGACCCGACGAGATCGACGTCGGATCCGATCGAGGAGTAGAACCATTCCGGGTCGTAGTTGAGGCGCATCGCCGTCAACTGGCTGAGGGCGGTGTAGGACGGGACGTTGAAACCGAGTACCAGGTCTGCGCCTGCGCCTTGGAGTGCGGCGATCTGCGGCGCGACGTCGGTGTTGCCGGAGGTGTAGCGGACCACCTCGACGATCTGGTCGTCGAGATATTGTCGGACCGCAGCTTCACTGTCGCGTCCGAGGTCGTCGTCCTGTAAGTACAGGCCCACCTTGGCATCCGGGCGATTCTTCTTGACCCAGTCGCCGATGATCTTGCCCTCGACCTGGTAGTCGGGTTGCCAGCCGAACGTGTTGGGGTACTTCGCCGGGTCGTTGCCCCACATGATCGCGCCGGAGGAGACGAACAGGTCCGGTACGCCTTCTTCGTTGAGGAAGTCCACCACCGCGCTGTGTGTCGCGGTGCCGAGTCCGCCGACGACGGCGAAGACCTCGTCCTGCAGAACCAGTTCGTTGACGACCTGCGTCGTGGTCGTCGGGTCGTAGGAGTCGTCACGTACGACGTACTCGATCTGCCTGCCGTTGATGCCGCCCGCGGCGTTGACGTAGTCGAAGTAAGCCTGTGCGCCGGTGGGGATTTCGCTGTATCCGGGGGCGGCGACACCGGTCAGCGGGAAGTGCGCACCGATCTTCACCGACGTGTCGGTGATGCCAACGGTCGAGCCCTCCGACGTTTCGGAGGCCTCGTCTCTACCTCCCGCGCCGCACGCGGCGGCAAGTGACACCACCGCGACCAAGGCGGTCGCCCGCGCTGCCAGCGATCTGGTTCTGTTCATCGTTCCCCTTTTCTCGTGATGCTCCGTGTGAGACGCCACTTTCGGTAGGTTCCGGTCAAACCGAGTGGAGCGAACAGGATCACGAGAACCGTGAAGATTCCCGTGACGAGTGGTGCGAGCTCGGCGGATTGGAGGCTGCTCAGTCCGGCGTCGAGTCCGAGGTTCGTCACCACCGGCGGAATGTAGGTCAGCAGTGCGGCTCCGATCAGGGCGCCCGACAGTGTTCCGAGCCCGCCGATCACCACCGCCGACAGCAACGTCAGCGACAGTGTCAGCGTGAATCCGCTCGGTGCGGCGATGCGGGCGGACATCGCGAGGACAGCGCCTGCGGCTCCGGCGCAGGCCGAGCTGACGACGAACGCCAGTATTCGTGCCCGGCCCAGGTCGATCCCGGCGAGTTCCGCGGCCACCTCGTCGTCGCGCACTGCTCGCCAGCGTCGTCCGATGCGGCTGGCGGACACGTTGGCGAGGAGGAAGAAGACGACGACGAGAAGGATCCAACTGACGTAGGCGACGAATTTGGTTCCGCTGAGCTCGTTTCCGGTGATGAAGTACATGACGTCGTCGATCGGTCCCGGTACTTTCGGAGCGGGAACCACGAGGCCCTGCTCACCGCCGAGGTAGTCCTTGAAGTACAACGCGAGGCCAGGAACGGCGACGGCCAGGGCCAGCGTCGCGCCCGCCAGATACGGTCCGTGGAGACGGGCCGCGGCGACGCCGACGACGATTCCGACGATGCCGGTCACGACGGTGGCGGCGAGCAGGACCAACGGTACGGACCACCCGGAATCCTGGGCTCGTAGCATCAGGGCCGCGGTGTAGGCGCCGACGGCCATGAACGCTCCGTGACCGAGCGAGAGCTGACCGCTCAGTCCGGTGAGGACGGTGAGGCCACCGGCCGCGATCGCGAGGTAGGCCACCGACGTCAGCTGGCTCTGCCGGAACGTGCTCAGCGATTCGAGAGCGAGAACGACGACGACCAGACCGATTGCCGCGCAGAGGAAGTGGCGGCGGACCGGCGTGGATGTCATGCGGGTGAGGACAGCGTTCATGTCACACCCTCCGCGCCGCGGTGCCGGCGAACAGCCCGCTCGGTCTGAGCAGCAGTACGACGATGAGGATCACCAGTGCCGCGGAGGAGACCAGATCCTGGCCCAGGTAGCCGCTGACGAAGCTCAGTCCCACACCCATCAGCAAGCCGCCGACGACGGCACCACCCGGACTGTCGAGACCGCCGAGAACGGCTGCAACGAAACCGAATACGACGATCGAATCCATGTATCCGGGGTGGACCAACGAGCCTCCCGCGATCAGCAGACCCGCCAGGGATCCGACCACGGCGGCCAGTGCCCATCCGAGGGTCAGCATGCGGCCGACGCGGACACCGAGCAGTTTCGCCACCTCCTGCTCGAAGGCGCTCGCACGCATCTTCAAACCCAGGTCGGTGAACCGGAACAGCAGCACGAGCAGTCCGAGGACGATCAGCACTGCCACGATCTTGAAGACGTCGTACCCGGTGAGCGCGATGTTCAGATCGCCGACCTTCTGGCCGGTCAAGCCGAACGGCGCAGGGAAGGAACGGAACTGGTTGCCGAACACGATGGCTGCCACCGCGTGGATGATGATGAACAATCCTAGCGTCAGGATGACGGGGTTGATGTGCGACGAACTGTCGACGAACCGAACCACGAGACGTTCGACGGCTGCTCCCAGGATCAGACCGCAAACGAGAGCGACGCCGAAGCCGATCCAGTACGAGTATCCGGCGTCGATGACCACCAGCGCGACGTAGGTGGTGATCATGGCCATCGGAGCTTGAGCGAAGTTGACGATGCGTGTCGACCGCCAGATCAGAACGAGGGCGAGGGCGAACGCGGCGTAGATCATGCCGGTCGTCACTCCGTTGATGAGGATGGTGAGCAGTTGCTGCACTTGAGGTGGCGTCCTTTCAGCTCGCGTCAGAACCCGAGGTAGGCGTGTCGGAGGGCGTCGTCGTCGGCGAGTGTGGCTGCTGGGCCTTCGACGGCGACCTTGCCCAGATCGAGGACAACGGCGTGTTCGGCGATCGACAGGGCGCTTCGTGCGTTCTGTTCGACGAGAAGAACTGTCATGGACTCGGTTTCGACGAGTGTGCGGAGCGTGTCGAAGATCTGCGTGACGACTTTCGGCGCGAGACCGAGCGACGGTTCGTCGAGGAGGAGCACGGACGGCGTTGCCATCAGCGCGCGTCCGATGACGAGCATCTGCCGCTCACCGCCGGACAGGGTATGGGCGGACGACGTGCGACGACCGTCGAGTGGCGGGAACATGCCGTAGACCCGGTCGAGCGTGACGGCGTCGTGACTTCGGTTGCGTCCCAGAGCTCCGAGGCGGAGGTTCTCCTCGACGGTGAGCTCGACGATGACGCCCCGTCCTTCGGGAACGTGAGCAAGTCCTTTGCGGGACATGCGGTCCGGCGGCACTCCCACCAGCTCCGTGCCCGCCAGACGAATGCTGCCCGACTCGGGCTTCAGCAGCCCCGACACGGTCCGGAGCAGGGTGGTCTTGCCGGCACCGTTGGCGCCGAGCACCGCGGTGATCGCACCGGCTGCGACCGTCATGGACACCGAATCCAACGCTGTGACAGGTCCGTAGCGAACGGTCAGGTCCGTGATGTGAATCTGGGCCGAGTCAGTCACCGTGGGTCACCTCGTTCCCGAGATACGCGGCCAGAACGGCCGGGTCCTGACGGATCTCGTCGGGTGAGCCGTGGGCGATCACCTTGCCGAAGTCGAGGACGAAGATTCGATCGCACACGCTCATCACGAGGTCCATGTGGTGTTCGACGAGCATCACCGACGCCGGCGCGGAGGGGGCGGGAGTGGAGCCTGCGGAATGACCCCAGGGGGTGGGAGTGGAGCCTGCGGAATGACCCGGGGAGGCGGGAGTGGAGCCTGCGGAATGACCCGGGGCGGCGGGAGTGGAGCCTGCGGAGGGATTTGTTTCGGGGTGGGCGAGGGCTCGGATTTCGTTGCCCAGTTCTGCCATCTCGTCGGAGGACAGTCCGGATGCGGGTTCGTCGAGCAGGATCAGTGACGGTTCGCTGACGAGTGCGCGAGCGAGGGCGACGCGTTTCCGCACGGCGTAGGGCAGGCTCGGCGGCAAGCGGTCGGCGTACCGGTCGATTCGGAGTCGTTCGAGCGTGGCCATTGCGGCCGATCGCACTGCGGCGTCGTCGGATGCACTCGATGGCAGCCCGAGCAGTCCGGCGAGGATTCCGGTGCGTGCCCGTCTGTCGGCGCCGATCATGACGTTGTCCACGACGCTCATCCGGTCGAACAGGCCGAGTCCTTGGAGTGTTCGGCTCATGCCCAGCTTGGGGAGGTCGTGGGGTCGCAGCCGGGACAGGGGCTCTCCGTTTCGAGTGAGCGTTCCGGTGTGCGGGCGGACGAGTCCGCATGCAACGTTGAACAGTGTTGTCTTGCCTGCGCCGTTGGGGCCGATGACGCCGAGGACTTCACCGGGTCGAACGTCGAGACTGACGTTCGACAGTGCGACGACGCCGCCGAACGTGACGTCGACGTCGGTCATGGTGAAGATCGGACTGGGGGTAACCGTCGAACTCAAGTGATCCACCTCACAATCTGTGTGCGTTCACTATGGTTGCCGCGCACAACGGGCGGTATGGGCGCAGCGCACAGAATGTTTGGGTCCCGCGGCACCAGTACCGGTCAAATCGCCCTGCCGACTGGGCGGGATGCGCAAAACTGTGTCGATGGTTGCCTTCGACCGCCCCACCGACCGTCCTTCGGTGGGTGCTGCTCGTGTGCGGGTGCCTGCGTCGGATCAGGAGAAGATTCAACGGGCGTGGTCGGCGTTGATCGATCGGGCGGATTCGATTGCGGACTCCATCACGCTGGCGCTGATCGAGCAGGAACCTGCGTACCTGGCCAGCGCGACGCCCGACATTGCCGGCGAGATCAGGCGAAGTACCCGCGAACACATACGCCAGGGGCTACGGACGCTGTCCGGTGTGTCGGCCGCGGACGACAACACCCGTGAGGTGTGGCGCCGCACCGGGCGGGAGCGTGCGCGTCAGGGCATCCCGATGGAATTGGTGCTCAAGGCGTACACGCTCGGCAGTCGGACGCTGTGGGAAGAGTTGGTTCACGCGCGTGATCGGCGGCGGTCCGACATCGACGAACATCTTCTTCTCGTGGCGGGTCAGCAGTTGTGGCGTGCACTCGACGGGCAGTACGAGACTCTGGTCGACGCGTACCGCCGCGAGAGCGCTCGGATGCAGCAACGCGATCTTGCCAACGTTCTGGTGGTACTGGACGGCCTGCGGTCCGGGCGTGGAGGTGATCCGTCGTTCGTACTCGAAGCGCGTGCGACACTGGGACTTTCGGCGTCGCAGCAGATCGCGTGTGTCGTCGGGCCCGTCGACGACCAGGGTTCTCCGCCTCTCACTGCGCCGGAGGATGCGCTGGATCAGATCGGTGCGGTGTCTCATTGGAACATCCGCGACGGGCATCAGTTCGCGCTCGTTGCATTGACGAAGGGATCGTTGAATTCCGTCGTCGACGCGCTCGCAGCCAGGGCGGTGGGCCCGGTGGGTGTGGCACATTCGCCCGACGGTGTGTCCTCGTTCGCGGCGGCGTATCGGCTGGCGACGCTCACCGCGGACACGATTTCGGAGGAGGCCGGGGTGGCATTGGCGACCGATCGGCTGCCGCGCGTAATCATGGCGGCCGACGAGGAGTCCTCGGACCTACTGGTTCACCACGCGTTGGGGAACATGTGGACGCATCCCGAGCCTCAGCGTGGGACGTTGCTCGAGACGCTCGCCCACGTGCTTGCCAGTGATGGATCGCCGACGAATGCCGCGAAGGTGCTGTATTGCCACCGCAACACCGTGATCTACCGAGTCCGTCGTATCGAGGAGTTGACCGGCAAGGACCTCACCGATCCGAGGGATCGGCTTCTGCTCACGCTCGCACTGGTCAGGACCGGTCATTGGGTGCGTGCTGTCGGGCAGGGCGACAGCACGACACCCCGCCGATCATTCACCTGAATGAATTGGCGAGACACCGCGCTATCGGTTGTAACGCTTCACAAGCATGCGCGATACTCGTAGTGGCTCCACACTGCTGCCCGACCCCCGACCCGGCAGCGGTGTGGAGCCCCTTTCGTGGGCCTGCGGCGGCCGGGGTTTCCCGATGCTCGAGTCGATCCCCTCACGTGTCGATGCGTAAGCTCGTGCGCGACAGTGTCGGTGTTCGTCCGGGGTTTCGGGAGGGTCGAGAACGTGAGCGTCGGTGGAGACGGCAAGGGCAAGCACGAGCGCGGCTCCCGGTCCGACGAGGAAGCCCGTGACGAGGCGCTTCGTGGCGATGCGGGTGATGCCGGCGCGCACGGCGACCCACGGGACGACGTCGAAACGGTCGACACCGAGCCCGAGCACGTTCTGCCGTACGAGGCCATCACCGAGGTGATGCGTGCCATCGATCCCGACGAGCCCCCTCCCGGGCAGTCCCCGGCTCAGTCATCCGAATCAACTGTTCCCCCTGTCCCTCAACCACCTGTACAGGAGCGCGTCGAGCAGGAGTCGGCCGAGCAGGGACCGGTGGCGGAAGACCGGTCCGACGAGATCTCAGCCCATGAGGTCTCAGCCGACGAGCTGACAGCAGATGAGATAACAGCCGAGGACGAACACGGCGCCGACATTCCGGCAGAGAATTCTTCGGTCACGGACGCTGGGGCCGTTGCATCTCACGACGTTGCATCTCACGACGTTGCCGCTGAGAACGATGTCGCTGAGAACGATGCCGCTGAGAACGATGTCGCTGAGAGTGATCGACTCGAGGACGGACCAGTCGCGGGCCTCCCCGGTGAGGGATCGCCGACTCCGCTCACCTCCGAAGAGCCTGATGCCGACGAAGCGATGGCTCCCGAGCCCGACACGCAGGACCAACCCACACCCCCTTCCGGGCTTCCGGCAGCAGGGCACGTCAGCTCGGTCGGGCCCGGTCCAGTCGAGTCGGCTCCGACGCAGGCGTATTCCGCAGTGACACCGCCCGGTGATCGGGGGCCGATGGCCCCGGAGCCCGCGGGTGAGGACAGCGCCACCGTCGCGATTCCCGTCGTCGCAGCGTCGTCCGAACATCAGCCTGCCCCCACCGCGCAGCCTGCCCCCACCGCGCAGTTCGTACCTGCCGAGCCCGCTGACGGCGACACGGAGGGACAGCCCGCCGGCAAGGAAGAAGAGAAGTTCTCTCGCATGAAGATTGCCGTTCTTGCAGGCGCCGCGGTGGCGATTCTGGGAGTGTTCTACGCGGCGGACATGCTCTCGACGAGTGGTTCGGTTCCCCGGGGCGTCACCGTCGCCGGTATCGAGGTCGGCGGTCTGAGCCACGAGGACGCCGAGGCGAAGCTCGTGTCCGAGCTCGGCCCCCGTGTGAACGAGGCGGTCGTGGTCGACGCCGGTGATCAGCAGTTGCAGGTGGTGCCGTCGGAGGCCGGTCTCGGAGTGGATTGGGCGACGACGCTCGACCGTGCCGGTTCGCAGCCGGTCAGTCCGTTCACACGTGTGATGTCGTTCTTCACCGATCGTGAGATCGGCGTCGAGTCGACCGTCGATGCCGCGCTGCTCGATGCCAGTGTGGAATCGATTCGGGCACAGACGGATCGAGCGCCGTCGGAGGGCGATGTGGTGTTCGAGGGCACTACTCCGGTCGGTGTCACCCCGGCGCCGGGGCAGACGATGGACGTGCAGGCTGCGCGGGACGAGATCGAGGCGAACTGGGCGTTCGGTGCGGTCGAGGTACCGGTGGAGACCGTCGACGTGACCGTTCATCAGGACGAGGTCGATCGTGTTCTGGCCGAGGTCGCCACGCCTGCGGTGTCGGCGCCGGTGGTGTTCACCGGCCGCGACGGTGCGCGCGCGGTGCTGTCTCCGGAGAACGTGGCCGCGGTGCTGAGCTTCGAGCCGGACGGCGACGGTGTTCTCGCAACCAGGTACGACACCCCCGCCGCGACGGCGCTTCTCGCCCCGCAGTTGGCGTCGACGGAAACCCCGCCGAAGGATGCGACGTTCGCGCTCGGTGGCGGTGCCCCGACAGTCGTTCCCGCCGTCGTCGGTGAACTGGTTCAGTGGCCGAAGACGTTGGAGCAGTTGCCTGCTCTGCTCGGCTCCTCTGATTCCCGTTCCAGCGACGCGATCTACGAGCAGGCTCAACCCGCCTTGACGACGGAGGGTGCGCAGGCGCTCGGGATCCAGGAGGTGGTGGCGGAATACACCACGGGCGGTTTCGAATACGCGTCCGGTGTCAACATTCGGCTGACCGCCGACATCGTCAACGGCGCGTTGGTGAAGCCGGGTGAAACCTTCTCGCTCAACGAGTACACGGGCCCTCGTGGCACGGCTCAGGGTTTCGTGGAATCGGGCATCATCGACAACGGGCGACCGGACAGGGCTGTCGGAGGCGGAATCAGTCAGTTCGCGACGACGCTGTACAACGCGGCGTACTTCGGCGGCATGGAAGATGCCGGGCACACCGAACACAGCTACTACATCAGTCGATACCCGGAGGCCCGCGAGGCGACCGTGTTCGAGGGTGCGATCGATCTGAAGTTCACCAACACCGGCAAGACGGGTGTGGTGATCGAGTCGTTCGGGTCGAGTTCGGATGTGACAGTGCGTCTCTGGGGCACCAAGACGGTGGATGTCCAATCCGTCACCGGGCCCCGGTCCAATCCGACGAGCCCGAACACCATCACTTTGCCGGCCGGCAATGCGTGTGTGCCGTCCGGTGGTGGGCCCGGTTTCACCGCCAGCGATACTCGGGTGATCACGGACATCGCCACCGGCAACGAAATCTCCCGTGACACGAGGACGGTCAAGTACGACCCGATCCCGATCGTCCGGTGCGAATCGCCCGAGCCCGAACCGGAGCCCGAGGACGAGCCGGCCGACCGACCGGCCGGAGCAGCTCCTCCGGCCGCGCCGCCCGCGGAGGGCGGCGAATAGTCAGACCGTGATCGGTTGCGGGGCAGTGTGCTTCGGACTGATGTCGTCTCCCGACGACGCACCGCGGAGGCGTCGGGACACCCACGGCGCCGCGAACGATTTGACCCATTCGGCGTTCTCGCGTCGTTGGTGTGCCTTCTCGACAGGAGGCAGCGGATCGAGGGCCGGCAGCGAGATGGAGTGTTCGACGCCGATGAAGTCCAGCACTTCCGCAGCCATTCTCGTGTGTCCGCGGGTGGACATGTGGAGTCGATCCCAGTCCCACATGCGCGGGTCGTCGTAGCCGTCGAAACGCCAGTAGTCGATCAGTTCGACGCCTCGGTCGTCGGCGACTTCGCGGAGCAGTTCGTTGTAGATCGCGGTGCGACCGCGGAAGGTCCGGAAGATCGGTGACCATCCAGCGTCGTAGGCCGTGAATGCCACTACGCGTGCGCCGGTCGATGTCAGATCCGCGAGGGCGGCGTCGTAGCGCTCGACGATTCCGTCGATGTCGACCTTCGGCCGCATCATGTCGTTTCCGCCCGCGTAGATGGTGATCAGGTCGGGGGCGACGTCGATCGCGGTGCCGACCTGGTCTTGGATGACCTGATCGAGGAGTTTTCCTCGCACTGCGAGGTTGGCGTATCGAAAGTTCGGGTTGTGGGCGCCGAGTTGGTCGGCCACTCGGTCCGCCCAGCCCTTGACTCCGTTGGGGCTCGACGGGTCGGGGTCACCGACGCCTTCGGTGAAGGAGTCGCCGAGAGCGATGTAGGTGTCGATTGTCGGCACTGGACCGTCCTTTGTGAGTTCTGCTAACTACCTCAGAGTACGACGTAGGAACGTCGGCGATCATTCCCAGGGTTTCGATCTGCGTGATTCAGAACCTGGACACCCGTCCGCGGTGAGGTGTTGGCTGATGGGGAATGTGTTCTCGGATCGAAAGAAGGCTCATGACGGTCACCGTGGTGGCAGGCAATGCCAAACCCGAATCCAGGACTCTGGCGGCAGCGCATCTGTTGGCGTCGGAGATCACCGGAGGGCAGGCCGACGGTCAGGTGGACGTCATCACGCTCGGATCCGGGCTGCTCGGCTGGGGTGACGACGCGGTGAAGGCGGCTGTCGACCGGGTGGCGACGTCCGACATCGTCGTGTTCGCGAGCCCGACGTTCAAAGCCACGTACACCGGTGTGCTGAAGTTGTTCCTCGACCAGTTCGCCACCGACGAGGGTTTGCGTGATGTGGTGGCCGTCCCACTGATGCTCGGAGCGGGACCTGCTCACGCGTTGGCTCCGGATCTGCTGCTCAAGCCGGTGCTCGTGGAGCTCGGCGCCATCACGCCGGCTCCCGGTCTGTACCTCATCGATACCACTTTCACCGAGGACACTCGTATCGTGGACTATGCGCGGCGATGGGGACCCGTCATCACGGCCGCCGCAGACGCACGAAAGGGAGCTTCGGCATGACGCTCACACACACCGACCTCGACCAGGCGACGTTGCGCCAGGCGTACGCGCAGTTCCCCAGTGGGGTCGTCGCCGTCGCGGCGGAGATCGACGGGGTTCCGGTCGGGCTCGCCGCGAGCAGCTTCGTCGCGGTGTCGATCGAGCCGCCGCTGGTGGCAGTCTGCATTCAGAACACGTCGACCACATGGCCCAAGCTCGAAGGCGTCCCCAACATCGGAGTCAGTGTTCTGGGCGAGGCTCACAACGATGCTGCGCGGACGCTTGCAGCCAAGACGGGTGACCGCTTCGCCGGGCTCGACCTGACGACCACCGAGCAGGGCGCCGTGTTCATCGAGGGCGCGACAGCGTGGCTCGACACGACGATCGACCAGCAGGTTCCGGCTGGAGATCACCTGATCGTTCTGTTGCGCATCCATTCATTGAAGGTCCAGAGCGACATCGACCCCATCATTTTCCACGGCAGCAAGTTCCGCAAGCTTCAGGCGTAGCCGCGGCAGCGTTGTGCGGCGTTGCCGCGGCGGCGTTGTGCGGCCGGCTGCGGGCTCATGCCCTGGTCGGTTGCACGGCGTGGAGGCACCGGCGCGGCGCAATACGTCCGCCACATTCGGGTTGCATATTCGACACGACCTCGGTGTTGAGTAGCAGTCACATCAGGAATCGATGTGGCTGGAGGCCCGAAGTGAAACTGACAGTGGTTGCAGGCAACCCGAAACCCGGCTCTCGGACGTTGGACGCTGCGCGCCTCGTCGCCGAGGCCGTGGCCGGCCGTGAGGTCGACGAGATCATCGACGTCATCACCCTCGGTCCAGGCCTACTCGGGTGGGGCGACGCCGGTGTGGCGTCCGCAGTCGAGTCGGTCCGCGGCTCGGACCTCGTGGTGGTGGCGAGCCCGACCTTCAAGGCGACCTACACCGGTGTGCTGAAACTTTTTCTCGATCAGTTCGCAACCGGGACAGGGCTGGAGAACGTAGTCGTCGTGCCGGTGATGCTCGGCGCAGGCCCAGCGCACGCCATGGCGCCTGATCTGTTTCTCAAGCACACACTCGTCGAACTGGGCGCTGTCACTCCCGCTCCCGGTCTCTATCTGATCGACACCACGTACACAACGGACACCGCAATTGCCGATTACGTCGCACGCTGGGGCCGCGTGTTGACCGACGCGGTCACGACACGAACGGACATCTCATGACTCTCGCTACCACTTCCCTCGACTCGGCCGTTCTCCGTTCGGCTTTCGGCCAATTTCCCAGTGGCGTCGTAGCGCTGTGTGCCGAAATCGATGGTGTTCCAGTGGGTATGGCGGCCAGTAGCTTCGTGTCGGTCTCGATCGACCCGCCTCTGGTTGCTTTCTGCGTTCAGAACACGTCGACGACCTGGCCCAAGTTCGCGGCCGCGGATCGCATCGGTATCAGCGTCCTCGGTGAGGCACACGATGTCGCTGCTCGGACGCTGGCCGCGAAGACCGGCAACCGATTCGAAGGTCTGGACGTGACCACCACCGAGGACGGTGCCGTGTTCATCGGCGGTGCGAGCATGTGGTTGGACGCAACCGTCACCGAGGAGGTCCCCGCAGGTGATCACGCGATCGTGTTGATGCGGATCAACGAACTCGAGATCAAGGACGTTGCGCCGATCGTGTTTCACGGCAGCAAGTTCCGTCGCCTGGCCGTGGAGGTCGAGCAGTGATGAAGGAAGCGCTCGACGCACTCCGTGCAGGCAAACCCGTACTGGTGACCGACGACGCACGGCGTGAGAACGAAGGCGATGTCATCCTCGCTGCGGATCGGGTGACGCCCGAATGGACGGCGTGGACCATCCGCAACACCTCGGGATTGCTGTGCGCGCCGATGTCCGGAGCACGCGCCGACGCATTGGAGCTGCCGCCGATGGTGGCGGACAACCAGGATCCGAAGAAAACGGCCTACACCGTGACGGTGGACGCTGCCGAGGGCGTGACGACGGGTATTTCCGCAGCCGATCGCGCCCGCACTCTACAGGTGCTGGCCGATCCGTCCTCCAGCGCAACCGATTTGATCAGGCCCGGGCATGTCATCCCACTGCGTGCGCGCCCCGGTGGAGTGCTCGAACGTCCGGGACACACCGAGGCCGCCGTCGATCTGTGCAGCTTGGCGGGAGTGCCCGCGGTCGGCGTCATCGCCGAGCTCGTCGCCGATGACGGGACGATGATGACCTTCCCGGACATCGAGCTTCTGGGTCGTCGGATGCAGCTTCCGGTACTGACCATCGAACAGCTGATCAACTACCGGCTGGCACACGGAGTGACGGCAGTTCCCGCTCCGCGACGCGTCGAACGAGTGGCAGAGACGGTCTTGACGACCGCGCACGGTGAATTCCGAGCAATCGGATATGCGGACAAGGAGACCGGGGCCGAACACATCGCACTGGTCAAGGGTGAGCTCGCCGGGTCACCGATAGTCCGTGTTCACTCCGAATGCCTGACCGGCGAATCTTTTTCGTCCCAACGATGTGAATGCGGACCACAGCTCGACGCTGCATTGGCGCGAGTCTCCCGCGAAGGTGGCGTTGTGGTCTACCTCCGCGGACACGAGGGTCGCGGCATCGGTCTGCTCAAGAAGCTCGCTGCCTACCGACTGCAGGATCAGGGCTTCGACACGATGCAGGCCAACCTCGAACTCGACGAACTGGCCGACGGTCGAGAATACGGCGGTGCCGCAGCCATTCTCGACGACCTCGAGGTGGCCGACGTCCGGTTGCTCACCAACAACCCGCTGAAGGTGGATGGGTTGCGGGAGAACGGTATCGCCGTGACCGCCGTCATTCCACTGCTCGTCGGAGCCGCACCCGCGAACGTGCGTTACCTCGAAACCAAACGTGACCGAATGGGCCATCTGCTCCCGGGGCACTTGGAGCAGAGCATGTGAACGCTCACCTACGTGCCGGACGCACGGCCGAGTGCCAGCACCTGGGTGAGCGTCCGGCCCACAGGTGAGCGTCTGCACCGACGACAACGGCCGCACCCTCGGGCGAGGGTGCGGCCGTGGTGACAGCAGGGATCAGAATGCTGCTTCGTCGAGTTCCATGACGTCGAGGTCGATGTTGGCGAGGATGTTCCGCGTTGCGGTGAGCTCGGGCAGGATATTCTTGGCGAAGAACGACGCGACGCCGATCTTGCCTTCGTAGAACGCCTTTTCCTTACCTTCGGCGCCGTTGTCGAGTGCCGTGATGGCGATCTCGGACTGACGGAGCAGGAGCCATCCGATGAGCAGATCGCCGAATGCCATGAGGAAGCGCACCGATGCGAGGCCGACCTTGTAGAGCTCGGTGGGCTGTTCCTGTGCACCCATGAGCTGCTGGGTCATCGTTGTGACGATGGCCTGCACGTCCTCGAGTGCGGTGGCGAGAAGCGCGCGCTCTGCCTTGAGCCGGCCGTTGCCTGCTTCGCTGTCGATGAACGACTTGATCTGTCCGGCAACGTGAGCGAGTGCAACGCCGCGGTCGCGAGCGATCTTGCGGAAGAAGAAGTCCTGCGCCTGGATGGCAGTGGTTCCTTCGTACAGCGAGTCGATCTTCGAGTCGCGGATGTACTGCTCGATCGGGTAGTCCTGCAGGAAGCCGGAGCCGCCGAGGGTCTGCAGGCTCTCGGCCAGCTGACGGTAGGCGATCTCGGAGCCGACGCCCTTGACGATCGGGAGCAGCAGGTCGTTGACGCGGTAGGCGATGTCCTCGTCGGCGTCGGAGACCTGCTTGGCCGTGATCGGGTTCTGGTGAGCGGCGGTGTACAGGTACACAGCACGCAGGCCTTCGGCGTATGCCTTCTGCGTGATGAGGCTGCGACGGACGTCGGGGTGATGCGTGATGGTGACGCGCGGTGCTGCCTTGTCGGTCATCTGCGTCAGGTCGGCGCCCTGGACGCGCTGCTTCGCGTAGTCGAGAGCGTTGAGGTAGCCGGTGGAGAGGGTGGCGATTGCCTTGGTGCCGACCATCATTCGTGCGTGTTCGATGACGTCGAACATCTGCGCGATGCCCTTGTGTACCTCGCCGACGAGCCAGCCCTGCGCGGGGATTCCGTGTCCGCCGAAGGTGAGCTCGCACGTCGCCGACGCCTTGAGTCCCATCTTGTGTTCGACGCCGGTGACGAAGACGCCGTTGCGCTCGCCGAGTTCACCCTTCTCGAAGTCGAAGTGGGTGTTCGGGACGAAGAACAGGCTGAGGCCCTTGGTGCCGGGTCCTGCGCCTTCGGGGCGGGCGAGAACGAGGTGGAAGATGTTCTCGAACAGGTCGTCGGACACTGCCGAGGTGATGAAGCGCTTGACCCCCTCGATGTGCCAGGAGCCGTCTTCCTGCTTGATGGCCTTGGTGCGTCCGGCGCCGACGTCGGATCCGGCGTCGGGCTCGGTGAGGACCATGGTGGCGCCCCACTGGCGTTCGACGATGACCTTGGCCCATTCCTTCTGCTCGTCGGTTCCGTTGTGGAACAGGACGTTGGCGAAGGAGGGTCCGGCGGAGTACATGAACGCGGCCGGCTGGGAGCCGAGCAGCATTTCGTTGAGTGCCCAGCCGAGGTTGCGGGGAGCGGCGATGCCGCCGACCTCGTCGTCGAGGCCGACGCGCCACCATTCACCGTCGTAGAGGGCCTTGAAGGACTTCTTGAACGAGTCCGGCAGCTTCAGGGTGTGGGTTTCCGGGTCGAACACCGGCGGGTTGCGGTCCGCGTCGGCGAAGGATTCGGCGAGGGGACCCTCGGACAGGCGTACTACCTCGCGCAGCATGTCGCGTGCGGCTTCGCCGTCGAGGTCTCCGAAGTTGTCACCTGCGAGGGACTCGTCGAGCCCGAACAGCTCGAAGAGGTTGAACTCGAGATCCCGAAGGTTGCTCTTGTAATGGCCCATTGCGTCGCTCTCCAGTCGGTGGTGCGGTCTCGTGAGTACCGCCCAAGCATCTAGCTACTCGGTATAGCTACTCGTCGGTAACATAGAGGCATATTACCCCCGTTCATTCGCGCTGCCAAGGCGGGACCTACTGGCGAGTAGTAACGAATCGATTGCGGTACCGCTGTCTGTCGTTCTGAACCTTGTTTCGCAGAGGTTCACGACGGCTCGATCGCCGACGTCGATTGCCAATTCCTCTGGCGTATAGAGTAGTTCGACTTCCTGGGGTCCGCCCACTCCATCGGTGATGTTGTTCGAATGGTGACCGAGAATCATGAGGATTCCATCAGGTTTCAGCGCATCGAGTGCCGTCGAGATTGCTTTGCGGCGTTGCTCGTGGGGTAGATGTAGATAGAGCGCGAGAACCAGGTCGTATTCCGGTTCCGGTAGGACGGTCGTCACATCCGCGTGGACCCAGGTGAGCCTGTTTCGGACGGATGCAGGCGACGCCGACGCGACGCGGTGTGCTCGGGTGAGTGCCACCGACGAGAAGTCGACGCCGGTCACCTCCCACCCCCGCGTGGCCAGCCAGATGGAGTTGCGTCCGGCGCCGCACGCCAGGTCCAGGGCGCGTCCACGGGGAAGCGACGTCGCGATCTCGACGAGTGTCTGGTTGGGCGGTTCGCCGGGGACGGCGTCACGGCGTTCGTACTTGCGGTCCCAGTCTTCGGCATCCATCCCCCGATGATGCCGCAGGATCTGCGCGCTCGGAGGGTCGGCCGTGCGCGCCCCGTTCGTTCGGCACGCTAACCTGTCGGGATGAGCTCGGAATCGGACACGCACCTGGCCAGGGACCTGTCGGTGTCGGCAATGCGTCTGAATCGTCGGCTTCGTCTGCGGCACGCCAGCGACCGAATTCCCGTCGCTCAGCTGTCGATCCTGACGACCCTCTTTCGGGAAGGTCCGATGACCACGGGCGAGCTGGCCGTGCGTGAGCGGATCAAACCGCCGTCGGTGTCGAGATCGTCGCACGCCCTGGTGGAGATGGGTTTACTCGAGCGTGTGCCGCACGCGACCGATCGGAGACAGGTGGTTCTGACCCTGACGGACTCGGGACGGGCTGTGGCGGACACTGACGTCGCCGAGCGTGAGCGGGTACTTGCCGAGAGACTGGGTGAGCTCAGCGACGACGAGCGCGCCACGCTCGCAGAGGCGGCACAGATCCTGACGGAAATCGTGGAGAAGAACGAGTAGGCGCTCGGAAGCGGCGTCTACCGGTCGTGCTGTACGGCCTCGTCGATCTCGTCGGTGTCCCAGCTCAGGGTCGATCCGAGTTCTTCGCTGTCCGCGCGCTGAGAGACCCGACCCAGCACGACGGCGACGACGAGAGCCATCGCCATCCAGATCGCCACGCCTATGAGTACCCCGGTCACACATTGTTTGTAGCACTTGGTCCTGAGAAATGACTGCGAAAGCGGCTATCGGATTGTTGCAATCCGGTCCTGGAGCGATAACCGATTGGGAACGAACCATATGTGTCGGCCCCGATTGGATTCGGCCACGAATGCGCGTAGCGGCTCGCTGACCTCGGTATATGGCTGGATATCGCCTTCGATGACGAGGAGAATCCGGTAGTTCACTAGTTTCTGTACGAATTCACCGGCGAGGCGGGTGCTGAGATCGAAGAATTCCGGCATCAGCCGCTGCACCGGGACCACGGCGACGCGCGCCTCGATGCCGAATGCCTCGCCGACGATGTCCAGTGCGTCCTGTTCCGTACCGATCGGGTGTCCGTCGGCGGAGACGTGGAGAACGTTCATCGGCTTCCCTCGATGAAGGTGTCGATCAAGCGCAGAACCTCGGCGACGTCGCCTGCACCGCCGAAGACGACGATCTTCAGCGTCGACGTCGATGTGTCGTATGCGGTGTCGATCCGAAGCCGCCGAGCGCTCGGACCACGGCCGGTGGCGGCGGTGGAGAGAAACAGTGCGAGACGCGAGGCAGTGTGCTCGTCGATGGCGGTGGCGTCGACGATGCTCGTCACGTCGACGCCGATCTCCGACGCAGGGGAGTCGCCACTGGTGAGTGCCGCCAGGCCGGCGGGGGTGATGCGGTATTGCTTGCCGATTCTGACGGCGGGCAGACGTCCGTCCTGGATGTAGTTGCGCACCGTCCGGACGTGAAGGCCGAGTAGTTCGGCGACTTGCTCGGCGGTATAGAAGTCGTTCGCCACAATTCCCCAAAATACCCTATGAGGGAATTTCAGGTCAGTCTTCGGTGGTCGCCCCGCTACGCGTGAGCACCAGAGCACTTCCGACGACGCCGATCAGGGTCACCGCAATGGCAATCGACGACCAACCTTCGTTCTGCCAGTACACGTCCTCGAGTGTGATGAGAAGAGCTGCTTCGTCGACGATCAGTCCCAACGCAATGCCGAGTACGATGCCCATCCACGAGCGAGTTCTCGGGCTGCGGTCGACCAACCCGAAGATCGCGACCGCCGCCAGCAGGAGAATTCCCCACAGATAGTGGTGCAGGTGAACCCCGCCGGCACTGAGATCGCCGACGCCGCGGGTGTCGATCTGGATCAGCCACGTGACCAACCTGGCCCCGCCGAACGTGACGGTGAAGGCCAGCCACGCGAGGACGATTCCGCGGCGCGCGGGATCGACCTGTCTCAGCCGACGGGGAAACCGGATCCGAGCAGGTTTCTTGTCAGACACTGGTGTTCTCCGAGAGCATCCATCGATCATTGCAGACGCGGTACGTAACGCTCGGCCGCGGCCCGAAAACGACTGCCCGACGCGCACTCCGCGGCCACGTACTGCAGGTCGCTCTCGTGATCGACGTCGCGCAGGACGGCCAGGGTCCGCACGCGAGCGCCCAAGTTCTCCAGTGCGGTGCGCGTCGAGGCTCCGGTGGTGGGCGTGGACATGGGAACGTCTCGTAACGCCTGGGCAAGAGCGGCATTCGGCAGTCCCAGTGCCCACCATCCACCGTCCTCGGCGAGACCGAGCACCGACTGCTCCGGTTCCGTCAGGTGCATCGCCGACGCGTCGAGCAGGTCCGCGGTGATCTGTGGGGTGTCCATTCCGATCTGGAAGACAGGGGTACCCGACGCGTCCTCGTGTGCATGGATCAGGCGCTCGGCGAACCCGTCGCCGCGCTGCCTCACCACGGTGTACGACGCCAGTGCCGCTTCCAATTCTTCTCGGCGGCTTGCTTTGTCGAGGTCGCCGGTGATGGCGACGACGCGGTGATCGAAGTTTGCGGCGGACACTGCGTCGAGGGTGTCGAGCAGTGCGGCGGCGGCGATGTCGGCGGCGGCGTCGGTGCCGAGGGTTGCGGCGAGCCTTGTCTTGGCCAATCCGGGAACGGGGGATTTAGCGACGACCAGGGCGGTGACCTTCATGACAACACCTTCCAGAAGTCCAGTGTGGCAACGATCGTCCCCTTGATCGAGCCGGATACCTTCGATTTACCGGCGGTTCGCGGATTGTAGGTGACGTCCAGTTCGCGGACGGTCAGCCCGGCCTTGGATGCGAGCACCAGAAGTTGCAGGGGGTATCCCGATCGTCGGTCGGTCACGTTCAGGTCCAGCAGTGTTCGTCGGTGTGTCGCCCGCACCGCGCCGAGGTCGTGGACCGGTAGCGAGTACTTGGTTCGCAGTCGGAGGGAGAGAACGGCATTCCCGAGCCGTGCGTGCAGTGGGGAGTGGCCGGACTGTCTACGGCCGACGACCAGGTCGGCGGTCTCCAGCGCGCTCACCAGGGCAGGGAGATCCTGCGGATCCATCGACCCGTCTCCGTCCATCACGCAGACGATGTCGGTTGTTGCTGCGAGCACCCCTGCGTGCACTGCCGATCCGTATCCGGGAACGGATTCGTGTACCACGGTGGCGCCGTGTGCTTTCGCGACGTCCGCGGTGCCGTCGGTGGAGTTGTTGTCGACGACGAGCGCGACGTACCCGGTGGGAATTCGTGCCAGCACGCCGGGAAGTGATCCTGCTTCGTTCATGCACGGCAGGACGACCGTCACGTCAGACACGAGGTGCACCGGTGCCTTCCGCGTCGCGCAGTGGTGCTGTCGCGAACTCGCGGAGGCCCTGTTCCGGGGACACTGCGGCGACGAATCCGAGTGTCCTTTCGGCTTTTTCAGGACTGGCGACGATGTGTCGCACATCGCCCGGTCGATACTGGCCGGTGATCTGTGGGGCCGGGCCGCGGCAGGCGTCGGACAGCGTGGAGGCTACTTCCCCGATGGTGATCGGGTGCCCGGACGAGACGTTCAGGGCAGTGAATCCCGGTAATGCGGCGTCGATGGCTGCGGTGTTTGCGGCGGCGATGTCGCTGACGTGTACGAAGTCTCGCGCCTGGTGCCCGTCCTCGTAGACCTGGGGAGCCTTGCCGGCTTCGAGCGAGGACCTGAACATTGCGGCGACTCCGGAGTACGGGGTGTTTCTCGGCATGTGAGGCCCGTACACGTTGTGGTACCGCAGTGCGGTCACCGAACCGCCGGTGGCGAGCGACCAGGCGAGGGCGTAGTTCTCCTGGGCTACCTTGCTCGCTGCATAGGTGCTGCGTGGCCGCAGCTCCGAGTCTTCCTCCACGAGTGCCCAGTCCAGGACCTCGCCGGTGGCGGGGTCGGTGTTCTGGAAGATGCCGTCCGCCAACCTCGTACGGGGCCCCGGCACTACGAGGTCGCCGGCGGCGTTGCGGTATTTTCCTTCGCCGTACACGACCATCGACGATGCCAACACCAGTCTGGTGCAGCCGGTTTCTGCCATCGCTGCGAGCAGAACGGCGGTCCCGAAATCGTTGTGGCTGGCGTAGGCAGGCGCATCGGCGGAGTCCACGCCTGCGCCGACGACGGCAGCTTGGTGGCACACGACGTCGACGCTCGCCAGAAGCTCGACCAACGCAGCGTGATCGCGCACGTCGACTCGGGTGATGTCGCTGCTCGAATCGACGCTGCTGGAATCTAGGCTGTGGCCGTGAGCCGACGCGAGCATCGCGTCGATGGCGACGACGTCGTGATTCGGTTCGAGCGCCGATCGTATGTGTCCGCCGATGAAACCGGCTGCGCCGGTGAGAAGGACGCGGGTCATGGCAGCTCGATCGGCAGCGTCACGCCGTCGTGGACCCGGCAGGACTCGCACGGACCCATCAGCGCGGCGTTGACAGCGCTGCGCACCAGTGCTTTCAACGGTTCGATGTTCTTCTGGAATTCCGCGAAGACATCGACGGCTCGGACGCCCTGCCCGGTTTCGATTCCTGCGTCGAGGTCCGTGACGAGGGCGATCGGGGTGTAGCAGAGCTCCAATTCTCGGGCGAGCACGGCTTCGGGATGGCCGGTCATGTTGACCAGGGTCCATCCCTGTCGAGCGAACCACTGGCTTTCGGCGCGAGTGGAGAAGCGAGGCCCTTCGACGACCACCATGGTGCCGCCGTCGACCACCCCGTCCTGCAGTGCTGCGGCGCGTAGGTCGCCGCAGTAGGGATCGGCGAACTCCACGTGTACTCCGCCGCGGTCGAAGTAGGTCTGCACGCGCCCACTGGTTCGGTCCACCAGCTGGTCCGGCACCACCACGGTTCCCGGCCCGTACTCGGGAACGAGGCTGCCGACGGCGCACGGCGCGAAGACTCGACCGACGCCGAGCATTCGCAGTGCCCACATGTTCGCGCGGTACGGCAGTGTGTGGGGTGAGTACTCGTGGTTCGCTCCGTGACGAGGCAGAAACGCGACCGGTCGGCCGTCGACGTCGCCGACGGTGATGGGGCCGCTCGGCGCTCCGTACGGGGTGTCCATCTCGATACTTTCGGCGTCGGGCCCGAAGAACGAGTAGAAGCCGCTGCCGCCGATGACGGCGATGTCCGCTCGTTGTCGTGAACTCATGGTGTCATTCTCTTCTATGCTTCAGGGCGACGCTGTATCGCACGAGAAATGGGTGGACGTTATCCGATACTGGAGAGAAGCTCTGGCAGGCGGACTCGCCGCCGTGCTGGTCGCGGTGGCATTCGTCGTACCGTACCTGGGAAACGAACTGATCACCCCGATCATCAACCGGACACCGCAGCAGGTTCGTGATTTTGCGGACGCTGCACCGCTTTTCGGCTTCCGCGAGCCTCATTACGGGTGGGGCACCCCGTTCGCGATTGTCGTTGCGATCGCCGGTGTTCTGTGGGGACCGGAGTTGGCGCGACGCCTGCCGTGGCGTCGGCTGCTGTTCGTGGTGTGGGGATCGTCGGCGGCGTGGACGATGTCGCTGGCGATGATCGACGGATGGCGTAGAGGATTCGTCGATCGACTCGCGTCCACCGACGAGTATCTGCACGAGGTACCCGGCATCACCGACATCCCGGAGACGCTGAGAGGCTTCTCCGATCGCATTCTGGACTACCAGGTCGATTCCTGGACCACCCACGTGTCCGGTCACCCGCCGGGCGCTCTGCTGACGTTCGTGTGGCTCGATCGGCTCGGGCTGAGCGGTGGAGCGTGGGCGGCGTCGCTGTGTGTCCTCGTCGGAACCAGTGCTGCCGCAGCGGTTCTGGTGACCGTCCGTGCCCTGGGCGACGAGACCATGGCCCGTCGGGCAGCGCCCTTCGTGGTGCTCGCGCCCGCTGCGATCTGGGTCGCGGTGTCCGCGGACGCCTTCTACATGGGCGTCGTTGCCTGGGGTATCGCGTTGCTGGCCGTATCGACACGGAAGAACTCGAGACTTCTCTGGCCCGCGTCCGTGGCTGCTGGTGTGCTGCTCGGCTTCGGGATCTACCTCAACTACGGTTTGGTCTTGATGGGCCTGCCCGCGGTGGCTGTTCTGATCGCGGCGCGCACAGCGTGGCCGCTCGTCGGAGCTGTGGCGGGTGCGCTCGTCGTCACGGCGGTGTTCACGGCCTACGGATTCTGGTGGTTCGACGGTTACGAGTTGGTCCAAGAGCGTTACTACCAGGGCATCGCGACGGATCGTCCGTTCGCATACTGGGGTTGGGCGAACTTCGCTGCGTTGTTCTGTGCACTGGGCCTGGCTGTTCCGGCTGCGCTGCCCAGGATCTTCACGCGGCTGCAGCCGATCAATCTGCTGGTCCTCGCCGGCCTCGCGGCGGTGGTGATGGCTGACCTGAGTCAGCTGAGCAAGGCCGAGACCGAACGTATCTGGCTTCCGTTCGCGATGTGGATGTTGCTTGCTCCTGCTGTTCTGCCGCAGCGTTCGCACAAGTTCTGGTTGGCACTGCAGGTGGTCGCCGCACTCGCGATCAATCATCTGCTGTTCACGAATTGGTGATCCGCCAGGCTCATGCGCGCGAAGTACCGTCCGTGAACGGGTGCGACGTCGACGACGGTGAGGCCCGCGGCGTGTGCGAGGTCGGCCGTCGCGTCGACGCTGACTCGGGCCCATGCGAACCACTCGCCGAATGTCGTGTCGGTTTCCCATCGAACGGATTGCTCGATCACGTGATTCGATCCGGGCGCGTCGACCTCGGCGATGACCGTGCCGTCGGGTCGGATCAGTTCGGCGGCGCGGCGCAGCAGGCGCACCGGGTCTCCGCCGATGCCGATGTTTCCGTCGGCGAGGAGTACGGACGCCCATCGGCCCGCGTCGGGGAGTGCGTCGAACAGGTCACGTAGAACGGCGCGCCCACCACGTCCCACGGTGAGGTCGACGGCTTTCCGTGATGTGTCGACCCCGAGGGACGAGACGCCGCGACGTACGAGGCTTTCGGTGAGGCGGCCTGGGCCGCAGCCGAGATCGAGCGTCGGTCCGACGCAGTGCCGCAGCATCTCGTGATCGGCGGCGAGGTCTTCCTGGCTCGCCGAAGCGCCGCCCATCCATCGTGCGGTCGGCAGCGCCGCACGTGAACCGTCGGAGTACCCCATCCAACAGGGGAGACCCGATGCGGCGCGGCCGAACATCTCGTCCGCGGTGAGTGTCATGATTCTCTCCTGTTTCGTGCACGATGCGATGTTGCGATTCGAACGGTGTAGAGGACCGCGCTGGCGCCGAACAGGGCGGCGGTCAGCAACAACCAACGGACGAGGTACGGCTCCTGGGTGAGGCCCGTCGCGGTTCGGTAGGTGTCGGAGCCTTGCTCGATGATTCCGGGGAAGAACAGCGCGAAGGTGAGGGCCGCGCCGAGCGCGGGTATCCGGATGTGGTTCAGCACAGGGACACTCGGGCGTAGTAGACGCGACAAAGCGCGCAGTGCCCGGTCGACGATCGAGTACAGGGGCACCAGCACGAGGTCGTGGAGCACGACGGCGCCCGCGAACCACACCGCGATGGATTGCCACCACACATCGCGGTTCCAGAAGGTTGCGATGCCGGCCACGTGGACGACATAACCGATGAGGGCGAACACGAAACCCATGAGCAGCAGGTGCAGCGGACCCGCGCCGTAGAGACGTCTCATGATGCGGACCTGAATTCGATGCTCGCCACCCATTTGGTGTTGTGCACGCCCGGCGTGGCGGGGACGATGATGCGTGCCGGATAACCGTGATCCAGGGAGAGGTCGGCACCGTTCACCTGCAGCGCCAGGAGCGAGTCGGGGTGGAGCGACTGGTTGGATTGCAAGGTGGCCTGACGGAACGGCCCGTTGGTCTCGACCGAGGTGACCAGAGTCGAGGCGATGTTCTTCGCGCCCGCAGCGGCGGCGAGGTCGCGGAGGCGGACCCCGGTCCAGGTCTGCACTGTCGACCACCCTTCCACGCAGGCGATCGGTAGTTCGGCGGTGTGTTGCTCCATGTTCAGGAGTTGCTCTCGGCTCAACGTCAGCGGCGTGCTGCCACCGGAGATGGCGAGGCGCCAGTCGGAGCCGGTGTTCTCGGCGCCGATTCCTGCAGCGACGGCCGTGCGATTGATTTGGAAGTCGTTCGGTCCATCACCGTAGGATCGGCCGCGCGGTAGGAGAATTGCGGCAGTGCGGAGGACGCCGCCGGTGGTTTGACCTACCGTGAGCACGGCGATGAACAGTGCGCCTCCGCCGACGAGTGCAAGTGCCCCGCGGCGGCTGATCGTCGGTTCGTCGGGGTCCTCGGCGATCAGTTCGGACTCGCCGGTCTCCTGTTGTGTCTGTTTGTCTTGGAGCACCTGCATCAGGGATCGGGAGCGCAGCGCCGTCACCATCGTCGGGATCTTGATGACGGCGTGGCTGACGAATCCGGCGATGAACACCCATGCGCCCCAGTAATGCGCAGTATAGAAGCTGAAGCCGAAGATGTAGTCGTACTGGATGTTGAGGACGCCCGTGGCCGTCTCGAAGATGATGCCGCCGACGAGTGCGATCAGCGAAAGTCGTTCCAACGCAGAGGCTACCGAGCGAACCGGAGGTACGGTGAACAGTTTCGGGATGACAGACCACAGTTTGGCGAGGACGACGGGTACGAGAATCAGACCGAGGCCGACGTGCAGTCCCTGCGTGAGTCGGTACAGCCAGGCCGGGTCGGTGGGCCAATCGAAGTGGGGGAGACGAAGAAAGCCGACGTCGGCCGGCATCGCTTGACCGAACTGCGGGCCGTACGCCATGTAGGACAGCAGTCCCGTGATCATGACGATGGGCAGGCCGAGCAGCAGTACGGCGCCGAAGACGGACGTCAGCCACGGCCCCCGCAGGGGGCTACGGAACGTGGGAGGGGTGGGGCGACGACGCCGAACGCGCGAGGCCACCTGGAGCGGTGATCCCGCGCGTTCGGGTTCGGTCATTACGCCGTGGCGATGGTGATGGTGGCAACGCCCACGAGCAGGCCGGGGGTGACAGCATCGGTCTGGAAGGTGTCGTTGAGCAGGCCGGCAGCGGTCTCCGAGATCTTGACCTGCGTGCCCTGCAGGATCGCGGTGTTGTCGGGGCCGGTCGCCAACGGGTTCAGGGTGCGGCCGTCGAGGTCGAAGATGACTGCGTCTTCTGCAGCGACTTCACCGTTGACGGACACGTTGCCGGTCAGCAGCGAGGTGCCCGGGTCGATGTCGAAGTCGGTCAGCTCGACGACGGTGTCCCCTGCGGTGAGCGACAGACCGCTTCCGTCGTGCATGATTTCACCCTGAACGTAGGGATCGACCGTGCCGGGCTCCCAGTACTTCACGTCTCCGCCGGTGATCGGGAAGCTGATGGAACCGTCTGCGAGAGTGGCGGTTCCGATGACGCCCGGGGTGAGTCCGAGGGTGGTGAGAGCGCCGGTGAAGCCGGGGTCCAGTAGGACTGCGGTGCTGACGCCGTTCGAGAGGTCGTCGACCTCTGCCACGGGCTCGGGTGTCGACTCGGTGGTCTCGGCAGCGGCCGACGACGTGGATTCCGTGGTGGACGAGGAATCGTCGGACGAGCATGCGGCGAGAGGTACGAGAGTGAGTGCGCCAATTGCGGTGGCGGCCATGACTTTACGGATGGAGGTCATTGTATGTCTACCTTTCGTGCTCATGTCTTGAGCGTTGTCTGTAATTCGCCACCGGGTCGGTACCGGATGGGTGAGGTCTTCGACCATTTGTGAAACAGAGGCGATTTGGGCGCAAAAGATCGACCGAACCCACACGCTTTTGCTCTGTCCGCCGCTGCCGAACCGTTCATATGGCTTTGGTACACAAAGACTCTCACGTCCGAGACGACTCGTGTGCCCAGAATGTCCGATTCGACCACTCGTAGTGGTGCCGTGTCCTGTTCGACACCGTGGCGTTACCGATCCGTTATGTACGGCCTCCGAAATGGGCCCTATCCTACTGTCCGGTTTCTTTACGGCACGCTCGAGCGAGCAGGTCAGCCCCGCAGGATCATGTCCGACGCTTTTTCGCCGATCACGACGCTGGGTGCGTGTGTGTGGCCACGGATGATGGTCGGCATGATCGACGCGTCCGCCACCCGGAGGTTGGCGACGCCGCGCACTCTGAGGTCGGGCGTGACGACGCTGGAGGTGTCGTTGCCCATCCGGCAGGTGCTGGTGGGGTGGTAGAGGGTGTGCGCATTCTGCTCGAGCGCCTCGGACAGAAGATCGCCGGCGTCGCGAGGGCGGACTATGTCGCCGAGCAGACCTGTCAGCGCAGGCTGGGACGCGATCTCGTTGCACACGCGCAGTCCCTCCAGCATGGCTGCGCGGTCGGCGCCGTCACCGTCGCTGAGGTATCGCGGATCGATGATCGGCTTCGCTAACGGATCGGCAGTGCGCAGCGTGATCTCCCCACGGCTGCGCGGACGGAGCAGGACGGAGCCGATGACGGCGGCGTGGGCGTCGGGTGCGATCAGCCCCTCGTCGAAGAACGGGGCGGGGGCATAGATCAGTTCGACGTCGGGCAGAGCGAGGTCGTCTCTGCTCTTGATGAAACCGTAGGCCTCGGCGACGTTCGACGTCAGCATTCCGCGCCTGCGAATCAGGTAGTTCAGAAGTTCGGGGATCTTCTCGGCGAAGAACAAGGAATCGCTGTCGACGCTCCAGCCGATGAGCGCTGCGAGGTGGTCGGTGAGGTTACGGCCCACCTCGGGCGCGTGATGCTGGACGGTGATGCCGAGGTTCTGCAGAACCGTACGGTCGCCGATTCCAGAGAGCATCAGCAGGTGCGGGCTGTTGATCGCGCCACCGGCGAGCACCACCTCGCGGGCCGCTCGCACCGTCTGGGTGTGGCCACCGGACACGTACTCGACGCCGACCGCGGCCGAACCGTCGAACACGATCCTGGTGGCCTGCGCCTCGGTCAGGACGGTCAGATTCTTCCGTTTGCGAATGGGCGCCAGGTAGGCGTCCGCTGTGCTCCAGCGGGCTCCGCGCTTCTGGTTGACCATGGTCTGCGAGAAACCCTTGGGCTCGGGCAGGTTCGGCGGTTCCACCGGATAACCTGCCTGTTCGACGGCCTCGAGGAACTTGGCGGTGAGTGCGCGCGGGCTTCGCTGGTGCGAGACGATCAACGGCCCGGTCGTGCCGGCGTCGAGTGCCGTCGTTCCTTCGATGGACTCGATCTTGCGGAAGTACGGGACGATTTTCTCGAAGGACCACGACGAGTCCGACAGCGATGCCCACTCGTCGTAGTCGGCCGCGAAACCGCGAACCCACATCATGGCGTTCATCGACGAGGATCCACCGAGCATCTTGCCTCGTGGCCAGAAGATACTGCGGCCCTTGAGCTCCGGTTGCGGCTCGGAGTCGTAGTCCCAGTCGACCTCGCTGCGGAACAGCTT
The DNA here is from genome assembly GCF_002259425.1 of Rhodococcus sp. 14-2470-1a. Taxonomy (NCBI): domain Bacteria; kingdom Bacillati; phylum Actinomycetota; class Actinomycetes; order Mycobacteriales; family Nocardiaceae; genus Rhodococcus; species Rhodococcus sp. 14-2470-1a. The sequence continues at coordinate 296,427 of NZ_NPFZ01000024.1, forward strand.
GGAGAAGGCTGCGGGGATGTGCGCGAACTTGTTCTTGTCCTCCGGCCCTGCTTCGAGCAGGACGACAGTGTTCCGCGGGTCTGCGCTGAGCCGGTTCGCGAGCACCGCGCCCGAGGAACCTGCGCCGACCACGACGTAATCTGCAACCAGTGACATTCGTTTCCCCTCTTCGCAGCGCTCGAGGGAAAGGTAGCAGTCGTGACGCCCGCTGCGACCGTTTTTCGGTCGGGTAGAGGGCGGCCGGGTGGGTGATGCATCGAATTCCCCGGATGGGGTAGTCCGGCGGCATGACGCACCGAAAAGGCACGACCGTGCAGTGGAACTGGGGACAGGGCACTGCCGAGGGCAAGATCGTCGAGGTCCACACCGACAAGGTGACCAGAAAGATCTCGGGTAGCGAGATCACCAGGAACGGGACCGAGAAGACGCCCGCCTACCTGATCGAACAGTCCGACGGGCAGCGGGTGCTCAAGCTCGACAGTGAGGTCGACACACCCTAGGGTCGTCGTCCATGATCGCTACGCGAGCGAGCCTCGGCGCGGACGTCCGCGCCCTGGGTATTCGAGGCGGCGACGCCGTGATGGTGCATGCCGCGTGCGGAAGCGTCGGGACGATCCTCGGTGGCCCCGACGCACTGGTCGATGCGATTCTGGACGTCGTCGGGCCGTCGGGAACCGTTCTCTCGTATCAGGACTGGGAGTTGGGCCTCGACATCTGGGGTCCCGACGGCACCGTTGCGGCCGACATTCGGCCCCATGTTCCGCCGTTCGATCCTTCGACCGCGCGGGCGGCGCGAGACCACGGGATACTCGCGTCGACGATCGGTACCAGGCCGGGGGTCCTCCGGAGCGCAAACCCGGGCGCCTCGGTCGCTGCGCTGGGTGCGAGGGCCGACGAGTTCACGCGTGATCACCCGTTGGACAACGGTTACGGCCCGGATTCGCCGTTCGCCCGTCTGGTCCGGGCCGGCGGCAGAGTGTTGATGGTCGGTGCGCCGCTGGACACGATGACGGTGCTGCATCACGCGGAGGCGTTGGCCGATGTTCCGGCCAAGCGCCGGGTGAGGCGTGAGTACCCGTTTCGAGGTCCGGACGGCGAGACCGTCTGGCGTTGGTCCGAGGAGTTCGACACGTCCGATCCCGTGGTGGCCGGCCTGGACGACGATTACTTCGCGACGGTGGTCCGGGAGTTTCTCGCGACCGGAGCCGGAGCTCGTGGGCTGGTGGGGCTCGCGGAGAGCGTGGTCGTCGACGCCGGACCCATCACGGCGTTCGGGATCGACTGGTTGGAACGTCACGCGGCGCGGTGAGTGCGCGATCGGCGTCGCCGCCCATCATCCGGCGGGCGGCGGCGCGTTGCTGGCGATCACCACGTCCAGAACGCCGGCACCGATCGGAACCGGTGTGCACGGTGGGACGATTCCAGCGCCGGGGTCGAGGGCGCCGAGAACGAGAGCGATGGTCGTCGGGTCGTAGGTGAACGTGAAGTGCGCGACGTTGTTCTGAGGGCACACGTCCTGCACCACGATGTTGCGGGCGTCCGGATCACGAAGCAGCGCATTGGTGTACGGCTGGATGACCTCGTCGACGTCGGTGGCGATACTGGTGTATTCGACGCCGGGGACGGTGTCACCGCCTGCGTTGAGGTCCTGGAGGAATGTCGAGCCCTCGATCAGTTGGACCAGGGCGGGGCCGAACTCGCTGGACACCAGTCGCGTGGCGCTCGGCACGGCCTGGATAGCCGGTGACACTCCGTAGGCGGTTCCACCGTAGGCGGGGGACGCGATGCCGATCCACTTGTCGACGACGTCCGCTCCGCCGAGGCGGTTGGTGAAGTATCGGGTGACGGCCGCGCCCTGCGAGTATCCGACCAGATCGACCTGCTCGGCGCCGGTAGCGGACAGAACACCGTCGGCGAAGTCCTGCAGCTGCGCGGCACTACCGCGAATGTCGGTGTAGCCGAAGCTGGTTCCGTCCGGCGAGGCGCCGTAGTTCAGTCCGTAGACGCAGTAGCCGGCCGATGCCAGCGCGGGCGACAGTGCGGCCCAGTCCGCGTAGACCGACGCGTCGGTGCCGTGGACCAGGATGACCGGATTCGGATGCTCTGCCGACGGGACGCAGTTCGTCGGGTTCATGCCGGGAGGCACCGAATCGGGGTGGTTCGCCGCGTACGCGATCGCATCGGCATGAGTGCTCTGGGCGGGCCCCGGTACGTCCGGAGCGTTCGGCGGCGCAGCATGAGCGATGCCGCCGAACGCGGCGAACAGGAGCAGAACGGTGGCGGTCGACGTCGTCGAGAATCGGTAGCTCACACAGCACCTCGATTTGTGGGTTCCTCTCGACCCTATGCCGATGCGCTGTGCGATGTACCAATGAAACGAGTTTGTTTTACTGACGTATCACAGTCGAATCAATTGATACGACTTGCCTTGACCCAGTCGATGCTCATGGTTTGCGGAAACGGAGTCGATGCAGGGGCTTTGCCGACCCAGTCGTTGCCGACTGCCACGTTGAACAGGACGTAGTGAGGCCATGCGCCGGAGAACGGCTTCCAGTTGCCCCCTTTGGCTTCGTAGTCGCTCTTCGTCACGGTGAACTTCTGGACACCGTCCACGAACCAGGTGATTCGGTCAGGGAACCAGTCGACCCGATAGGTGTGAAAGCCGTCGGAAATCGGGCTCATTCCGCTGCCGGTCTTGACGTCGGTGCTGGAGTTGTTACGCGCCGGACCGTGCAGATTGAAAGAGGGACCATTTGTGCCGGGAATTTCCACGACGTCGATTTCACCCTGACGCGGCCAATTGTATTCATTGCCCGGTTCGAGGCCGAGTAACCAGAAAGCGGGTAGTAATCCGGCCGCACGAGGCATCTTTATGGATGCTTCCAGTCGCACTGGCGGGGTTACGGATTGTTTTCCGAAGCTCACGACACGAGCGCTGGTGAAGTTGTTCGGCGCGGGCTTGCGGTCCGGAGTCGTTTCCCTCCTGGCCGTGATGTTCAGCGAGCCACCCGCGACCGACGCGTTGTTGGTCGAGTTGGTGTAGTACTGCTGCTCCCCCGAAGTTGCGCCCCACCTGCCGGTTTGGAAACCCCACTTTCCAGGATCGACGGCGCCCGACCCGTTGAACTGGTCCTCCCAGAGCACGGTCGTCTGCCCGCCGCTCGGCGGTGGAGTGGCCGTGGTGACGGGAGGAGGGGCTGTCGTCGTGGGCGGTGGCGCCGTGGTGGTCGGAGGTTTGGGAAACACCGTCGGTCGCGGGTAGGTGGGAAACGGATATGTATAAGGCGCCGCAATCAGGATCGGGGCCATTACGAGAGCGAACCACTTCATTTCGGGTCCTTCGTATCAATTGTCGAGGGGTAACAAAAGCACGAGGGATGTCTAACACAATGCAGCCTGCCTACTGCACTGGAAAGCGAAATGTGAATATTTGTTCTCGATGCGAGGGTCGATTCCGCCGAATTAACGGTCGAGTTCTCGAATTCGACACTCGAGGACCGTGTTTTGGTTTGTTACCGCCGAAAGGAGAAAGGGAGCCGGTGACGGGAATCGAACCCGCCTCTCAACCTTGGGAAGGTCGCGTTCTACCAATGAACTACACCGGCGCGGCGGACGGTCGAGGCTGTCCGCGCCGAGAAACTCTAGCAGTCGGGTGTCATGTGGGTGGTCAGCGGGAACGGTGTGCTGCCGGAGCGATAGCCTGCACTGTGCTGCTTTCCGATCGCGACATCCGCGCTGAAGTGTCCACCGGCAACCTCGGTATCGAGCCTTTCGATTCTGCGATGGTGCAGCCGTCGAGCGTCGACGTTCGGTTGGACAAGCTGTTTCGGGTGTTCAACAACACTCGCTACACGCACATCGATCCGTCGAAGCAGCAGGACGAGTTGACGACGCTCGTCGAGCCTGCGGACGGCGAGCCGTTCGTACTGCATCCAGGCGAGTTCGTCCTCGGGTCGACGCTCGAACTGACGACGCTGCCGGATTACCTGGCGGGTCGGCTCGAGGGAAAGAGCTCGCTGGGCAGGTTGGGTTTGCTGACGCATTCGACCGCGGGGTTCATCGATCCCGGGTTCAGCGGGCACATCACGTTGGAACTGTCCAACGTGGCGAATCTCCCGATCACGTTGTGGCCGGGGATGAAGATCGGGCAACTGTGCCTGTTCCGGTTGTCGAGCCCGTCGGAGAATCCTTACGGTAGCGCGGCGGTCGGATCGAAGTATCAGGGTCAACGGGGCCCGACACCGTCGAAAGCGTACCTGAACTTCGTTCAATCGCCGGTCGACTGAACTTTTGGTCTGTTTACAGCGTATTTTCAATACGAACACACGGTTTTTCGGGTAGTCTCGACCCTTGCCGAAGTGGGTTGGGGCTTACCGGAGCGAGGTTTTCGATGACAGCCGTACTCGGCGCATCGCTCGGTGTGAGCGGAATACGCGCAGCATGCAGCGACGTGCGCGCAGATCCCCAGCTCAGCACCGAGACCGTCATTGCCGTACCCGAGGGTTCGCAGGATCCGTGGGGCTCGGTGACCTGGGCCGTCCACAAGTTCGCGCGCGAGAACGGCGCCACGGGCACGGTCCCCGTCCTGGCTCTTCGTGACAAGAACCCCAGCGAGGTCTACGGGGTGGAGCATGCCGACGGCCTTGCGCTCGTATCGGACATCGGTGCGCAGATCGGCGCGCTCCAGGAGTCCGGGGATCTCACGCCAGATCAGACTGTCGCGTTGTTCGACGTCGGTGCGGGCGGGGTCACCGTGTCGATCGTGGAATGCGACTCCGGCCGCGTCCTCGGTTCGCGCCGCAGCACCGTGTTGTCCGGAGACGGGTGCGACGCCAGGTTGTCCCAGCATCTTCTCGGGTTGCAGGTCCTGGACCCGGAATCTCGCGACGTGTTCGTCGAGACTGTGTGCGAGGCCAAGGAGAGACTGTCGTCCGTCACGGCCGTGGAGGTGGTGAGCCCGGCCGGCGTCGCCACCCTTCATCGATCCGTCATGGAGGATCTGGTTCGGGACAGCGTGTACGACGCGGTCGCTCTGGCGTCGTCGATGATCACCGATGCGCCCCATGTCGACGCCCTGTTCGCGGTCGGCGGAGGCGCGAACATGCAGATAGTGCGACAGAGCTTGGTCGACGGTTTGTCGGTGCCCGTCTTCGTCCCGCGCGAGCCGGAAGCTCTGGCTGCGCGAGGTGCGATGGGGATGGCTCGGCGACTCGTCGTCGCCCAGCATGCGACCGACGACGCCGGGGGGACCGCGGGAGGGGACGGCCCCGCGTCCGTCGTCACCGGGAGTAGGGCACGTCCCCGTCACAGCGACACGTCGTCGCGGCGTCTGACGCGCCTACGCGCTTCGCGGTACCTGGGAGGCGGAGCCGTTGCGTTGATCGCAGGCGGTGTGGTCGTGTCGATTGCGGCGGCGTCGAGCGATCGCGGAGTCGAGCCCCCGGCCCTGGACTACACGCCGGTGATCACGTCCTCTTCCTCCGTTGCCACCACCGTGGCTCCCAGCCTGCCGCCTGGCCCACCGGATGCGTCCGTGGTTCCGGACACGACCTCCGCGGCCGTGACCACCACCCCGGAGGCGTCTACCGGTGACGCGGACACGACCGACGAAGTGGAGTCGACCGACGACGAGAAGGTCACCACGACTCGACGCCGGGAGACCACCACTAGCAGCGCACCCACCCCGACCCCCACGGCGACGACTCGGCAGCGGGACGACCAACCGCGGAACGACCCACCGCAGACCACTCGTCCGACCGCGACGACGCGGCCACCGACCCAATCGCCCGTGCGGTCGTCGGCTCCTCCGCGAACGTCATCGCGCCGGTAGAACTCCGCCGGTAGAGACCCTGCCCGGCGATGTTTGCCTCCGTTTGTTCACCTGTGTACGGCAGACTCGTTCCATGGCTTCGATACACACCGAACGTGAGGACAAGTTCGACGTCGACCCGGACTTCGTCCTTCCCGATGCGGACGAGCTGATTCCTGCGGGCGGTTCCGCGACGGAGTCGGAGGTCTCGCTCGTCAGCACGTACTTCGACACCGCGGATCTCGACCTGCTGCAGCGCGGAATCACGGTGCGTCGCCGACGCGGTGACGCCGACACCGGATGGCACGCAAAGGTTCCGGCCGACAAGGCGCGGACCGAGATCAGGTTGCCGCTCGGTAGCGGTGAGGACGCGACAGTCCCGGGTGAACTCGCGGAGCTTCTGATCGGTGCCACGCTCGGCAAGCCGTTGTCCCCTGTGGCTACGTTGACGTCGCTGCGCAGGCTTCACGTTCTGTCCGATCGGAAAGGTCGCGTGGTTGCCGAACTCGCCGACGACACCGTCACGGTCGATCTGTCCGGCGCCGACGGGCACGGTTGGCGGGAGGTGGAGGTCGAGCTCGGTCCCGAGGGGGCGGAGTCGGATCTGAAGCAGGTGGGCAAGAAGCTGAAGGCGGCAGGGGCACGCGTCGGCGCGCATCCGTCGAAATTCCATCGTGCGGTTCGCTCGTCGGCCGAGCCGGTCCACACGGGAACCGTCGGCGTCGTCGCGGACTACCTGAATCAGCAGGCCCAGGCGATCTTCGCGGGCGACGTGTACCTGCGCCGCGGTATGGATCCGATTCATTCGACGAGAGTCGCGATTCGCCGTTACCGCAGCACGCTTCGCGTGTTCGCCGAACTGTTCGACGACGACAGGGCGCTGTTCCTGGAAACGGAATTATCTTGGTATGCCGGACTTCTCGGTGAGGTTCGCGACCGTCAGGTGCAGCGTGCTCGCTTTGCAGAATCCCTGGGCGAGCTACCGGATCACCTGGTGCTCGGTCCCGTCGCCGCGCGAATCGAGAACGATCTGCTCGCCGAGCAGCTTCGTTTCCGTGCCGTGGTGACCGCCGAACTGGACGGCGAGCGGTATCTCGCCCTGCTGACCGAACTGGCGCAGTGGACCCGCGGCTTACCGCTGGCGAAAAGCGCGCACAAGCTCGACGACGACGATCTCGACGTTCTCGCACGCAAGGCAGGCAAGAAAGCATCCAAGCGGGTGGCTGCGGCGACAGTCGCCGGCGACGACGAGGCACTGCACCGAGCCCGGAAGGCAGGCAAACGGGCACGCTACGCCGCAGAGTTGGTCGAGCCGATCGTCGGGAAGAAGGAGTCGAAAGCCAGGATCGCCCGGTACAAGAACGTCCAGGAGATCCTCGGAGAGCACCAGGATGCCGTCGTGGCCGCGGCGACCCTGCTCGAGTTGGGCCGCAAAGCGGGTGTCACGCCAGGAGAGAACGGGTTCACGTTCGGGTTGCTGTACGCGCAGGAACTCGCCGCCGCTGCCGCGTCCCGAGCGGAGATAACCGAGTCCGGAATCTGAATGCGACGATTGTCCGGTACCCGGGTAGTCTGATTGCCGATCAAACCAACCGATCGCCCGGATTGGCGTCGGGTACTCGGTTCACGGCACTACACGGGGGGTACGAGCGGCATGCACATCGCGCTTGGCGTGCACGTCAGCACGTACGAGGTCACGGCGTCGCTGGTGGACATCACGCTCCCGGAGCTCGGCCCTGTCGCGACCCGCACGGTCACCGTCGCGGCAACTCCCGGCGGAATAGGCGGAGCCGTGTCGACCGCGCTCGGCTTCATGCGCGTCCAGGCCATGCAACACGACCTGAACGTCGCCGGTGCAGCGGTGGTGTGCGAGAACGCTCTTCAACGGGAAATCGTCGCCGACGCCCTGGCTGCCACCGAATCCGAGCCGACTCCCGTCGTCGACATCTTCGACGATCGCCTGTCCGACGCCTACACCCCGGACATCGCTGCGGCCCTTCTCGTGGGCTCGCTCGCGCCGGCAATCGCAGCACCCAGTTCAGCGCGAGAGCCGCACCGCGGGGTCTGGCCGATTGCCGCCGTCGGCGCCTGCGTTCTCGCCGCCCTGGGCGGCGTCACAGCATGGGCGATGACGGCAGATCCGTCGCAGGCCGGCGGTTCGGTCCCGTCGGAGATGGTCTATCCGTCGGATGTCCCGGCCTCGGATGCGTCGCCGACGCGCCCTGCATCCATCCCGGTCGGTGCGTCGACGACCGCTGCTCCGGAGCCGCCGATCGACGGCGTGCCAGGCGCCGACGCGCTTCCGGTCGATCCCGGCGCTGTCGTCGTCGTGCCCCTCGCACCCGTCGGAGAAGCTGCGCCGCAGCCGGAAGCCGGGCAACCCGAGTCCGCCGACCCGGGCGCAGCAGCACCGCCGGTCCGTCCGGTCGCGACCGAACCAGGCCCGACGCGGCCGGGTTCGACCAAACCGAGCAACGGTGGGGTGACGACGACCTCGACAATCCCCGAGACACCCGTTACGACGCCGACTACAACTGAGACCACGTCTTCGCCGTCTATCAGCAGCACTACCGACGCGCCGATCGCGGAGAACGACGTCCCCTAGATCCGGCATGCCTGCGTTCGGTACTGCTCCCGAAGCCTCATGAGTACATGACGATTCGGTCGTGTGAACCGCGTGTGAATTATCCGCGGAGTAGTGAATTGTCATCGAACATCGGTGGCAGTCGGCGGGAATTCCGGGCTACCATCGGTCCATGATTTCCAGCGGCCGTTCGCTTCGGCTACAAGCCGGCTCGCGGCCGCGTGTGTGTTGTATGCGCTGTCCGTAACTCGTGCATCGTTGTCTGGCGCATTCTCGAAGTTGTTGTTACCGACGCATATTCACATCTCACGGATTGTAGGTTGGCTCGATGGACGATTCTCGGACCAGTATCGATTGGGCTGTCGGAGTTCTCATTGCCTTGCGGGGATATTCCCCGGAACAGGCATTCGAAGAATTGGTGACGCACAGTTTCACGTTCGATGTCAGCTTGTTGCAATCCGCTCGTTCGCTCGTTGCGGCTGCGCGTGAGACAGCTACGGACGCAGCGCCTGTCGGTGCCGCCACGCAGGAGTGGGGCGATCTGCTGGCGCAGCGTCGACGGGTCGCGTGAGCCCCTGTGGCACTGTGTGCGGTCACTACATCACAGTGAAAACAAACTGAAAGATTGAAAAAGGCTCCCTGGGCCTACCCAACGAAGGATTTCCTGGCTACCATCTGTGCAGGAGTCGGACGTGACGGGGCAGAAGTCGAGGGAACCATGAGAACGGTGCTCGGAGTGTCGGTGGGCTCTGCCACGGCTCGCGCGACGGCGCTGGACTCGGCCGACGACTCGGTGCGGTCTGCCAACGTCGTTCGGTCGTTCGAGGCGAAGGGCCACGTCGCCGCAGCGCTGGAGCTGCTCGAGTCCATGGCGACGGTGCAGCAGGTCGATCGCGAGGACGCCGTTCTCGCTGTTCCGGACGACCCGGCGTCGCGCACCCGCAATTCCGCGTACTCGGTGCACCGGTCGGACAGGTACAACATCGTGTCGGAACTCGGCGCGCAGCTGCGCTATCTTCGCGGCTCCGGTCAGCTGGACGGGCTGCGCACCGTCGCGGTGTGCGACGTCGGTGCATCCGGCACGACGGTGTCCGTCGTCGATCCGGCGAGTGGCCGCGTGTACTGCGCCGAGCGAACCAGTGCGTTCGGTGGAACCGTGTGCGACGAGGCCGTGCGGGATTACCTGCTCGCCACGTACGGTGCGGACGAACTGATCACCAGTTCCGGGATCGACAGTCTGATGGTGGCCATTGCTTATGCGCGTGAGCAGCTGTCCAGCCTCCGCGTGGCGGAGGTGCCAGGTCCGTTCGTTGCAGGCCCGATCCGGCTGTGGCGCAGCTCTTTCGACGAGATAGTCGAGCGGGCCGTGTATTCCATCGAGGACTGGACCGCCAGTGTGATCGTCGAGTCCCCGCGGGCGGTGAACGCACTCGTCATGGTCGGAGGGTGTGCGCACCTACCGTTGCTCCGTCGGGTCTTCAGACGGGATCTACGTCTACCGGTGTTCGTGCCGTCGGCGCCGGGATCGTTGACCGCTCATGGTGCCGCTCTTCTCGCTGCCGACGAGGTTCGGCAGCGCACCAGGCGTCCGCTGGCGGCGGTCACGACCATCAGGGCACAGGAGTTCACGACCATCACGGCACAGGAGTTCACGACCATCACGGCACAGGAGGCATTCGGTTCCACGGCGTATCCGGTGATGCCGAGGCATCGGTCGGCGTGAGGATGTTCGTGTGGTGAACGGCGGTAGGTGCGATGGGCCTATGACGTGCCACAAGCTGCGCGCCGCGCGTGGTCTGGCGGCGCGGTTGCAGGTATGTTGCGTCGAATGAGTGAGAATGCGACAGTCGCCGAGACCTTCGACCCTGCCGAGACCTTCGACCCTGCCGAACATGTGCGAGCGATGGTAGGGCGGCATTACCGCACTGCCGACTACTACGACGTCGGACGCGAGAAGGTTCGCGAATACTCACGTGCAGTCCAGGACTTCAACCCGGTCCACTGGGAGGGTGACGCGGCCGAGGCTCTCGGTTATTCGAGTGTCGTCGCGCCGTTGACGTTCATGTCGCTGGTCGGCACGCTGGCCCAGAAGCGTCTGCTGCAGAAGATCGCCGTCGGGTTCGACTTGAGTCAGATGCTTCAGACCGATCAGGTCCTCCAGTTCCATCAGCCGATCGTTGCCGGCGATCACCTGTACTGCGACGTCTCGCTCGACTCCTACAAGGAGGTAATGGGCAAGGACATGATGGTCACCAAGAACATCGTCTCCAATCAGCGGGGTGAGCTGGTGCAGACCACGTACACGACGCTGCTCATCGGGCGCGACGGTGACGTGGACAAGGGGATCGTCGAGGCTGCGGAGAACCTCGTCATGCAGGGCGCGACGACTCTCGCGGCGCGCGCGGGTGCAGCTGATCACGACGAGGACGAGGATCAGGTGGAGCACCCGCCGCTGACCGTCGTCGACGTGCCGTCGTCGGCGTCGGTGAACTTCGACGACGTCTCTGTCGGAGACGAGTTGCCCGGCAAGTCGTTTCGTCTCACTCGGGGCGATCTGGTCAACTATGCCGGAGTTGCGGGCGACGCCAACCCGATTCACTGGAGCGAGGGTTTCGCCAAGCTCATCGACCTCGAGAACGTGCTGGCCCACGGCATGCTCACCATGGGCCTCGGCGGTGGCTACCTCACCGAGTGGATCGGTGACCCGGGTGCGGTGAAGGACTACACCGTTCGTTTCACCGCGCCGATTCCCGTGGACAGTCACCGCGCCGCCGAGATTCAGTTCGGTGGAAAGATCAAGTCCCTCGACCCGGAGACTCGTACCGCGGTCGTGGCACTCAACGCCACCTTCGAGGGCAAGCGAATCTTCGGCCACCGCGCTACGGCGACGGTCCGGCTCGCCTGACACGTGAGTGGAAATGTAGGCCCCGGAGCGACCCGATGGCCCTACATTTCCACTCACACAGGGGGGAGTCGCTTTCTATGGATAGATCGGTACACTATTGCTAGCGTGTCCGTCGTGGGTAGGAACGCCAAGTTCGACCGAGGTGCAGTCGTCGAGGCTGCGCTGGGTGAGTTCTGGACTCATGGGTACAACGGCACCAGTACGGAAACGCTGTGCAGTGCAACCGGCCTGGGCCGCAGCAGCTTGTATCACGCCTTCACCAGTAAGGTCGGTCTGTACGAGGAGTGCATGGCCTCGTATCTGAGCAAGGCGGACGAGTCCGTGGACGCCGTTCTTCATCGAGAGTCGTTGTCCGTTCTCGCGCGTGTGTCGATCTTGTTCGAGGATCTGATCGACGACGAGATCGCCCGACGTCGTCGCGGTGGTCCTTCTGGCTGTTTCTCCGTCAACACCGCGTTGGAAGCTGCGGACGAGCCGGAACTCGCAGTGCCGCATCAGCAGATGTCGACCAACTTGCGTCGCCGCCTGTCCGTGATGAGTGACTACCTTCGCGCCGGCCAGGCCGTCGGCGACATCGCCTGTACCATGGCCCCGGCCGCCCAGGCAGAGGTGATCAACGGGGCCGTTGTTGGAATTCGTGTTGCCGCCCGAGTGGGATCGGGTCGAAAGTCCATGCGCGCCATTGCAGATGGCGCTCTGATGGTATTGACGCCGTAGAAATCTGACTTGCAGTCTACGTCGTCGCCGAACGGCCAAATTGTGAACTGATCTGTACAGAATCAGACCAGTCCGATGCCCGTCACGCGGAACGAAGGACATACGTGAGCTACGCCGAATCGATCGACGAGACCGAAGAATCCGGTCAGGTGACCAGTGTCCCTTTCCCGGTCTACGTTCTGGCGTTCACCATTCTCGCGTTCACGACGAGCGAATTCATGGTGTCCGGGTTGATGAACGATCTAGCTCGCGACCTTCCGGCGAGCATCCCGAGCGTCGGGTACCTCATTGCCATCTACGCGTTGTCGATGGTGATCGTTGCGCCGCCCGCATCGAGTCTGCTGGCTCGGATCCCACCGAAGAAGGCGCTCGTCGCAATCTCGATCGCGTTCATCGTCGGCGAGTTGATCGCAGCTGCAGCACCGAATTACGCCGTCATCGTCGTCGGCCGAATCATCACCGGTGCGGCGGCGGGTACGGCCTACGGCGTCACATTGTCGATTGCCGCCCAGTCCGTTCCGGAGAAGATCCGTGGCCGTGCGATAGGCATCGTCATGGGCGGCAACACGATCGGAACCGTGTTCGGTCTTCCTCTCGCGAGTTTCCTCGGCAACGCCTTCGGGTGGCGGCTCGCGTTCGCCTTCGTGGCGGTGCTCGCCGGCGTTTCCCTCGTTGCGAGTGTGACGTTCGTGCCTACCGTGGATGCGGGTGCGCCACCGAAGATCCGGGCGCAGTTGTCCGAGTTGAGGAACGGGGGATTGTGGCTGGCCTACGCGACCAGCGGGCTGCTCATCGGCGCGGTGTTCGCGATCTTCAGCTACTTCTCACCGATTCTGACCGACCGTGCGGGCTTCGATCAGAGCTTGGTGCCTGTCATTCTCGCTGCGTACGGTGTCGCCTGCGTCGTCGGAATCACCGTGGTGAGCCGGTTGTCCGACAATTTCCCACTGGTCGTCTCGATCGTCGGCGCAGTGGTGATCTTCACGTCGGGACTGTTGTTTCTGCTGGCGGACAGCAACAAGATCGTGGTGTTGGTCGGCGGAGCCGCCCTGGGACTCGCCGGGGTGAGCCTCAACCCTGCCTTCGCAGTGCGGGTGATGCGCGTCGGCGGGATGTCGTTCGTGGTCAACACCGTGCATACATCGATCATCTGCTTCGGCATCTTTCTCGGCGCATCACTGGGTGGCGTGATCATCGATGCCTCCGGTTCGGTGCACTCCGTCTACTACCTGACGCTGGCCTTTGCCGCCGCGGGAATTCTGGTGCTCCTGCCCATGACGAGGCGTGCGAGAAACGAGATTTCCGGATGATTGCTCGTTCGAGGGTCGGGAGAACCACACCCCACCCGTTTGTCGACGTCCTGAACGGGGCATTCTCCGGCCCATGAAAGTCGGGATACTCGTCAGTGCGATCGTGGCCGTGGTGGGCTCGTTCATCGGTTCGGGGGCGTGGGTGGGCACGCCCATCGCGGAGGCTGCGGGCGGTGCGCTCAGTGCGACGTCGACGCTGGTGGCGCCGTCGGGACCAGCGTTTTCGATCTGGTCGGTCATTTATGTGGGGTTCGTGGCGTATGCGATCTGGCAATTCTTCGCGGGACCGAGGCAGGAGACCCTTCGCGGGCCGATCGCCCTGTCGATGATTCTGAACGCGGTGTGGATTCTGTCGATCCAACTCGATCAGCTGTGGCTGAGTGTGCCGATCATCGTGCTACTGCTCGTGGTGCTCGTTCGTGTGTTCGTCTCGACGCAGGCGATCAGGCCGGAGAGCAGGCTCGACGCAGTCGTCACCGACGGCACGATGGGCTTGTATCTCGGGTGGGTGTGCGTCGCGACGATCGCGAATGTGACTGCTTTCCTCGTCGACCTCGGCATCGAGGGCTGGGCGACGGTGTGGGCCGTGGTCGTTCTCGTCGTTGCCGCCGTGGTGGGCGTCGGGCTGGCGACCTACTCCCGGGGCGCGATTGCCCCGGCGCTCGGCATCGTGTGGGGCCTGATGTGGATCGCGCAGGGCAGGCTGGCGGGCGACCTGGACAACGCGACGGTGGGGTGGACGGCTGTCGCCGCTGCGTTGGTGGTCGGGGTGTACACCGCGGTCGTCAGGACCCCTGCACGACGGCGAACGACGGTTTCCGGCTGAAGTCGGCTCGCAGCAGTCCGTAGTTCTGCTCGGAGTCGAAGGCGTCGGCTCCGGCGTCGCGCAACGCATGTACGAACACCGGTCCGACGTAGGGCAGCCGTGACGCCTGCGCCAGGCTGCTGCCGATGATCGCGGCTTGGGCTTCCTCGGTGACGGCCATCGGGCCGTTGCCGGTGGGGGCACCCAATTCGGTGATCCAGATCTTCTTGCCACCGTCACCGTTGGCTACCATCGTTCCGTACGCCTGATCGACCTGTGCCCACTGTCCGTTGGGGTCGTTCTCCACGGTGAAGGGGAACGTGTAGGGGTGCAGCGCAACGGCATCCATGAACCCGCCGGCTCCGGCAGCGTACATCTGCTGCAGGAACGTCACGGGCGCGACGGTCCACGCACCGGTGTCGATCGTCGTCGCGAGGCCCGCGCTCAGCACCGTCGCGCCGGGGTCCGCGTTGTGAATGGCGGGGTAGGCGGCACGCAACAGCCCGACGTAGCGTGCCGCGTCGACGGGTGCGAAGAACGACGGGATGTTGGGTTCGTTCCAGACCTCGTAGGAGTCGACCCGGTTGCCCAGATGCGCCGCCGCAGCGCCCGCGAAGGCGCCGTAGGTGTTGGGGTCGACCGGAACTGCTCCGGGAAGCAGGCTGGGAATGGGTCCCTGTGCCCATGCGGGAGTTCCGGCCAGAACCGCGAGCACCGAGTAACCCTGCGCGCGTGCGGCATCGACGACACGATCGGTGTTGCCCCAGTCGAACACGCCTGGCGCCGTCTCGATCTGAGCCCAGTTGACCACGACGCGCACCCAGGATGCCCCGACTTCCCGTCCGGCCACGAGCTCGTTGCTCAGAGTCGCGTCGTCGAGGAGCAGGAACGGTGCACCGCTGGAGAAACCGAGTCCCGACGGCGGGGCGGCCTGCGCGGCCGGTGCCGTCACGCCCAGTGCGAGCGCCACAGCGGCGGCGACGGTGATCAGGCGGGTTCTGAGCGTCATGACGATGATCCTAAGGTGCCGGGGAGGGACGCGCCCACCAGTGATGCGACCGAGGTGTGCGGTGCGCGTTGTTCCCACCGTTCGGCGTTGAGGTCGTACAGTCGCTCTCCGGCTTTGACGGCCGTGTTGCGGTCCAGCAGGTACCGCCTGCATTCTGCGACGAACTGTTCCGGGTCGTCGAACGTGGGCAGTTCGAAGATCGAGCCGAGAGATCCGACGGCGGCCGATGTTCCGACGACGGGCAGTCCCTTGCTGGCGGCGTCGAGGATTTTCACGCGCACGCCACCGCCGGTGGCGACCGGCGCGATGAGTGCGCGGCAGGTGCCCAGAAATTCCTGGAGGTCGTCGACGAAGCCCAGATCGCGGACACCGTCGGGATAGTCGGGGTCGGTGGCGCCGTCGGCTTTGGCGCCGATGATGCACAGTTCGGCGCCCTCGATACCGTCGGAGATCTGCGGCCAGTACTGCAGGGCGAGCTTGAAGGCCTCCTGGTTGGGCGGCCAGCCGCGGGTTCCCATGAACACCAGTCGCTTTGCGGTGTCGCTCAGATCGAGCCTCGGTGCGGGCTCGAGGGTCAGATCGATCCAGCGAGCGTCACCGACTCCGTTGGCGCGGTACATCTCGGCTTCCTCGGCGTCGTAGGTGCCGACGGCGTCGGCTTTCCTGGCCACCCTGATCTCGTCGCGCAGGATGCGTGGCGCTTCGATCCGTCCGGTGAGCCCGCGCGTCACCTTCCACACCTGCGACTCGGTGTTGACGGTGTTGATGACGAACGGCGATCCGAACTTCGCCGACCGAATGAACGGTTCGGCCATGTAACTGTGTTCTGCCACATAGACATCGGACTCGGACGCGTCGATGGCGTCGACGAATGCGTCGACGTCGTAGCGTCCGTGCACCACACTTCGATTGGGGCGCAGCGATTTCAGCAGAAGTCGCGCATCGACGGCCGGCTTGGCTACCCGCGTGACGTCGGGGTCCGGCGACGGTTCGGACTCCTGGGACAGGCACAGCGACCTGACCTCGAACGCTTCACGAGCGAGCTGCATCATCAAGCGCGACAACGCGATGTCGCCACCGTGTTCGGTGACAGGGTCCTTGGACAGCAGGAATGTCGCTCGTCTCACGACAGCACCTCTTCTTCGACGGGTACGCGGTAGAGCGCTCGGGTGAACCACAGAAGCAGCACTGCGTCGGTGATCACCGACGCGACCGCCGCGCCGATGGCGCCGAGCGGGAACAGGCACAGGATCAGCACCATCTTCAACGGTGCCAGCGTGGCGGCGGCGAGGACGCGGGTCCGATCGCGGTGTTGCAGATAGAGAACCGTCGTGAACACGTAGTTCACGACGCGCATGACGACGAAGACGCTCATGACGGCCAGGGCGCCGGCGACTTCGGGCGGAGCGGGGGTGAAGAACAGCACGACACCTGCGACGAGGAGCAAGGAACCGGCCGCGGAGGCAAGCAGGACCGTATGCTTCAGCGCCGGTCCCGCGGAGACGAGTCCACCTGCTTCACGAAGTCTTTCGTGGAAGGTGTGGCCGAACGACTGGCCGACGAAGGCCACGGCCCACGCCGTCACCGACGCGACCGAGTAGTACCCGGCGATGGTGCTGTCGGTGAGGTACCCGAGCAGCAGGACATCGCCTTGGATGTAGACGGCGTTGGCCAGGTTCTCCGAGAACAGCAGCGACATCTCACGGCGCGACCCGGGAACTCGTGGCCGAGAGGTTCTGGACTGTGCGAGTGCAAGAACGGCGATGAGAAGGTATGGGCTGACGTAGAGCAGGCTGGCGACGAACAGGGTCGGCTCGGCGACGAGGAACAGGTACGCGGTCGCGAGTGCAATACTCGCAGCTTGACGCGCGGTGTCCATCCGCTGGGTGATGTTCGGATGCCCGTCCCGCAGCGCCCGGCTCTTGTACGCGTTGAACGTCATCTCGCCGCCGGCGACGACGAGCGCGAACCAGGCGATGTAGTCGACCTCGATCAGGCACAGACCGACAACGACGAGTCCGACGCCGATCAAGGAGCGAGTGGTGCGCTCACCCAGATAGTCGTCCTCGGCTACGCGGATGGAGCGGACACCGAACGGGTGATCGAGGGGTGCGGCGACGATCGCGGCGAGCGCGAAGGCCATTGCGTAGTGGCCGTAGTCCGCGATTCCGAGCTGGGCGATCAGCGCTACCGTCCACAACAGACCGATCCCACGCCCGCCGTACGTCCACAGTGCCGCGACGCCTGCTTTGACCAGATTGCTGTTCACTGCGCACCCGACCTGGTCGCGGCGGCGCCGACGGCCTTGTTCCACTCCGCCAGGAAGTCCTGGACGACGAACTCCGGTGTGTTGGCCCGGCGCAGTGCCTCGACTTCGCGTCGCAGTGCGGCGAGGGCCATCTCGTCGGCGACGAGTCCCGCGGCGGCGTCGGCGACGTCGGTGATGTCACCGTCGACGACCACTGCGCCGCCGTCGGATTCGGCCAGTGCTCCGTACTTCATGCACACGATCGGTGTCTGGTAGGCGATTGCCCTGGTCACGACGGACGAGGCGGGGAAGGCGTCGCCGTAGATGGTCCGTCGGCCGTACGGAACCACGAGCGCGCGGATGGAGGCGAAGAAGGCATCCTCGTCGGGACCGTTCACCTCGCCGACGATCTCGACACCGTCGACCGGGGGAAGCTGCTCGGTGCCGCGACCGGCGACGCGGATGGCGATCTCGCGAGGAAGTCGATCGCGCAGCTGTTGGATCTGATCGAAGCCCTTGCCGCGGTAGACGAGACCGAACAATCCCACGGCGAGGGGGCGCTCCTCGGCGGGGGTGAGGTCGGCGCGTTCGGGGACGAACAGCGTGCTCGCTGCGGCGGTGGCCCTGGGGTATTCGCGTGCCAGCGAGTCCGCGCCTGCCGCGGTGAGAGCGAAGAACGTGCGCTCGCCCGCCACCGCTGTCTCGAGCCTTCGCCACAACGCACGCAGCGGGTAGTGCAACCCGTGGTTGAGCACCTTCTGTCCGGCGAGGAACTTGGTGCGCGCAGGCCACCAGACCAAACCGGGAGGATCGTGCACCGTCGCCGTCGCGACCGGATCACCGTCGAGCTTCCACGTCGCCCAGAAGGGCACCACGGATCCCCCGCTCAGTTCGCAGTGCACGATGGTGCGTTCCGGGTCGTCGACGAGTTCGTCGATTGCTCTGCGGTGACGGAGGATATCGCGTACCGAGTCGTGTCCTGGACCGTCGTGGCGATGCTCCACGACATCCCGGAAGTGAGGACGAACGGCGTCGACGAAGTCGTCGGCGTAGTCGCCCACACCGCCCACCCCGGACCGGGGGGCGACGTAGACGAGGCGGTAGTCGCTCAGCATCAACGGTGGGTGCTCCTTCGGCGCCTCGTGAGTGGAAATGTGGTTCCTGGCCTACATTTCCACTCACAAGGGACGGGTCAGTAGAAGAGTGGACGATACTTCGGGCGGTACTGCAGAGCATCGGGATCGCGGGTGCCGCGGACCTGCGCGGGAACCCCGGCGACGACCTCGAGCTCCCCGACGTCCTTGCGCACCATCGAGCAGCCGCCGACGACAGCGCCTCGGCCGATGGTCACACCGCTGAGCACCGTGCTGCGGCTGGCGATCCACACGTAATCGCCGATCACACACGGTTCGAGAATCGGCTTGAACGTGGGATCGTTGTGATCGTGGTAGCCGCCGATGATGTGGGTGTCGCTGGCGATGACGACGTTGTCGCCGATGGTGATTCCGCCGCGAGCGTCGAACATGCACCGGAAGCCGATGGAGCACGCCTCACCGATGACGAGGTTCTCGATGTCGAGGATGGTCGTTCCACGGAAGATCGAGGTGTCCTTGCCGATCGTCGCGCCGAAGGCCCGAAGGAAGTTCTGGCGAACGAAGTGCGACGGAATGTAGGTCACGATCATGTTGAAACCCAACGTGCCGATCCGATTTCGGATCTTGCGCGTCAGCGAGATGTCCTGCATCTTGTAGTCCGAGACATGGTGAACCTCACCCTGCACCTCACCGTGGACCTCGGGCTTCTCTACCGCTGTCATGCTGCCAACTCCTCGCTCATGTCGAATTGGACCATGGCTTCGACGATCTGCTCGAAGTTCATGGTCGGCCCCCACCCCAGAATCTCGCGCGCCTTGGACGCGTCGCCGACCATTCTCGCCGAATCGGCCGGTCTCAGCATGTCGGGATCTCCGCGTACGTAGCTCTGCCAGTCCGTTATTCCGACGGTCGACAGCGCGGCGGCGACGAAGTCCGCGACGGAGTGAGCTCGACCCGTCGCCACGACGAAGTCGTCGCCCTTGCCGTATTCCGCCATCTTGACCAGGGCTGCCACGTAATCCGGCGCCCAACCCCAGTCGCGCTGTGCGGACGTGCTGCCGAGTTCGATGACACTCTGCGTTCCTCGAGCGATCGCTGCGGCTGCTTTGGTGATCTTGCGGGTGACGAACGTTTCTGGTCGACGCGGCGACTCGTGGTTGTACAGAATTGCGTTGGTCGCTTCCAGCCCGCGCGCTCGATAGACCTGGACCATGTTGTGACTCAGAGCTTTCGATGCGCCGTACGGCGAGGTGGGAGCGATCGGTGTTTCCTCGTTCTGCATCGCGATACCCGAGCCCGCGAAGATCTCCGCGCTGGACGCGTTGATCACCATCACACGCTTGCCCGACGCCTCCTGATGCGAGAAGCAGGCATCCAGGAGCGACGCCGCCGAGACACCGTTGACCCGGGTGGTGAGCACAGGGTCGTTCCACGACCTCCATACCGAGGAGATGCCCGCCAGGTGGAAGACGTAGTCCGGGTCCACCGCACGTACGAGCGTCGAGGCCGCTCCCGGCTCACCGAGGTCGGTCGCGTGCATCGTGACATCGTCGACGACCTCCGTCGACCCCGGCTTGGCCACACCGTGTACGGCCCAGCCCATCTCGACGAGAGCCTCCGACAGGTAACTACCGTCCTGTCCCGCGATCCCCGTGACCAGAGCCGTCGGTGCCCCTGTTCGGAATCGTTCCTGCAGGCTTCTCTCCTGCCTGTCCGGTCGTTCCTGCAGGCTTCTCTCCTGCCTGTCCGGTCGTTCCTGCAGGCTTCTCTCCTGCCCCTCGGTCACGCGATCTTGATGGCGTGAGGCGATTGCTCCGCCAGGTCGTTCTGCACCATCATCTTCACGAGCTCTTCGAACGTGACCTTGGGCTTCCAACCGAGCTGTGCGTGCGCTTTGGTGGAATCGCCGACGAGTAGGTCGACCTCGGCGGGGCGGAAGAACCGCGGGTCGATGCGGACGTACTGCGACCAGTCCTTGATGTCGACGGCCGCGAACGCGTGATCGAGCAGTTCGCGAATCGAGTGGGTTTCGCCGGTGGAGATGACGTAGTCGTCGGCTTCGTCCTGCTGAAGCATCGCGTACATCGCTTCGACGTAGTCACCGGCGAATCCCCAGTCTCGCTTGGCGTCGAGGTTGCCGAGTGCGATCTCGCTCTGCAAGCCCAGGGCGATCCTGGCGACGGACTGGGTGACCTTGCGGGTGACGAATTCGATTCCGCGACGCGGGGATTCGTGGTTGAACAGGATGCCGGAGCTGGCGTGCATACCGTAGGACTCGCGGTAGTTGATGGTCATGTAGTGGCCGTAGACCTTGGCGACGCCGTACGGCGACCGGGGCCACAGCAGGGTCTCCTCGCGCTGCGGGACCTCCTGGACCTTGCCGAACATCTCCGAGCTCGAGGCCTGGTAGAAGCGGACCTGCTTGCCTGCGACATCCTGGTAGAGGCGGGTGGACTCGAGCATGTTCAGCACGCCGCCGCCGGTGACATCGGTGGTCAGGCGTGCGTTCTCCCACGAGTATGCGACGAAGGAGACTGCGCCGAGGTTGTAGACCTCGTCCGGGTCGGCGACTGCGAAGGCACGCATCAGGCTGGAGAGGTCGAGCAGGTCACCGGTGAGGACCTCTACCTGGGGGAGGACTCGGTCCAGCATTGCTGCCTTCGGATTGTTCTGTCCACGAAGCAGTCCGAAAACTTTGTATCCCTTGCTCAGTAGCAGTTCGGCAAGGTAGAGGCCGTCTTGTCCGGTGATTCCTGTGATCAATGCCCGCTTCGTCATCGCGACAAAGTCCTCTCGATTGTGTGTTCGTGTATGTCGGTGACTGCCGAAATCAGTTCTGCCGCGAAGCGTTCCTCGCTGAACTGCTCCACGTGAGCCTGAATCTTGGGTGGCACCCAGGTTGTTGCCTCGAGTGCGTGTACTGCGGCTCGAATCGATTCGGGATCGGGCTGGTCGAAATAGACTCCGGTGACGCCTTCCTCGACAGTGTCGAGGAATCCGCCCCAGCGAAGAACGACCGACGGTTTGCCGTGATAGCCGGCTTCGATGGGAGTGAGTCCGTAATCTTCATAGCTCGCGGCGACGACGGCGTTACAGCGACGGTACAACCAGGTCATCTGGCCGGCGGACAGGTCGCTGAGCATGAGGACGTTGTCGGACTTGATCTTTCGCAGTCGTTCGGCCTCCGGCCCTCGTCCGACGACGACGAGCTTACGAGATCCGTCGGCGAATGCACCGATCACCTTGTCCACGTTCTTGTACGGAAGCAGACGCGAGATGCACAGGTAGAAAGAATCCCCGCCGAGCCAGGCTTGCGCGTCGGCGATCGGTTCCTCGGGTGCACTGTCGACGGTGAACGGCGCAGGAAGGACGGTGGAGGAGAACCCGTACGCATCGGTGATCCGCTTCTGCACGACGGTGGAGATGGCCAGATATCGGTCCGCGGACTTCGCTGCCCGTCTGTCCCAGCGTCGCAGCGGAGATGTGAGAACTTTCAACATGATTCGTTTCGCGAGGCTGCTCGACTCGCCCAGGTACATCTCGGCTTCGTAGAGCCAACGTGCAGGTGAATAGCAGTAGACGAGTTTGCGACCGGGCGTCCTGAAGCCGTGTGCCCACCCGCTGGTGCTGGTGAGCACGACGTCGGCGTCGATGGTGATGGACTCCGACGCGAACGGGAGGAGCGGAAGGGCAGCGCGGTGGTTCTTGCGCAGGAATCCGATGTTGTTGAGCCGTGACGGCCGCACATCCAGGTCGGCGAACTCGGGGAACGTCGTCGACGGCTCGAACAGTGTGGTGTAGATGGGGCTGTCCGGAAACGCGCGGGCCATGGCCAGCACGACTTTCTCGGCACCGCCTCGCTGCGTCAGGTAGTCATGGGCGATCGCGACGCGAATCGTGGGCTCTGCCTCGGTCATTCGCGTTCCTTCCCGGTATCCGCGAAATGGGCGGAGCAATGCCGTGGAGCGATTGTTGCTAATTGCATCTTCAACCCGTCGTGTCGAGCCGTGCACAAAACAGTGGTCGAGCCCCCAGGAGAACGTGAATCAGTCAGCGGTGCTTGAACTTTGCAGTGCTGGTTAATCCAGAAACGCCACACCAACATTGGTGCGGCGATCCTTCGTGCATCCCCCGACTGGGATGGAACAGTAGTCGACGGAAGAAATTCCGTGTCATTCGTTCGCTCTATAAGTATCCGTTAAGTGCCGTAATTGGTAGCGCTAAGTGAGGTGGTTCACAGTGCGAATTCGGGACAACGCATGTATGGATACTCGTCATTCGTCCAGATTTAACATCGGCGAAATATTTGCTCCGAGCGGGCCGGTTCACAGTGCTTTACACGGGCGATGAGAATGGAAACCGACCGGCATCGATGGAATTTCATCTCCGAAGACGAATGGGTGGGCAGCCCGATGAAAAGCGTAGCGAGTATCAGTCTTTCGGTCGAGTATTCAGACGGAGAAACATTCACTGAGAATGTTTTCTTCGAGCGATGGAAATCAGCGGGTGACTGTTGTTCCCGAGCCGGGAATCCAGGTGATGTTGCCGTACTGGAAGTTCACGCGAACGCCGCCGCCGGGGAGTGGTGTTTCGTCGGAGGTGGCGGGGCCGAGGGTGGGGTCCCAGGCAGCGACGATGCCGCCGCCGATGAGCCGGGTTCCACCGAGCTGCGTCGAGAAGACGCGAAGCCCGAAGGGGCTGTCGAAGTCCTGGTAGGTGCCGTTGAAGCTGGTGGTGGGGAGGAATCCGCTGTAGCGCACGGCGTCGGCGACGGCTCTCGGGGAGGTGACGAATCCGCCGGGCATCTCGAAGACCACGGCGTTCTGGCGAATCTGTGCCCAGGTGTCGCGGACGAGGAACACCGGTGAGAGGGCGGCGCCCGACGAGGCGGGAAGGCTCTGGAAGCGGGTGTGCTCGGCCGACGTCGGGAAGCCGTTCATGATCTGCGACATGACGGCCCACAGTGCCGGCTTGCCGCTCCAGTCGGTACGCAGGAGGCCGAACGTCATTTCCGGGTCACTGCTGCCGGTCTGCTGGTCGCGGAGCTGGTACAGGTGAATCGGCCCGGCGTAGGGCAGCTCTCGCCACTTCGTGATGAAGTTCGTGATCATGTCGCTCTGGGCGGTCTCCGACGCGTACGCCGTCGGGACGCCGTACTCGGTGGCCCAGATCTTCTTGTTGCCGTCGCCGTTCGCGACCATGGCCGCGTGGATGTCCATGGCCTGACGGGCAGGTGAGTGGTCGACGTACACGCCGTCGCCGAACTTCAACGAGTACTGGTACGGGTGGTAGGAGAAGGCGTCGAAGTAGCCGGCCGCGCCCGCCGTGTACATCTGGTTCACGAATCCGACGGGGTTGACCATCCCCGGCCCGTCCTCGACCGCTCCCAGCACACCGCCGATGACTGTCGCCGACGCGTCGGCCGCCTTGATCGCCGGGTAGGCGGCTTTGAGGAGTTGGGTGTAGCCGGCGGCGTCGGGTGACGGTCCGTAGAACATGGCCCCGTTGGGCTCGTTCCAGATCTCGTAGGCACTGATCTTTCCGGCGTATCGCGCGGCGACCTTACCGGCGAACTGCCCGAACGTCGCAGGTGACGCCGGTCGGGTGTTGAGCGGCTGACCAGCGGGTGAGGTTGCCCACGGCGGTGTGTAGGCGATGATTCCGAGGATCGAGATACCGCGTGCGTGGACGGCGTTCACGACGCGATCGACGGAGGACCAGTCCAGCTGATTTCGGGTGTACTCGACGTTGAACCAGGGGATGGACAGTCGAATCGAGCTGATTCCGGCTGCGGAGAGCATGGACAAGGTGGTGTTCAGTTCGGCATCGGACGACCAGAGAAGCGCGCCGCTGTCGGAGACCCCGAGTGGAGGCTGCGTTGTCTGCGCGTGCGCGAGACCAGGCCCGACGGATCCATCGGACGACGCGATCAGCGACGGTCCACTCCACGTCAGAGCGGCAGTGACCAGAACGACGGTCGCGGCAGAAATCAGCGAGCCGATTCGAGTCCTTTTCATGATGGTGAATCTCTCCGCAAGGGGCTCGTCGGAGGGGAGTCGCGAGCCGATTGTGGGAAATCATTACACCCGACAGGGAGTTTTGTACAAACGAAAACAATCATGCTTGACGGGACGAAACTGCTGGTCAAGCTGTCTTTGCTGTATCCAGTCTCGGAGATGAGAATGCGGGTGATTCCCCGTCGTCGGGCAGGTTATCCGTTGCCTTTTCGCGCGCCAGGACGAGAAAAACGATCAGTACGGAAAATGCCATCGTCGTGGCCGGAATGGTGACGACGGGGAAATCCAACTGCAGCGCGACGACGGAGAATCCGATGAATCCGCCGCCGATGAATCCATGTTCCCAGTTGCGCGATCGCAGGCAGCGGTAACCCAAGTACGCCCCGACGACGATGATGGCCAGGAATGCGAGTCCGGTGAAGATTCCGCCGCGGTAGACCGACAGCAGGGGAGCGTTCGCGACGTAGTTGACGTCGAACGCGGTGCCGGGATCCTTGAATTCCTCGCGCCCCCAGCCGAGCCCGAAGAGCCAGTGTCCTGCCATGTGACCTGGGAAATCGACGAGCGCGTCACCGCGAGCCGAGGACCCGGCGTCGCCGCTGCCGAAGGACGAGAACACGCGGTTCCGGACGGTGGGAACGGCAAGGGCGCCGACGAACGCCAGGGCGAAACCGCCGATGATGGCCACGCGTTCCCGGGTGCGCAGGTTCTGGAACAGCAGCATCAGAAGCACGCCGAAGACCACGGAGAAGAGCGCCGCACGGGACAGCGTCAGCACGATCGACCCGAAGAGCAGCAGTGACAGGGCGATCCGTAGACGCCCGCGGATGAGCAGAACGCACAGCATGAGGGCCACGAACAGGCCGATACCTGCGGCGTTCGGGTCGATGTAGGTACCGGCGAGTCGGACCGTGGCGGCGCCGTCGGTGTAGACGAAGCGGGTGCTTTCCTCCTCGGTGCCGTATCCGAACGGCGACAGATACCGAATCAATCTGCCCGACGGGTCGGCGACGAGGATGACGAGTGCGAACGCGGCCGCTGCCGACGCGGAATAGACGTAGATCCGCCCGAACAGTTCCAATTCTTCGCGTGGGAGTCGGAGAAGTGACACCGCAACTAGTGTCGAAACGAGCCATTTACCGAATTCTGCATAATCCACTGTCGTGCCGGCCGTAGCGAAGACGGAAATCGCCGAAGTGACGATCAAGGCGATGACGGCCATTTCACCGACTGTGACGCGAGTCACGGCTGTGCGGTGAATCACCGACGCGAGGATGACTGCTGCGCCCAAGGTGAACACCAGGGGAGCGTGCACCCCCGGAACGTAACCGAATGGCAATGCGCCCAACGAAAATGCAAGAGCACGAGTCAAATAGAGTGGGTGGCGCAGGCCGATGTAGGCTCCAACGGTCAGTCCGACGAGTGCGAACGCGCCCAGTTTTCCGGGTGTTCCGCCGAGAATCATCAACAATGTAACGATTATCGGGACGACGACGATGACCGCCGCGTCGACTCGTTTCGAGATGCTCATGGGCACTGATGTTGTCACGCTTTCACACCTCTGCAACTGCTAAGTGATGCCGAATCGATGACGGCACTTTATTCTCATCGGCGAACCAGGATTTTTCGATTGGAGCATTCGTGGAGATTCGAGAGTACGGACGGATTCTCCGTGCGGGTTGGTGGATCGTCGCGGTGGTGGCGGTGCTCGGCATCGTCGGGGGGTGGGCCTACTCGTTCTTCTCGACGCCTCAGTATCAGGCATGCGCTCGGTTGTTCGTGACCACCGAAGGTGGCAGTTCCGTGGGTGAGGCCTATCAGAACAACCTGTTCTCGCAGGAACGCGTCACGTCCTACGCGGGGCTGGCCACCAGTACTCAGGTGGCACAGCGGGCTGTCGATCAGCTTCAATTGCCGTTGTCCGCGAACGACTTGCGTGCCAAGATCACCGCAACACCGATCGAGAGCACGGTTCTGCTCGACCTGTGCGGCACCGATTCCGATCCCGACGTCGCACGAGCGCTGACCAATGCGGTCGCCGGACAGCTGACGCAGTTGGTTCAGGAACTCGAGACGTCGCAGCGGGGCGGTAGCCCGGCTGCCGGAGCAACCATCGTGGATCAGGCCGACGTGCCGACGTCTCCGCTCGGCGCGGGCCTGGTGACTCTTCTCGGGCTGGGCGCGGTGGCAGGTCTTGCTCTCGGTGTCGTGATCGCTCTCGCTCGCGGGCTCGTCGACCGTTCGATTCGTGACCGCCCCAAGGCAGAGGAGATCTCCGGCAACGCAGTCCTGGGCGGGCTCCCGATCGACGCCGAGCGGCCGAAGACTCCGGTGGCGTCGTTTTCCAAGATGGGTGAGCCGCTCCGCACCTTGCGGACCAACATTCGCTTCCTCGGCGGCGGATCACCGCCGCGAGTGCTCACCGTCACCAGCGCCGAGCCGGGTGAAGGCCGCACCTCCACGGCCATCGACCTGGCAGCCGTCCTCGCCGAGGCCGGTCACAAGGTTCTGCTCGTCGACGGTGACATCAGAACGGCCGCCTTGGCCGAGCGTTTGGACATCACGCAGGAACACGGACTCAGCACGGTTCTGTCCGGTGAACACCGACTGGGCGACGCGGTTCAGCCCGACGTCATCGACGGGGTCGACGTTCTCCCCGCCGGTCCCGTGCCGCCGAACCCGAGTGAGCTCCTCGGTTCCGATCGCGCTCAGATCCTGCTGGAAGCAGTGCGCGGCGACTACCGCTACGTCGTCGTCGACACGCCGCCACTCCTGTCGGTCTCCGACGGAGCAATCCTCACCGCTCTCGCCGACGGCAGTCTCGTGCTCGCCCGTGTCGGCAGCACCACGCGGGATCAACTGCGCAAGGCGATCAAGACTCTGGGCGGAGTCGGCGGGAAGGTTCTGGGTGTCGTCACGACGTTCGAACCCCATCGTCGCCGACGGACCAAGCCGGGTTCTACTGGGCCGGTGGCGAAGCCGAAGATCGAGGTCGAGGGGCGAGAGTCCTCGGCGGCCACAGTCGGTAGAGGCTAAGGATGGGAGTGGAGCCTGCGGAACGACCCGGTGGGGCAGGAGTGGAGCCTGCGGAACGACCCGGTGGGGCAGGAGTGGAGCCTGCGGGGCGACCTGGTTCGGGGCTTCGGACGTGGTCGGTGCGGGTGGGTGCAGTGTGCGCGGCTGCAGTGATGCTCGTGGGCTGCGCCCAGGATCAGGAACTGGTGCTCGCTCCTGATGCGCCGACGACGCCTGTGACGGCGTCGGCGATACCTCCGGAGCCGAGCCCGGCTCCGATACTCGGTGGGACGGCGCCCGGCTCGTTGATATCGGCCGAGCCGATCGAGGACATCGCGGTGGACATCACCGAACTGGGAGCTGCCGCAACACGTGTGGTGTATCGGTCGACGTCGGGTGTCACGGGTGAGCCGACGGATGTGTCGGGCACCGTCGTGATTCCGGGCGGTGTCGCCCCGGAGGGGGGATGGCCGGTCGTGTCCTTCGGTCACGGTACGACGGGGGTTCTGAACAACTGCGGTCCGTCGGAGTACGTCAACCTGCTCGGGAGTGCCCCGATCGTCGCGGCTTTGGTGTTGAACGGTTACGCCGTGACGATGACGGACTATCAGGGTCTCGGCCTGGACGGCAACTACCACCCGTATCTGGATTCGAAGACGTTCGGCTACAACATGATCGATGCTGTACGTGCTGCCCGTAATTTCCTCCCCACGCTGAGTACCCGGTGGGCTGCGTACGGCGTCTCGCTCGGCGGGATGGCCGCGTGGGCAGCCAGCGATCGCAACGCCGAGTACGGCGGTGGCCTCGAATTGGTGGGGACGGCGGCCATCGTGCCGGTGTCGGACATGGCCGGGCTGGCCGACGCGGCGGCGTCGGGAACCCTGACGCGCGCCCAGTATCCGTTGCTGATGTACGCGCTGCACGGACTGGCGATCACGCACCCGGAGATGAACCTGGACGACTACCGTTCCGGTCTGGCGCGGGAACGCTGGGACGATTTCATGCAGTGCGTTCCGCCTGGGTCGGATCAGGTTCCCGAGCTCGTGGCTCGGCTGCAGGCGTCGGATCTGCGTCCGGTCGATCAGCAGGCCACCGATCGGCTGCGAGGGTGGTTGGCGGACATGGCTCTTCCGGCGCAGAAGTCCACGTCACCGCTTCTCGTCATGTACGGGTCGGAGGACGACCTGATTCTCGAGTCGTGGACGGAGAAGGCGCTCTCCCGAGCATGCGACGCGGGAGATGTGGTGGAGTACGAGCTGCACAGCGGCGAGGGGCACGGCGACCTCGACAGCAGCCGATCGGTGCCGTGGGTGAAGTCTCGGTTCGCCGGACAGCGCGCGGTGAACACGTGTGAGCAGGTCGAATGATCACTCCTGTCGGTGTTCCCACGCTGCGCGACTACGGCAGGATGCTGGTCCGCGGGTGGGCCTTGATTCTCGCGGCCACCGTACTCTCGGTCGCTGCCGCGTGGATCGCTGATTCCGTTGTCGCAGAGAAGTACACGGCGACGTCGCGCGTGTTCCTGACTTCGCCCGGCCCGTCGTCACCTCGTGCGGCGATGGAGGGAAACCGCAGTTCGCTGGTACGGGTGGAGAGCTACGTGGGGCTGGCCACGTCCGAGCAAGTCCTTCGGCGCACCATCGTCGACGTGGGTCTGCCGGTCTCTCCCGACGACTTGAAAGCCGATCTGCTCGTCGTGTCGACCCCCGGGTCCGCATTGATCGACATCAGTGCAACGCAGGACGATCCGACGCGTGCGCGTGACGTGGCCAATTCCGTTGCTCTGAACTTGATCCAGCTCGCCGAGGAGATCGACCTCGGTGCGAACGGGCCCGTGTCCGAGGTGACGCTCATCGACGCTGCGGCCGTGCCGGCGCCGCCGTCCACGGTGTCGTCTGCTCTGGTGCTCGGTGGGGCGATGGGCGCTACTGTTGCCGCAGTGCTGGTCGTCGGGGCGGGGGTGCGACGCGATTCGATCGTCTCGCGGCGACAGGTCACCGACCTTCTAGCCGAGGAACGTGTGGCCGAAAAGCTCGATTACACAGGGGGAGCTAGTCGATGAGGAAGACAGTGGGGACTGTTGCAGTGGTGTCGATTCTCTTGGCCTCCGGGTGCGGGGGTCAGGACACGTCGCCGGAAGCGAATTCGGTGGCCTTCGGGGGAACGATCGAGGCGGACTTCACCGAGGCAGGTCCTGGCAGTCTGAAGAGTGCAGAGGAACTGCTCACCATCGACAGGCGAGTCAGCGCGATCTCCTCGCTGGCAGCCAGGGTCGTCTACACCTCGACGTCCGGTGTCGACGGATCCCCGACGGAGGTGTCCGGGACCGTCTTCGCGCCGCAGGGCCCCGCGCCGGAGGGCGGATGGCCGATCATCGCCTACGGCCACGGAACCACGGGAGTGTTGCCGGACTGCGGGCCGTCGACCGATCCCGAACTGCTGGGCAGTTCTCCCATCGTCACGGCGCTGGTGAGGTCCGGGTACGTGGTTGCGGTATCGGACTACCAGGGTCTGGGGATCGACGGGAACTACCACCCGTACCTCGATGCGCGGACGGCAGGCAACAACCTGATCGACTCGGTGCGCGCTGCACAGAAGTTGGTTCCGGACACGTCGGATCGATGGGCGTCGTTCGGGGGTTCGCAGGGTGGACAGGCGGCCTGGGCCGCCAACGAACTCGCGAACACGTACGGTTCGGGGCTCGACATGGTCGGATCGGTGAGTCTCGTTCCTGCCGCCGATATCTCGGGTCTCGCCCGGGCAGCTGCGGCGGGCACGCTGACCGCCGATCAGAAGCCGCTGCTGCAGTGGGTGCTCGTCGGGCTCGCGCAGTCCCACCCGGAGATCGACCTGGCCGACTACCGGCGCGGCATCGTCGAGGAACGATGGGACGAACTGTCCGCCTGTGGCGGACCCCTGGCGGCCGACCGCACGGAGCTGGCCGCGCAGATCGACGACGAGGATCTGAAGCCGTCGACTCCGGAAGCCGAACGCGCACTGGAAGGCTACCTGCGCGAGATGAGTCTTCCGCAGACACGCGCTGCCGCACCGATGCTGGTGCTCTACGGTGGCAAGGACACACTCGTATCGCAGGCGTGGACGGACGGCGCTGTCGCAGCCGGCTGCGCGAGCGGTGACTCCATCCAGTCGGTACTCCAGCCGGAGGCCGGCCACGCAGACATCGACGGTGCTGCTGCGTTTCCTTGGCTGAACGACAGATTCGCGGGCGAACCCGCCGTCAGCTACTGCCCTCCGCCCGCCGCACCCTGATGTGAAGGCTCACCATGACAGCAACCCCGGACAGCACCGCTGCCGCAGCGACGGCGCCGAGTTCGACGGCCGGATCGAAGAGACCGGCGAGGATCCTCGGTCTGGACGGCCCGCGGGGCTTCGCGTGCCTGTGCGTCCTTGCCGTGCACGTGGGAGGGCACAACAGCCCCGTGACGGTGGCCGACTACAAGCTGGGACTGCTCGGCCAAGGGCTGATCTTCTTCTTCGCCCTGTCCGGCTTCCTCATCTTCCTGCCGATGGTCAGGCGCCTGTTCGCCGGTAAACCCATGCCGGACAACAAGAGCTACGCGGTACACCGGATTCTGCGAGTGTTCCCCGCGTACATCGTGATCTTCCTGTTCGCGAACTTCGTGATGCGGGCGGTGTTCACCGAGAACGCGGCGGTGGCCGAGGAACACTTCACCGACGCCGGGCTCGGCATGATCACCGATCCGGTGACGTTGCTCGGCAACCTCACCTTGGTTCACTCCTATGTGCCGTCGATGCTGCAGACGGGTATCAATCCATCGTGGTCGTTGACGCTGGAGTTGATGTTCTACATCGCATTGCCGCTGTTGACCGGCATCGCGTTCTATCTCGCACGCCGGACCAGCATCAGTGCCTCGGTACTCGTGCTGATCCCCGTCGTGGTGATGTTCGCGATCGGAGTCGCGGGCAAGCTCTACACCGCGAGCCGGGTGGAGCCGTCGGGAATCACCGATCCGCTGCTGTTGGACTGGGGACCGAACGAGGTTGCAGTCCTCAGCCGTAGCTTCTTCTCCCTTGCGGACAACTTCACCTTCGGCATGGCAGCTGCTGTCATTTTCGTCGCCGTCGACACCGGGGTGTTGACAGGCTGGATCGCGAAGAACATGCGGTGGTGGACGGGCCTGGCGATGCTGCCCGTTGCGGCCATCTCGCTGAAGCTCATCGACGACAACTCGCGCTGGCAGACCACGTTCGTCTCGCTCGGATCCGCACTGTTGATCCTGTTCATCATCGCTCCCCTTGCGCGAGGCGAGAGGTCGAAGCTCGCCGAACGTGCGGACTGGAAGCCGCTCGAATACGTCGGCACCATTTCGCTGAGTGTCTATCTGTGGCACTTTCCGGTCCTGATCATGGTGGGACGCTTCGGCTGGATGGCCGGGGACAGTCCGGTGGGGATGCTGTGGAACTTCGTCGTCGTGACGGCGGTGAGCGTCCTGTTCGGCACCATCACCTACCGGCTCGTCGAGAAGCCTGCGTTGATGTTGGCGCGTAAGTACAAGTCCGGTAAGTAGTGCCCAGATCGTGGGCGGCGCTGTCCGTTGCGGCGCTACTGCTCACCGCCTGCGGTGCACCGGACGTGGCAGCGCCGCGGCCGGTGGACATCTCGCTCGTCGGCGGTTTCGTGCAGGGCCCGGATCCTGCGTCGCTCGATCCACTTCCGCTGCGTCCCATCGGTTTCACCGGCGGCGCGCCACTGCTGTGGGCGACCGACGACGACCTCGCGCGTAGCCTCGACGCCGTCGCTGCCTCCGGTTCGACGCGCCTACGGCTCGATGTGGCGTGGCCACTCCTGGAACCCGAACGGGGACTAGAAGTCTGGGAGCCGACGGATCGGGTGGTGAACGCTGCGCTCGACCGGGGTATCGACGTCCTGGCCATTCTCGATTACTCACCGGACTGGGCCGCAGCGGACCCGGCCCTCGGGTTGACGAGCAAGCCGGCCTCGGCGGAGGAATACGGCCGATACGCAGGCAGTGTCGCGGCGCACTTCGCTGGCCGGGTCACGGCGTACGAGATCTGGAACGAGCCGAACGGATCGGTGTTCTTCGCTCCATGGGCCGATCCGGAGCTGTACGCGGAGATGCTTCGTGAGGCGTTCGGCGCAATTCGTGCCGCCGATCCCGATGCGTTGGTGATCGGGGGTGCGATCGGTGCCGTGGGCGACAACCACAACACCATGAACGGGCTCACGTTTCTGAAGCGCATGTACGACGCAGGGGCTCATGGGTATTTCGACGCGTTGTCGGTGCATCCGTACTCGTACCCGGGGACACTCGTCGGGACCGAGCAGTTTCCGGACGGCGCTCTGCACATGATCGCGGACATGCGGCGGGAGATGATCGCGCGGGGCGACGACGACAAGGAACTGTGGGCAACGGAATTCGGCTCGCCGACCGACGAGGGTGCCGGAATCGACGAAGCTCGCCAGGGTGAGTTAATGACGGCGTTCGTGCACGAGTGGAGTCAGTTGCCGTTCGCCGGCCCGATGTACGTGCACGAGATTCGTGATCGGCTGGCGGGATCGACAAATCCCGAGGACAATTTCGGTGTGCTGCACCGAGATTTCACTGCGAAGCCTGCGTACGAGGCGTTGGTGGCAGCCATCGAGGTGGGGTTCAGCTCGGACCCGGAACATCTGGCGATGCTTGAAGTGTCGAAGGAGTTCGACTACCTCGGTGAAGCACTGACGCCGGTGTATCCGGCACACGACGGCATCGGACGAAAGTACCTCGCACAGCAGTTCGTCGGTGGCGTCCTCTTCGGCACCGAACAGGGCTACGTGGCATCGCCGTCGGCCGTGTCCACTGCGGTACTCGCATCCGGGTATCTTCCTGCGGGCCCGTACGTGCAAGGGATGCAGCAACTGGACGTCGACGGTGGGGCACGAGTGTTCCACAGCGACCGAACCGGAACGTTCGTCGTACGCGGAGCGATTCTGGAAGCGTGGACTCCCGAGTTCGGTTTCCCGGTGAGCGATGAGTACCAGGACGGCGGATTGCTCGTGTCGGATTTCGAATTCGGCACCATCCGTTGGTCTCCCGAATCCGGTGCGACGGTGGAGTCGCGATGAGGGTCGCGCGTTTTCACGCGGCGTGGACAGCGGGGGTACTCGGGATCGTCCTGCTGACGGGTTGTTCGTCGGCGGTACCGCTGGTGACGAGCATGCCCGCGATCTTCGCGGAATCGCAGAAGCTTCGGCCCGCAGAGCCGATCGCTGTTGCCGACCCCGGTACCGGAGCCGGGTCGGTGATCAGTGCGGAGACCATGCCCAATCTGCCGTCGGCGGTGCAGCGTGGTTCCGAGGCAGCCCGCGTGGTGTATCGGTCCATCCAATCCGGTGACGGCGGCGCCACCGAGGTCTCGGCGAGCGTATTCGTGCCCGACGGAGATGCACCCGAGGGTGGTTGGCCTGTCATCTCGTTCGGTCACGGCACCACGGGAATCGAGAACGCGTGCGGGCCGTCACTCTCACGGGACCTGCTCGGAAGTGCCGCGTTGGCAGCTGGATTCACCTCGGCCGGATTTGCCGTGGCCATCACCGACTACCAGGGTCTCGGTCATGAGGGCGTCCACCACTATCTGGACAACCCGACTGCCGGTTACAACATGATCGATGCCGTTCGGGCACTTCGGCATACGTTCCCGGACGTGTCCAACCGGTGGATCGCGTTCGGTGGATCCCAGGGCGGCGGTGCAGCGTGGGCAGCGAACGAACAATCCGGATATGCGCCGGAACTCGAACTGTTGGGATCGGTCAGCCTGGCGCCGGCTGCGAACATGGTGGGCCTGGTGGACAAGGCGATACAGGGCACTCTGACCGACGACCAAGCGCCGTTGATGCAGTGGGTGATCGAATCTCTGGCCAGGAGGTTCCCCGGCTTCGATCGTGATCAGTACCGTAGCGGATCGGCGGCCGAGGACTGGGCCGCGCTGAGCGGCTGCACCCCGGCGCAGGCGTCGGCACGTGCGGACGCGGCGGAACGGATCGGTGCTCGTGACTTCGCGCCGAAGACGCCTGACGCGGAATTCCTGTTGCGCTACTACCTCGAGCAGATGGCGGTACCGCAGCTGAAGGCGTCGGCGCCCATGCTGGTGGTGTACGGAGACGCGGACACCTACATCGACGCCGAATGGACGGATGCGGCGATCGCCGAGGCATGTTCCATGGGGGATGTGATCACCATCGACCGTCAACCAGGCAAAGGGCACGGGGACGTCGACGGCGGTGCAGTGAACGACTGGATAGGTGAACGGTTCGCCGGCACTCCCGCCGTCGACGATTGCAACTGAAGGTGGGGCCATGGGACGTCTGAAGAACCTCGAAGTGCGTGCCAAGGACGTGATCAAGCGGCGCCTGGGAACGGGTCTGCCCGTCACGGTGTTCGACGAGCCGTACCTGCTCGTCGCGGTCCTGGGGCAGTCCAACGCGCACGGCGCCGGGATGGGATTGGACATGAGCGGACTCGACGCGCCGCATCCGAGAGTCCACCAGTGGGCTGCGTCGGGGAAGTCGAAGAACACCATCGTCGCAGGATGTGACCCCCTGTTCCACGAAGTGCCCTCCAAAGCAGTCGGATTCGCACCTGTCTTCGCCAGGGAGCTCGCGGACTCGACGGGCCGGCCCGTGCTGTTGGTCCCGTACGCACGGGGCGACTCGGCATTCGCGCGCGTCAACGGAGTGACCTGGGACCCCGCCGACCGCGCCGCCCGACTCAACCTGTTCTGGAACGGGATGGAGCGCATCCGATCCGCCCTCGCCCTGCACCCCGGCAACGAACTGGCCGCAGTGCTGTGGCACCAAGGCGAATCCGACGTACCGCTGACACCAGGGCCCGTGTACGCACAGAAACTGGACAGCGTGATCGACACCATCCGCGAAGAATTCGGCGACATACCCTTCGTCATCGGCCAGATGGTTCCCGACGAAATAGCGTCGGGACACCAGGACTATCCCGTCATCGACGCCGTGCACCGAGACACCCCCGATCGTCGGCCCCGCGTCGTCTTCGTCCCCGGTCCGGAGGGCCTCTACAACAGCGAAACCGAGAAAATCCACTACAACGCCACGGGGCAGCGTGACCTGGGCTCACGCATGTGGGCGGCATTCAGTTCCATCTGAAACCGGCGTCGCTCGAATGGACCATCGAAGCTGTTTGGTCGGAGAAAAGGTAACTTTCGAGCGATGATTCCCGGCCAGTAACGAGAGGCCAGCGGGGACCGACGATGAAGTCGATGAAGAACAAATTCGGGTTTTCCGATGCTGCCGTGATCGTGGCCATAGTGGTGGTGGGGATTGTGGCGGGCTGGGTGACGAACGATCCAGTGGACTCCGCATCCGGTTACGTTGCCGAGCCGGTGGAGTATCCCGTCGACATTCCGGGGTGCGACTCGGTCGAACCGCATGAAGAAGGGGTGTCGTATGGCATCGGCTTCTCGGGACCGTTGGGTTACGACCACCCGGACTACCCGTGGTTGACGTCGGAGAAGGCCAATGCCATGTCACGTGCTGCTCAGGAGGCGGTACCCGACGACGTCGTGATCGTGTCCGGTTCGCGCGGGCCGTTCTACGGCAAACCGTTCGTGTTCCAGCCCGTGCCGGGGGTGACGGACGAGTACGACGCGGGTACATCGGCGGACGCGACGGTGCTCCGCGGCGATGTCGAGGGTGAGGTGCACGTGAACATCACCCGCTCGTTCGACGGACCGGAACCGTGCCGAGCGGGGTGGCTCGATGCTCGCGAGACCCTGATCGGTGGAACCGTTGTCGATACCCAGAACACGTGGATGCAGTGGGACGGGGTGCGGTCCTACAGCAACATCGTGCGTGTCTACGCACCGGACGGAACGAACGTCGTGGCGTCGTCGTCGGGCAGTGACGGTATTCCGTTGTCTCTCGACGAGTTGCGGTACCTGGCGCTGGACCCTGAACTGCTGTGGTCGGGCGTGGTGTGACAGTTGCGTCGATCTCAGGCGGGAAACCGTGTGTAATCGACGCAATTGTTACATCACTCCCGCGTCCGAAGCCTGGTGGCAAGTCGACGAGCGTAGTCGGGCTCGGTACCCCAGCACGTGGCGACCTCCCACGCCAGCGCTGTCCGTAGCCAGTGCACCCCCTGCACCCGTGTGTTACTTCACGACATCGGCGAGCCAGATGTCGGAGATGGTTTCTGCGGCCCAGGGGAGACTGAGGGCGCTGGCGCCGCGGCGGAGGACCCAGGTGGCCTGCGATCCCGAGTTCGGCTGGGCGTCGTTGACGGCGTGATAGCGGCCGTCGACGACGGGCGGGAGGCGCTGGAAGAGCCCGGAGGACTCCCGGGCCTGCTGGGTGGCGTCGTCGAAGTACGAGACGATCAGGATGTCGCCGTCCAGTTTCTCGAGTGCTTCGTCCCCGACGGCGGGATCGTCGGTGAATTCGGCGGCGATGGGGTTGGGGATGAATCCCAGATCCGTCATGAAGGATTCGGCGGTGCCGCCTGCGACGGAGTAGTAGTCGATGCCGCTGTCGGCGCCGTAATCCGTTGCGATCGTGACGGTTTTGCCCTCGTACTCGGGATGTGCGGCGGCGACGTCGGCGATTCTGCGGTCGGCCTCGTCGATGACGGCCTCCGATGCAGCTCGAAGATCGAGGACCTCGCCGACGATGCGCTGGCCCTCGCGCCAGTCCGCCTTGTCACCCGGGAGGGTGGACAGGTCGACGTAGGGTGCGATGTCGGTGAGTCGATCCACGTCCGTCTGTTCGAGACCGTAGTTCAGCGAAATGATGACGTCGGGGTTCGTGTTGGCGATGTTCTCGAAGTTCACCGGGTCGCTGCGGGTCGCTCCGTCGACGAATTCGATCTGCGAGAAGTAGTCGGTGTCTCGCCATTCCCAGACCGGATCCTCGGTCAGCGCGTACACCGGCGTGACGTCGAGTGCTTGGAGGGCGTCGAGGCCGGTGTTGAAGCCGATCACTGCGACGCGTTCGGGACGCTCGGCGATGACGAAATCGCCCGCCCAAGTGTCCACTGTGAGGGGGTACTGCGTGGTGCCTTCGGCATCGGGCAGGAGTCCGGACGCCGGGGAGTCGGTACCGCTTCCCTCCGGGTTCTCGGACGACGAGCATCCGACGAGCGCCAGCGCGGCCGTGGCGGCGACAACGGGTATCAGGCGCGACCAGCGTCGCCTCGCAGTGGTGGAGTGCATGGACAGATCCCCTTCTAAGTAGACAATTCGGACAACAGGTTAGGCTACGCTACCCTCAAGTCTTGCTCAGTGTGGGACAGGCAGGATGTACGCGTCGAACGTGACGTTCGACGCATCGCTACAGCGCACAGCGCCGCTGAGCTGAACGAATGTAAAGTTAGTGTCCGCCTGGCCGTTGAAAACCGAGCATCGCACGGGCATCATCTGTGGCATGCAGCAGACCATCACCACAGAAGAACAGCGCGCCCTCGACGAGATCCGTTCGAGGCTTGCTGTCCAATTCCCCGAGGCCGATGTCGACGCGGCCGTGGCGGAGGCGCATCGGAAGTTCGACGGCGGGTCGATTCGAGATTTCGTGCCGCTGTTCGTGGAGAAGGACGCGATCGCGCGTCTGTCCTGATGCGCTAACCCGTCGGCGCCGGCTGGCACGCTGGGCACCACCAGGTTCGGCGTCGCGCGGGATCGCCGGGGACTTCGGCGGTGACGGCGATGGTGGTCCCGCATCGAAGGCAGGGCTTGCCTGCACGGCCGGCGACCCAGTGCTGCCGTCCTTTTCGGCGGTCACCCGTGGTGACCTGGTGAGCTCCGTCGACTGTGGCGGAATGCGTCATCGCCCGGTGCAGCAACGCGACGAGCGCGGGTGCATCCACCGAATCGGCCGGTCGCTGCGGGTGCAGGCCACGCAGGAAGCAGAGTTCGTT
This sequence comes from Rhodococcus sp. 14-2470-1a, assembly GCF_002259425.1. Taxonomy (NCBI): domain Bacteria; kingdom Bacillati; phylum Actinomycetota; class Actinomycetes; order Mycobacteriales; family Nocardiaceae; genus Rhodococcus; species Rhodococcus sp. 14-2470-1a. The sequence continues at coordinate 334,862 of NZ_NPFZ01000024.1, forward strand.
GGCCCACAGGTTTCCGGGCCCGGCGACGACGCGTTGATCGAGCAATGCCGAGATGATGGGCACGCTGCCTTGCGCCCTGACGTTCGATGCGGCCAGCGCGGCATCGAAATCGTCGTGCAGTGGATCGGGCCCGAGGTGCGCGAGAAGTCGGTTCATGTCGGGGCGGGAGCCGTAGTCGACGACGGGGAGCGTCAGACCGTAGGCGGTGGGTCCGTCCGTGCAGGACAGCTGAACTCGGACATCGGGGTTCAACCGCGTGGGCAGTCGGCGGCCGGGACGCGTGACGGTCCAGGAACCGGTCATCTTCAGATGGGTGTGCAGCGTGGCCCCGTCGTCGAAGTCGGTGAACAGATGTTTGCCATGGGTGCGGTGCCCGGTGATCACCCGCCTGGCGAGATCGACGGTCGCGTGCGCCGGGACGTTCAACCTGCCGAGGCGCAGTGTCTGCCCGTCCAGCGCCGCTCTCAGGCGTCGGGCGAGGCGGTAGACGGAGTCACCTTCGGGCACGCGGCGTTCTCACGCTTGTCGCAGTAGCGCGGTCGTGCGTTCCGCATCGACGGGACGGCCCAGGTGGAATCCTTGTGCCAGATGGCATCCGGCGGCTGCGAGTGCGTCGTACTGCGCCTGGTTCTCGACTCCTTCGCCGACGACGGTGACGTCGAATGCGATGGCGAGCATGACGATCGCGGAGACGACTGCTTCGGCACGTTCCCCGGGCAGTTCGGCAATGTAGGACCTGTCGATCTTGAGGCACTCGAACGTCGGGTAGCGGTCGAGGTAGGCGATGGAACCGTAGCCTTTGCCGAGGTCGTCGAGCAGCAGTGCGACGCCCATCGCGCCGAGGGCTGCGAGGGTCGCGGAGACGCGGGCGGTGTCGGAGACCCATACGGTTTCGGTGATTTCGAGGCCGAGGGCCTCCGGCGGTAGCCCGGTCTCGCGTAGGACGGCGGCGACGTCGTCGGGAAAAGCGCTGTTGCGCAGTTGAAGAGCGCTGACGTTGACGCGGATGGTGATGTCGGAGAACGTTCTCCACTGCACTGCCTGCGCGCAGGCAGTGCGGAGCGCCCACGAGCCGAGGGCTGTGGCCAGGCCGGTTCTTTCCGCTACGGCGACGAACTCGGTCGGTTCGATCGGCCCTCGCTCCGGATGGTTCCAGCGTGCCAGTGCCTCGACGGCGACGATCTTGCCGGTCGAGATCTGTATCAGCGGTTGATAATGCAGCCTGAGATCCCCTGCGGCCAGTGCATTTCGAAGGTCGATGGACAACGAGCGGACGCGGTCCGCGTCGTACAGGTCGTCTCGGTCGAAGAGCGCGTACCCGCCGTCGCCGCTGTCCTTGGCGCGGTACATCGCCAGGTCGGCTCGATGAATGAGATCGCGCCGGGACATCGACGGTTCCGACAGGGCGATGCCGATGCTGACGCTCATCGGGATCGGACCGTCGCCCGGACGCAGCGGTGCGCTCAGCTTAGAAATGATGTGACGAGCATAGTCTTCTGCCTGGTCGGGTCCGTCGATGTTCTGGTACATGATGAGGAACTCGTCGCCGCCGAGCCGGGCCACGGTGCCGCGTTCTCCGACGGCGTCGGTGAGGCGCTCGCTGAACCGGACGAGTGCACGGTCGCCGCTCTCGTGTCCGAGGCTGTCGTTGATGATCTTGAAATCGTCGATGTCGAGCAGCAGGAGCGCAACGTGACTGCGTTCCGTATGGTTGCGCATGAGCGCGTCGTCGATGAACTCGTACGCCAGTGTCCGGTTGGGGAGCGACGTCAATGCGTCGTGCATGCTCTTGAGCCACAGCTGTCGATCCAGCTCCACTCGTTTGAGCGCCGATGTCACGACGCTGGCGACGGCGGCGAGGAAGCTCATCTCGTCGGCGCTGTACATGCGCGGCTCGTACCCGTACACGGCCAGTGCTCCCCAGTGTTCGGACGAGGCGAAGGGCACCGGCACCGCTGCCCCGCTACGCATCTCGAGACTCTCCATGGTCGCGGTGTCGAAGCGATCCTCGGTGGTGATGTCCGGGCAGATCACCGGGATGTTGTGCTGCAGTGCGTAACCGGCCATGGAGTGGTTGCCCGCTGGAATGGACGCGCGGGTGGAGAGGGTTCGGCTGGCAGCGAGAACGTTCAGCGTGGCGTCGCCGGCGTGCGCCTGGTGGACGACTGCTGCGGATTCGACGCCGAGAAGCGTCGCGGCGGCCAGCGCTGCGGCCGACATCAACTGTGCGAGGTCCGCGTGCACGGCAAGGCGGCTGAGTTCGGCAAGCGCCTGCTGCTCGGCGGCATGCTGGCGGGCAGTCGCGGCCACGGCCTGAAGTTCCTTGTCGCGGCGTTTTCCGGCGCTCCGGTCCCGGATGATCGTTGCGATCTTGCCCGGTATCCCGTCGTGGCTTTCGATGACGAAAGCGGACACGGCGACTGGAATAGCGACGTCCGTTCGGTGGTGGCGGAGTTCGCTCAGACCCCGCCAGTGGCCTTGCGTTTTCAGGCTCGCCTCGACCTCGTCGGCGACCAACAGGCCACGAACGGTGAAGAACATGTCCGTTGTGAGAATGTCCGTATCCGGCAGGTGGTCGAGGCCGACGAGCGATCGTCCCGCGGGATTCACGTACAACACTTCACCGGAGAATTCGGACAATGCGATCAAATCGGGTGACAAGTCGAGTATTGCCTGCAGTACGGCCAGGTCATCGGTCGGATCCGACATTGCCGTCCTTTCGGGCCAACTAACAGTCGACCCACATGTTCTTGGCCTGGCACAACCATAAAGTACTGAAACTGTTGTCGAACACAGGAGCGCTCGGATACCCCGTGACAGCGGAGTCGAATCACTTCATCCCTTCCGACGACAAACCTGCCGTTTCCCGGCACACTGACGAAATGTGGTGGTGGATTCTGGGCATCGTGGCGCTGTGGATCGTGATAGCGCTCATCTTCGCTCTGCGCATCAGCCGCGGGCTGGGATCGATCGGCAACTGGGACGACGAGGACGAGGATCTCTAGAGCGCCGGATACACTATGCGTCGTCGATTGCAGTTCGCGGTCGACCCGGAGCATCCGTCGAGCAGCGGCGTTGTCACCCGGAGCAGGTGCACGCCAGGGTTCCGCGCTGCTGCTACCTGCATCAACGTTGATTGCATGCAGCTCGAACTGAGGTGAACGATGGCAGAACCCACCGCGCGAGCGTCGGACAATTCGCCGACGTTGCTGGGACTCGCGGACTTCGCGCGTGACCTGCGTAAGGGCAACCGGACGGCCGAGGAAACCGTTCAGCAGATCCTGGCGCTGTCGATCGAACTGATCGGCAATGCGCATCACGGGTGCGTGACGACCCTGGAAAAGGGAAAACGCACCGTGGTCGCGTCGACGGATTCCGTCGCCGAGGAGATGTGCCGCCTGCAGTACGAGTTGGACGAAGGTCCCATCGACAACGAACTCCAGCATCTCGACACTGTGGTGTCCGGGGAGCTCGACGGCGAGCAGCGGTGGCCGCAGTTCGCGAAGATCGCGGTGGCCGAAGGGGTGCGGTCCCTGGCTGCGTTCCGGCTGTACTCCGGTGACGGCGACCTCGGCGCTCTGGTGTTCTACAGCAAGTGCACCGACGCGTTCGACGAGGACGATCTGGTCGTCGGGGAAGCCGTCGCGACGCACGCAGCACTGGCCCTCCTGGCCGCGCGCGAGCGGGACCAACTGAAGTCGGCGCTCGCGCGACGGGACATGATCGGCCAGGCCAAGGGCATGCTGATGGAGCGGTACTCGATCGATGCACTCCACGCCTTCGACCTGCTGGTCAAGCTGTCCCAAGAACGTAACCAGCGACTCCACGATGTCGCCGCAGAACTCGTGGCCGCCGAATCGGTGTCGCAGTAGTCGGAAGTCGACAGTGCTCGAGGTTACTGTCGAAGTATGACGTTCGAGAGCACCTACGCCGATCGATTGGATGCGCTCGTGCTGCCGTGGCAGGGAGCCGAGGCGCCGAGTCCGCAGTTACTGGTGTTCAACGACGCCCTCGCCGGCGAGTTGAGAATTCCCGACGTCGGCGTCGACGTTCTGTCCGGCGCCACTGCTCCGGCCGGGTCCAACCCGGTGGCCATGGCCTACGCGGGTCACCAATTCGGGGGGTACGCACCGCTTCTCGGCGACGGTCGCGCACTGCTGCTCGGAGAAGTGCCCGTCGGCGACGGGCGGGTGGACGTTCATCTCAAAGGATCCGGCCCGACGCCGTTCTCCCGCGGAGGCGACGGATTCGCCGTCGTCGGCCCGATGCTGCGTGAGTACCTGATCAGCGAGGCCATGCACGCGTTGGCGATTCCCACGACGCGTTCGCTGGCCGTGACGGCCACCGGGCGGGATGTGTACCGAAACGGGCCGGAGCCGGGTGCGGTGCTGACGCGCATCGCGGCCAGCCACATTCGGGTGGGAACGTTCGAGTTCGCCGTTCGTCGCGACGGCCTCGTTCAACCGTTGGCGGACTACGCGATCGAGCGTCACTACCCGGCCGCGACGGGCGATTACCTGGCGTTCTTCGAGGCTGTGGTCGACGCGCAGGCATCGTTGGTGGCGAAGTGGATGCTCGCTGGGTTCGTGCACGGCGTCATGAACACCGACAACACCACCATCTCCGGCCAGACCATCGACTACGGGCCGTGCGCGTTCATCGACGGGTACGACCCGGCCGCCGTCTTCAGCTCCATCGATCAGGGCGGGCGGTACGCGTTCGGCAACCAGCCCGCGGTCCTGAAATGGAATCTCGCGCGATTCGGCGAAACCCTGCTGCGGCTGATCAGTGACGTTCCCGACGACGCCATCGCCCAGGTCACCGCAGTGCTGGAAAGCTTCGACACGCGGTACGACGGTTACTTCACGGCTGGAATGGCGTCGAAGCTCGGCCTGGCCTCGCCGGACAGAAGTCTGATCGACGACTTCCTGGCGGTCCTGCAGGCCGAGGGTGCGGACTGGACAGGGACGTTCCGAACACTGGCGGACTCGTTGAGGGCAGGAGTGGAGCCGGCAGGAACGACCGTGGGGGCAGGATTTTTCGTTCCCTCGTGGCGGGCGGGGTGGGAGTCGCGGTGGCGTTCGGCGCTGGTCGGCGATCCCGCGGCCGTGGCCGATGCGATGGATCGTGTGAACCCGGTGTACATCCCGCGAAACCATTTGGTCGACGCGGCCCTCGTGGCTGCGACGGGCGGGGACATGAGCCAGTTCTCGACGCTTCTCGATGTTGTCACTCACCCGTTCGAGGTTCGTCCCGAGTGGGCGGAGTTCGCGGGACCGGCGCCTGCGGTCTTCGCGAGTGGGTTCCAGACGTTCTGCGGAACTTGACACTCGTCGCCGCTTCTGTCTAGGTTTAGCCCACCTCGCGTGTGATCCAAGCCACCCGCGACTGGGTCATCCTTGGGGGATACGGTGAATCTGCGCGTCGTCACGGTCGTACTGTCTCTAGCAGCCGCGGTGCTGATTCCGGTGGCGACCGCGTCGGCCGATCCGGGATCGGACTTCTATTCTCCACCCGCAGAATTCGATTCGACGCCGGGCTCGCTCGTCCGGACCGAGCCGCTCCCCCTCCTCGCGTCGTTCCCCGGCGCGGACGGCACGTGGCCCGGCAAGGCCCAACGCATCATGTATTCCTCACGGCTGCAAGACGATTCGCCGGTCGCCGTCACCGGAACGTACATCGAGGCGAGTCAGCCCTGGCGCGGCACCGGCGAGCGCCCCACGATCGTCGTGGCGCCCGGAACCGTCGGGCAGGGGGATCAGTGTGCACCGTCGAAGGCGTTCCAGACGGGACTGAACGCCACACTCGATCCGGTCTCGTTCTCGGCCAACCAGGAACAGCTCGCCGCGTCCGTCTGGATCGCCCGCGGTGCGCGGGTATTCGTCACCGACTACGTCGGTCTCGGCACGCCCGGTGTGCACACGTACGTCAACCGCATCGAAGAAGCACATGCGGTGCTCGACGCAGCCCGCGTCGCGAACGTCCTGAGTGGTACCGGCCCGTCGACTCCGCTTGCGCTGTGGGGATATTCGCAAGGCGGTGGCGCCGTCGCCGCGGCCGCGGAGATGCAGCCGTCGTATGCACCGGAACTGAACATCAAGGGCACCTGGGCGGGTGCACCGCCGGCGGACCTGTTGGCCACTCTCGGGCAGGTCGACGGAACACTCATCGGCGGTGTCATCGGATTCGCGGTCAACGGATTCGTCGCACGCAGGCCCGAACTGCTGGAACCCTTCAATGCGCGACTCACCCCCGAAGGCAAAGCCGTCATGGCCGAGCTGAGCAACGCCTGCATCGGCGACGTCATCCTCCGCCACCCCTTCCTGCGGACCGAGACGTTCACCGCCGACCACCAGCCCCTGCTGGCCAACCTGCGCACGATTCCAGAAGCAGCGACGATTTTCGACGAACAGCGCATCGGCACCCTGACGCCGACCACCCCCGTGCTGGTCACCAGCGGACGCAACGACGACACCGTCCCCTACGAGCAGGCCAGACAGCTCGCCGTCGACTGGTGCGACAACGGTGCCACCGTCGACTTCGTCAGCAACGACCTGCCGCCGATCCTCCCCGGCGCCGTCCTGCCGAACCACTTCGGCCCGGACCTCATCGACGGCTACGGCACCGGACTGGCACTGAACTACATCACCGACCGGCTCAACGACGTACCCCTTGCCAGCGGTTGCCGCCTGGGCTGACAGCGTCACCCCCTCGCAGGACCGAACGCGTGGGACCGAACGCGTGGGACCGAACGCGTGGGACCGAACGCGTGGGACCGAACGCGTGGGACCGAACGCGTGGGACCGAACGTGACGTTCGGTCACTTCAAGTGACCGAACGCCACGTTCGGTACGGAAACCGCGCGATGAAATTTTGACTAATTCCAGAAAACGCGAGATTTTTGGGTTGGATCTGGTTATCGTCGGTGTCATGACGACGGACCTGAGCAATGCGGATCGGCTACGTGCAGCCGGTCTACGGGTCACGCAGCCCCGCACTGTCGTCATGGACGTTGTGCACAGTCATCCGCATGTCGACACGGATACCGTGTTCACGCTGGCTCGTACAGTTTTGCCTGCGGTGTCCCGTCAGGCCATCTACGACGTTCTCGATGCGGTGACGGCTGTCGGCCTCATGCGTCGCATTCAACCGGCGGGTCATGTGGCCCGGTACGAGATGCGCGTCGGCGACAATCATCACCATGTCGTGTGTCGCAGTTGTGGTCTCATCGCCGACGCGGATTGTGCGCTCGGTGAGGCTCCGTGCCTGACGCCGTCCCACAGTCATGGTTTCGTCGTCGACGAGGCCGAGGTCACGTTCTGGGGCTTCTGTCCCGATTGCGCGACCAGATCTTGATCATCGCCAGGCGTTGATCACAGCCCGAAAAATGTAGCCCACCGGAAAGGACCACGCGTGACCTCCGACGCCCGCCCACCCCACTCCGACACGAAGACCGACAGCACCAGTGAGAGCGAAAACCCGGTTATCGAGTCGCCGAAGCCCAAGAGCGGGGCTCCGCTGACCAACAAGGACTGGTGGCCCAACCAGATCGACCTGTCGATCCTGCATGCGCATACGTCCAAGTCGACGCCGTTGGGTGAAAAGTTCGATTACAAGGCAGAATTCGCGAAGCTGAACGTCGACGAGTTGAAGGCCGACGTCACGGCTGTGCTCACCGATTCGAAGGATTGGTGGCCTGCGGATTACGGCAACTACGGTGGTCTGTTCATTCGCTTGAGCTGGCACGCGGCCGGTACGTACCGCGTGTTCGACGGCCGCGGTGGTGGCGGTCAGGGCGCGCAGCGTTTCGCACCGCTCAACAGCTGGCCGGACAATGCCAACCTGGACAAGGCTCGCCGCTTGCTGTGGCCGGTCAAGCAGAAGCACGGAAACAAGATCTCGTGGGCCGACCTGCTGGTGTTCGCCGGCAACGTCGCACTGGATGCCATGGGATTCAAGACGTTCGGCTTTGCGTTCGGCCGTGAGGATATCTGGGAGCCCGAGGAAGTTTTCTACGGTCCCGAGGACAGCTGGCTGGGTACCGACAAGCGGTACACCGGTGAGCGTGAGCTCGCGAAGCCGCTCGGCGCGACCACTATGGGTCTGATCTACGTCAATCCCGAAGGGCCCGAGGGCGAGCCGGATCCGGTGAAGGCCGCGCACGACATCCGCGAGACGTTCGGTCGCATGGCCATGAACGACGAGGAGACGGCTGCGCTGATCGTCGGTGGTCACAGCTTCGGTAAGACGCACGGCGCTCGTCCCGCGGACAAGATCGGACCGGAGCCCGAGGGCGCACCGATCGAGCAGCAGGGTCTCGGCTGGAAGAACGGCCACGGCACCGGCAAGGGCGAGGATCAGGTCACCAGTGGTCTGGAGGTCGTGTGGACCAAGACGCCGACCAAGTGGGGCAACGGTTACCTCGAGAACCTGTACGGCTACGAGTGGGAACTGCAGAAGAGCCCTGCGGGCGCATGGCAGTTCGTGGCCAAGGACGGCGCGGGCGCCGGTGAGATCCCCGACCCCTTCGGTGGTCCCGGACGCGCACCGACCATGCTCGTCACCGACATCTCGCTGCGTGAGGATCCGATCTACGCCGAGATCACCCGTCGCTGGCTGGATCACCCGGAGGAGCTGTCCGACGCCTTCGCGAAGGCCTGGTACAAGCTTCTGCACCGCGACCTCGGCCCCATCTCCCGCTACCTCGGTCCGTGGGTTCCCGAGGAGCAGCTGTGGCAGGATCCGGTTCCGGCGGCGACGTCCGAGCCGATCGACGATGCCGACATCGCCTCGCTCAAGTCGAAGATCCTCGACTCGGGACTGACGGTGCAGCAGCTCGTGTCGGTTGCATGGTCGTCGGCAAGCACGTTCCGCCACACGGACTTCCGTGGCGGCGCCAACGGCGCACGTGTTCGGCTCGAACCGCAGAAGAGCTGGGAGGCATCCGAGCCTGCCGTGCTCGCGGAGGTGCTGCCGAAGCTCGAGCAGATCCAGCACGATTTCAACGGTGCTGACGGACATCAGGTTTCGCTCGCGGACCTGATCGTTCTGGCCGGATCCGCGGCGATCGAGAAGGCTGCCAAGGACGCCGGGCACGAGGTGACGGTTCCGTTCACTCCGGGTCGCACCGACGCCTCGCAGGAGCAGACGGACGTCGAGTCGTTCGGATACCTCGAGCCCCGCGCCGACGGTTTCCGCAACTTCTACAAGAGCGACGAGGAGACGCCGGAGGAAGTTCTGTGGCTCGATCGCGCGTACCTGCTGAATCTGACCGCGCCCGAGGCGACGGTTCTGGTAGGCGGCCTGCGTGCACTGGGCGCCAACCACAGTGGCAGCAAGCACGGCGTGTTCACGGACCGTCCGGGTGCGCTGACCAACGACTTCTTCGTCAATTTGCTGGATTCGGACACCGAGTGGAGCAAGGCGGACGACGGGTCCTACGTCGGGAAGACGCGCAAGACCGGTGAGCAGAGGTGGACGGCCAGTGCCATCGATCTGAACTTCGGATCGCACTCGCAGCTGCGCGCCATCTCCGAGGTCTACGCCCAGGCGGACAACGGTAAGAAGTTCGTCGACGATTTCGTTGCGGCCTGGGTCAAGGTCGCGGACAACGATCGGTTCGACGTCCGCTAGTCCACGTCCGTGAGTGGAGATACGTCGAGGTGTCTCCACTCACGGCGTTTGGGTTCTTCCGGTCCGGGGATTCCACGCTGTGTGAAGGTAATACGAGGACCGCTGTGCGCATCGCGGTGACCGGTGCGAGCGGGAACGTGGGCACCGCTGTTCTGCGGGCTCTCCGCGCTGCGTACCCGGATGCGCAGGTCGTCGGCTTGTCGCGACGGCGACCGCCTCAGGAACCGCCCTTCGACGGCGTCACCTGGGTTCAGGTCGATCTTGCATCCGAGGACTCCGAAACAATCCTGCTCGACGCTTTCAGTGGGGTCGACGCGGTGGTTCATCTCGCCATTGCATTCCAGCCCATGCGGGACCGTCGGTATCTTCGGCGAGTCAACGTCGACGGCACCGAGCGCGTGGCGCGGGCCTGTGAGGCTGCAGGCGTCGGACATTTGGTTCATCTGTCGTCCGGCGGTATCTACGCGCCCGGCGCCTACGGCGTCGAGGTCGACGAGTCCTGGCCAAGGACAGGGGTCGAGGCGTCGACGTACAGCATGGACAAGGCCGCTGCCGAGGATGTTCTGGACGGTCTGTCCACTCGAATGCGTGTTGCTCGTCTTCGTCCCGGGCTGATCAGTCAGTATTCGTTCGGAAGTGCGTTGTTGCGTTACGCGCTCCCGGATCTCGTACCGTCCTCGATCGTGGACGTCGTTCCGTTCCTACCCATCGACCGATCCTTCGTCGTTCCCGCTGTGCACAGCGACGACGTCGCCGACGCGGTGGTCAGGGTTCTGCAGCGTCGCGCGTCGGGACCGTTCAATCTTGCTGCGCCGACACCGGTTCGGGCCGATACGGTCGCGGATGCGTTCGGTGTTCGAATAGTTCCGACCCCGAAGAGGGTGCTGTCGAACGCCGTTCGAGTGGGTTTCACGGCGCATGTGCTGCCGATCCATCACGGGTGGGTTGAACTGGCTTTCGAGACACCGCTGTTGAACGCGGCGCGGGCTCGCAACGAATTAGGATGGCAGGCAAGCAAAGACGGCCCGGCGGTTCTGCGGGATACGGTGCGTGGAATGCAGGACCGAGCGTTCGGAGACAGTCCGCCGATGCGTAAGAGAACCATCTCGGACACGGCACGGTCGTTCGTCCGGCGCGGATTCGTGTCGCGAGGCCGGCCGTCCTAGCCGACTCCCTCAGTTGCTTCTTTTCTCCGCAAGCAGGGCAAGGCGTCGTAATGCTTCGGAATTGCGCGGGTGCACCAACAGGTGCTGAACCGAATCAGGGACGATGCTTGCAGGCATCGTCGCGGCGTGCTCGATCATTTCGATTCTGCAGCCCGACGCCTGAGGATGAAGACGCAGCGTGATGTGGGCTTTTCCGAAGGGGAGTGCGCGGGCTTCGAGCTGTAATTCGCGTCCCTCGTGCATTCCGACAGACCGGGTCTCGTCGCTCAACACCGCCGGCCACACCCCGACGGAGTGGTGAATTCTCGATCCCTCGGCGGGCCATTGCTCGTCCACGGCGCGGATGCGGCTGGCTCCGACAACCCACGTGGCGTAGTTCCACCCGTCGGCGAGCACTTCCCACACGTCGTCGCAGCTGGCTGTGGTCTCACGTGAGGTGGGCATGCGGAACTTCCTTCGCTGGATAGATAGGGCCGTACTACCCACCGGGGATCCGTTTCACACTTCGTCGGGCACACGCCGTCGTAGCAGGCGTGAGGCAACGACGAGCGCCCCGACCATGGCGGTGACCAGGACCCCGTCGGACACGTCGAGAGCGAGTGCGATGGCGGTGAACAGCGTCGTCGCGCCGACGATGTCGAGCACGATCTTCGTCGGGAGTGCGTCGAGGAGAATCGACTCCTCGGGTTCAGTGCTGTTTTCGGCGTGCGCGGTGTGGTCGAGCGTCATCGGTGAAGGTCCCTTCTTGTCCGCGACACTTGTTCCCCATTTTCATCGGAATCAATCCTTCGCATTTCACGCGCCGGCGTACCGAACGGTCTCCACTGCGGTCATCTCGAATAACGATTCTCAACCCGATTCTGCTTTTCCATTCGCTATTGGATAGCCTTGAAGACAAATCCCTCGATACGAAAGGCCTCGCACCGTGGCGAAGCAGGTTATCTACGAATTGATCGATGACATCGATGGCACGTCGATCGACGAGGGCCAAGGGGAATCCATCGAATTCTCGCTCGACGGTGTCGACTACGTGATCGACCTGAAGAACAAGAACGCCAACGAGTTTCGCAAGAAGGTCGAATTCTACGTCGACTACGCCACTCGTGTCGGTGGGCGTAAGCGCAAGGCCGCGCCGGCCGGTGCGGCACAGAGCGCGCCCGCTGTGTCCGCCCCGACCACCAAGCGTGATCCGGCACAGACTCGTGCGATCCGGCAGTGGGCCGCGGACAGCGGTTACGAGATCAACGACCGCGGCCGGATTCCAGCGGAAATCGTCGAGGCGTACGAAGCCGCCAACTGACAGCTGTTTCATGTTCCCGTGACGTGAATCGGGTCGCGCACCGCCACTGTCATTGCCCGGTCGATTCCTGTTTCGGGTAGGAGACAGTGAATTCGAGATAGATCGTCGGCAGCGGGCTGAGAAAGTAGCGGGTACGTGCGTTGTGGGTTCTCCCGCGGTGCAGCCACGGTGTTCGACGGTCGTCGTCGGGGACGAAGGCGTAGTTGATGCGCCTCACACCTGGGTCGTTGGGGGGCGAGGTCCTCGACGAAGTTCATGAAACCCCGGTGCTCACAGGACCCACAGCGCAGTCATGGGCGGGAGGTGAAGGCGAGCGCCCCGCCCAGGCCGCAGAGCGCAATGCCCGCGGTGCCGTCGATGGCCATCCGGGCGCGCCTGCGTCGGAGAAGGCCCTGCAGGTGCACGGTGATGACGACGAACAGCAGCCACCACAGTGCACCGAGGGCAATGTCCAACACTCCGAGCACGACGATCTGCAGGGTCACGCCCGCGGCCGGGTCGATGAACTGGGGCAGTACGGCAACGAAGAACAGTGCGGCTTTCGGATTGAGGACGTTGGCGAGGAATGCCTGAGCCCAGATCCGCCCGGATCGGTCGGTGGTGTCCGGCGCGGGTCTGCCGCGTACGGCGTCGCGCAGAGATTGGACACCGAGGAACACGAGATACGCGGCCCCGAGGAGCTTGACGACGGTGAACGCCTGAGAGCTCGCGAGCAGTACCGCGGACAGCCCGAGTGCCGCCACGGTCATGTGGACCATCAGCCCGCTCTGGACGCCCAACGCGGCGCGCAGACCGTCTGCTCGTGATCGCGACGAGTGTCTGAGCACCACGAACCAGTCGGGCCCTGGAATGACGTACGCCAGCGCCGCGGCGATCGCGAAACCCCACAACATGTGTGTGTTCACGACTTCACCGTAGCGAAAATCGCCCCGTGTGGTCGACAGCCGACGCCCGTTCGGGTGTGCGTTTCGACGACGTCGAACGCTCCCAGCCGGTCCGTCAGCGCAGGTACGGGCCACCGATAGGCCGTCGTGACCGCGTGATCGAACGGGCCCAGTTCGGACCCTTCGAAGAACCCGATCAGCAGGCTTCCACCTGGTCGCAGCACCCGTGCGAATTCTTCGAGCGGCGCGGCGATCTCGTCCGGTGTGTGGTGGATGAGGGAGTACCAGGCCAGGATCCCGCCGACGGGTCCCTGCAGTTTCTCGGCGACCCCGACGTCGAACTTTCGCCCTGGATACCTGCGAGACGCATGTTCGACGAACTCAGGCGTCGGATCGATCCCCCGAATATTGTGGCCGAGGGACGCGAGATGGTCCGTCCAGTGGCCAGGGCCGCAGCCGACGTCGACGATGGGTCCCGACACCGACGTCGCCCACTCGGTGACCAACTGCCGATCCGACGGGTGCACCGCGCCCATCGAGTCCAGCAGGTGTACGTATTCGGCGACACGATCGGAGTAGGCGGTCACCGAGCAACGGTAGCCTTTCCGGCATGCGGAGCTGGCCGGTACCTAGCTCCGCGCCACTCCCATCCTCAGCCTCGCTCGACGGGAATCCAGAGCTCGCCGCGTCCCGAAGTCCAGTCGGCGCTCTTCTCGGTGACGGTCAGCAGTTCCGGCCCCGGGACCACTTGGTAGGGGTTGGAAGGGAACCATTCGCTGAACGCATCGGCCCAGAGTTGTTGCAGTGCGGACTGAAAGCTCTCCGACGCCTGCGCCTCGAACACCACCCACTTCGACGGCGCCACCCGGAGCGAGTCCCACTCCGGATGGTGCGTCGACGACGCCACCGCGAAGTAGTAGTCGAACAGGCTCCCGTCTTCTCGCTCCGGCTCGAATCCGTCACTGACGAAGAGGATCTCGGGTAACTCCGGGACGTCGGCGACCGCTGTGAGCGCCTGCCCGGTTCCGGGTTTCAGGCTCTGGTGGAACTCCGTCATCGCGGTGTTCTCGCCCTGATACTTCAAGGGGATTCGCGTTTTTCTACCGACGATGTGGAACTCCGGCAGGTCGACTATTCGGTATCGCATGGTGCTCCGTCCTTCGATGGTCAGGTGAAATGTCACCGCTTGCTGCGAACGAAGGACTGCACCCGGCCTGCGTGCCGCCGATGGCGTCAGGCCGTTCATCTGGCGGAACGCCCGAGTGAAGGCGTCCGACGACGAGTATCCGTACTTGGACGCGACGTCGAGAATTCCGACACCGTCGAGAATCTCCGCCGTTGCCAACGTCATTCGGCGGGCTCGGATGTAGTGCGACAGCGGCATGCCTGCCAGCGCCGAGAAGACGCGTCGGAAGTGATACTCCGAGGTGAGCGTGATCCGCGCAAGCTCCGTCGCGTCGATCTCACCCGCCACGTTGTCCTCGATGTAACCGAGAGCCTCGTTCCACCGACCGAGCATGCCGTCCTGCCTTCCTTCGTTCTGACCGAAACGATAGGAGTGCTCCCGGTGTGGATTCTCGACTTTCCGTGCCGCGAACTGTCGGTGATGCTACCAATGCCAGGCGTCACCGCCGACGTTCTCGATGGTCTGCTGCAGCACTCGAATGGTCGTCGCGAAGTCCTCCGGGCTGACCCCCTGCATCCGTTCGGTGTGTAGGTCGCGTTGGACGTCGGCGGCGTCGCGGAACTTGTCGGCGCCCGCGTCGGTGAACGTCAGCCTGGAGTCTGTTTGCGTCACCCACCCCTTGTGCGTTGCGGAGTCGATGGCGTCGACGATCGCCTGCGGGGTGTCGTTGTGGCCGATCAGCTCGATGGTCGCATCACGATCGACGCCTCCCGGGTGCAGCGAAAGTTGGTGAAGAAGCCACCATTCGGGTTGTGCCACATCGATGTAGCGGAGCGCGCCCTGGGTCCGGGTGCGGATCGCTTCACCTGCGCGGACGGTCCAGAATCCTATGGGTTGCTTTTCCGGCGGTTGCATGTCTCGTGTCGTGTTCATGTACTCGACGGTAGAAGCTCGAGTGCACTCGAGGTCAAACGCTGCGATTCTGACGCGCGCGTGGGGATTCGTAGCCCGAGTCAGCAGCTGACGTCGTCGTTCGGCATGACTCCGTCGACCAGGTAGTCGGTGATGACGTCCTGGGCGCACTGGTTCTGCCCGAGAGCGTAGACGCCGTGACCGCTTCCGTCGGCGGTGAGGAGTCGCGAGCGGTCGCCGAACATCTCGTTGATTCGTTCGCCGTTGGCGAGCGGTGTCACCGGGTCGCGTCGGTGCTGTGCGACGAGGATGTTCGTCGGGCCGTCGGCCTCCACGGGCACGGGTGGTTCGGTGTGCTCGAGCTGCCAGTACGCGCACGGCATGATGTTCGCGGCTGCGGCGCCGAACAGCGGGTTCTTCTCGCGGTCTTCTTCGATCGCCTGCTTGTAGACCTCCGGGTCACGGGGCCATTCGACGTCGTTGCAGGTGACCGCCAGGAAGACCGACCAGGTGTTGTCGAATGCGGACGCTCCGTGTCCGACGGGTGGGCCCTCGGAGGGGAGTGTGTCCAGCGCTGCCCTCCATGTCTGTGCCGTCGCGTCGTACGAAGCCGGGTTGTACAGCGCCACGAACATTCCGAGCCGGAAGCTGCGGCCGTCGAGTCCCTCGACCGGTTCGCGATCCAGCTTGTCGGCGATGGTGAAGTACGTCTGCCGTACTTCCTCCGGCGTACTGCCCAATCGGTACTGCTCGTTGCGCCCCGCCGCCCACTTCGCGAAATCGGGGAAGGTGTCCTCCATGCCTTCGGAGTAACTACGCATACCGTCGCGGTCGAGGTGTGTGTCACCGATGTTGCTGTCCAACACTATTCGGTCGGTCTTGTCCGGGAACAACGATGCGTACGCACCTCCGAGTGCGGATCCGTACGAGTACCCGAGAAAATTGCCCTTCTCGTCTCCGAGTGCTTGACGGATGCTGTCGAGGTCGCGTGCCATGTTGGCCGTCGTCACGTGCTTCATGCGGCCGTCGTCGCCCTCGGCGCAGTTCTCCGCGACGCGCCTGGCTACGGTGTTCTGCTCGTCGAATGCGCTGTCGTCGTAGGCATACGGTGGAACAGCTCCGCGGTACTGGATGTCGTCGGTGATTCCGCAGTTGATGGGCGACGAGTGTCCGATTCCGCGTGTGTCGATGCCGATGAGGTCGTAAGCGTCCAGTGTCTCCTGCGGTATTCCGCGTTCGACGAGGAACGTGGGTTGGTCCAGTCCGGTGCCGCCGGGGCCGCCGGGATTGAGCATGAGCGAGCCGCGCCGCTCGTCGGGGTTCGTCGACGCGAGCTTGGAGATGGTGAGGTCGATTCGTTCGCCGTCCGGGTCGTCGTAGTCCAGAGGTACCGGCACTGTGGCGCACTGCAATCCGGTGCTGTCGACGTCTTCGGGGCAGGCAGTCCACGTGATCGGTTGGTTGTGTGCGGTCCAGTCGTATGCGGCCGTGGCGGGAGGTGGGTGCGCGTCCGTGTCCGGGGTGGAGGATGCCGAACAACCGGCGATCACCGTTCCGGACACCGCGAGGATCAATGCTGGGCGAATCACTTTCATGGTGTTTCCTTTCGGTTCAGTTGGCCGCTGCGTCGAGCAGCCAGTGGTAGCGCAGGCGAAGGCCTCGCTCGATGCTGGCGACGGCGGTGGCAAGGGTGAGCGTGATGTTCAGCCACACCGGCAAGCTGACGGGTGAGGTGAAGACTCCGAGGGAATCGGCGATGGGCGGCGCCTTCGACAACGCGTCAGCGAGCTGCAGAAGCAGCAGCACGACACCGACGATCAGCATCGTTGCCGATACCGCCCCGATGGCGCGGCTGGCGATCGGGTGGTGGCGGTCGAGGCGCGCCCGACGCCCCTCTGCCGACGCGGGGTCCGGCACGAGCTGATGCTCGGTACCGTCGTCGGCGATGAAGTGGCAGCGTTTGAGGCCGAAGCCGCTCATCGCGACGTCGATGATACCGCCGTCGACGGTGAACGCCGCAGGTAGTTTCGATTTTGCGAGGTGGCGCCCGTCCCGGTAGAGGTCTGCCTTGACGTCTCCCGAGCTCTGGTTCTGCCAGTGCCTGACGTCGATCGCGTACTCCGTGTTCTCGCGCTTCAGGTAGAAGAGCGCGCGGCCGGGCAGTTGCCACCAGCGAAATCGCTGTAGTGCGCGTCCGTCGCCCACTCGCACCCGGCGGGTGGCCCTGTGCTGTTTCCATTCGTCGAACACTGCTCTTCCTTTCCTGGTAGAAGCACTAGCACGCTGTACTGTCGTAAGCGATGAGCCGACACTAGCACACTGTGC
This sequence comes from Rhodococcus sp. 14-2470-1a, assembly GCF_002259425.1. Lineage (NCBI taxonomy): Bacteria > Bacillati > Actinomycetota > Actinomycetes > Mycobacteriales > Nocardiaceae > Rhodococcus > Rhodococcus sp. 14-2470-1a. The sequence goes on from NZ_NPFZ01000024.1 coordinate 352,208, forward strand.
TAGCACGGCGTGCTAGTCGAGTGGAAAGAGGGACACGATGGCAGAGGTGCTCGATACGCGAGCGAAGATCATCATCGCGGCGTGCGAGATGATCGGCGAGGATCAGGCGTCGACGCTGAGCGTGCGCTCGGTGGCCGCGCGCGCCGGAGTGAGCATGGGGTCGCTGCGGCACCACTTCCCGACGCAGCGCGCGCTGCGCGATGCTGTTCTCGAGACCATCTACGACGTGGTGACGACGGACGACCAGGTCATTCACGACGAGACGGTGCCGGCGCGGGACCGTCTGGTGCAGTGCCTGCGTCTGATTCTGAGCCCGCTCGTCGGCGACAAGGCACGGGAGGCGTGGTTGACCTTCATGGCATCGTTCGTGGAACCCGAACCCACCGACCGGCTTCGCGCCTCGTACGCGGCGATCACCGACGAGGGCAGGCGCAGGGTCGAACACTGGCTGGGCGTCCTGGACAAGGAGGGAGCCCGCGCCGCCGGCGACCTGGCTCAGCAGGCAACGTTCCTCAACACCGTCGTCACCGGCCTGTCGCTGGATCGGGCGATGCCCATCGACCATTCGGTTCTGCACACCGAAACCGCCACACTGTATTTCGCGGTGGACGCGGTGCTGACGCCCGCCTCCGGCGGCTAGGCGTCGAGGCTTGGACCGTGTCCGTCACCGAGGCGCTCGATCGGGAACCAAGAGCGGGACGAGTCGAACGTACGCCACCATGCCGACCAACTCCACCAACGTCTGCGTCACCACGACCACCGCGGCTACCGACAGAGAATCCGGCAGAGCGAGCGCCAACGGCAGCACGACGAGCGAGTTACGGGTAGCGCCGGAGAAGACGAGGGCACGCGTCGCAGGTACGTCCTGGCGAGCGATCCGTCCAGCGGCCAGACCGACGAACGCCATGACTACCAGAAACGCGATGAATACGGCTACTGCGGAGGCCAGTTCCGTTCCGCGGTCACGAACGGAATCGATCTGCGACGCGACCACCACCAGCAGCGTGGCCATCATCAACGGAACCATCGCTTTCGCTGCGGTGTCCATAATTGTCCGGCCGATTGCGTGCCGGCGTGCCACGGCCTGTGTCGCAGCCGCCGATCCGAGGGGAACGACGATGAGTAGGAAGAACGCGTGGACGAACGGCGTCACATCGATGACAGCCACGACGTCGGAGCCGACGAACATCCACAGATACAGTGGCAGAAAAGCGATTTGAAGAAGCATCAACAGCGGAGCCGCGGCAAGCAGACGCTGTGACGCGGCTCCCGCCAGTCCGCTGAACACGATGACGTAGTCGATGCAGGGCGCCAGCAGCACCAGCAGAATCCCGACGAGAACCGCCTCGTTGCCGGACACGGGCCGCGTCAGAGCGAACACCATGATCGGCACCGCCACGAAGTTCAAGAGCACCGCGGCGGCGAGAAACCGAGTGTCCTTCAGCGCCTTTCCGATCAAGGCGAACGGGACTGCGAGGAACGTCGCGTACAACAGCACGATCAGGACCGGGTTGATGGCGTGTTCGAACACCGGCGCCGACTGCGGTGACGCCAACCCCACCACGGCTCCCACCGTCAAAGCAGCCAGATACAGAGCGATCTGGTGCTTCTCGAGCCAGGTGTGCATATTCGTCACAGTAGTGGGCCGCGTCGTGTTCCGGTGTTCGGCTCCGGGGCCTATCGGTAGTCGAAACGGATGAACACTGTGTCGTTCGGCCCGTGGGTGCTCACGTGGGCTCGCACCTGATAGACCTCCCAGATCAAATCCTCGGTCAGTACCGCAGCCGGGGTGCCCGCAGCGACCACTTTGCCCTGCGACAGCACCACCATGTGGGTGCAGAACATCGCTGCGAGGTTGAGATCGTGCAACGCAACGACGCTGGTGATGGGCAGCCGGGAAACGAGGGAAAGTAGTTCGAGCTGGTGATGGATGTCGAGGTGATTGGTCGGTTCGTCGAGCAGAAGCTCGCGCGGTTCCTGGGCGAGGGCGCGCGCGATCTGTGCCCGCTGTCGCTCGCCACCGGACAGTTGGTGCCACAACCGGTGCGCCTTGTCGGTCAACCCGGTGTGTTTCAACGCAGCGTCGACTGCCTTCTGGTCCGCCGACGCATTACCGCCGAATGCGCCACGGTGCGGGATGCGGCCGAGCCGAACGACGTCTGCGACGGTGATGTCGAAATCCGTGTCGGCGTGCTGACTCACCACGGCAACGGCTTTCGCGATGTCGCGTCGACGCATGCCGGCCAGTTCCGCGTCGTCGAGCGTGACGACGCCGGACGTCGGCTTGACGGCGCCGTTCATCAGTTGCAGCAGTGAGGATTTGCCGGATCCGTTGGGGCCGAGCAGTCCGACGGTGTCACCGGGCGCCGGTGTCAGAGTCACCCCGTCGACGACGAGAGCACCCCCGCGCTGCCACCGCACGTCGGACGCTGCGAGTGTCATGCGGACTTCTTCCGTCTGGCCAGGATGGCGATGAATGCAGGAACTCCCACCAGCGCCGTGCCGACGCCGACGGGCAGAGGCGTCGGCGCGAAGGCGACACGGGAGACGGCGTCGACCCAGACCATGAACACCGCGCCCATCAGCGCGGTCACGGGGATCAGCCGGTTGTGTCGTGATCCGATGAGAAATCGTGCGGCGTGCGGCAGTACGAGGCCGACGAATCCGATGGCGCCTGCGACACTGACGAGCGTCGCGGTGATCAGCGCGGTGACGACGAGCAGTGCAGTACGTGCTGCGCGCACGTTGATTCCGAGGGAGGACGCCACCTCGTTCCCGAAGCTGAAGGCGTCGAGGACGAAGGCGTAATAGAAGCAGAGGGCGACTCCGACGGCGACCACCGCGACGCACAGGGCGACGTCGTCCCAGCGAACGCCTTCGAGTGATCCGAGTAGCCAGAACATGACGCCGCGGGTCTCGTCGGAATCGGCGAACGCGAATATCACGAGCGACGTCAACGCCGAGAAGAGTTGTGTGCTGGCCACACCCGCGAGGATGACCCGGTCGTTGTTTCCGCCCGACAGGTGGGCGAGCAGAAGGACGAGCCCGAACGCGACGAGGGCACCGACGAACGCGCCACCGGACAGGCCCAGTGCGGCACCACCGATTCCGAGGATGCCGACGACGACAGCTCCTGTCGAGGCTCCCGAGCTGATGCCGAGCACGAACGGGTCCGCCAGCGGGTTTCGCAGCAGCGACTGCATGATGACACCGCAGATGCCCAGGCCGCTCCCGCATGCGGCGGCGACGAGGCTGCGAGGCAGTCGTTCTTCCCAGACGATCGCGTTCTTGGACACCTTCACCGGTATGTCGGTCAGACCCAGATGATTGGTGACGACGTCGCGGACGTTGACCAGCGACACACTCGCAGGCCCCAGCGTCATCGCGACGGCGACCGATGCCACGAGCAGGACGAGGCCGCCCGCCAGAACGGCGGGCAGACCCAGCCCGCGACGTACTGCAGGTGCCGTGGTGTTCAGGACTGTGGTGTTCAGGACTGTGGGCCCATCTCACGCAGGCCCGCGGCGACTTTCTCGACACCGTCGACGAGCCTGATGGACGGGTTCATCTCGGCTCCGTGGAGAGAGATGTAGCGCTTGTCCTGTACGGCCTGCATGGTGTTGGTGACCGGGTCCGATTCCAGGAACGCGATCTTGTCGGCGAGGAGGTCGCCGGGGAAGCGCGCACGAAGCAGATCGCCGAGCACGAGCACGGACGGGCTGCGGTCGACCATCGTCTCCCAACCGACGGCCGGCCAGTCGTCGTCCAGGTCGGAGTAGACGTTGGTGGCGCCGACCGTCGTCGCGATCAGGTTGGCGGAGCCGAGTCCGCCGGCGACGTAGGGACTCTTGGTGTCGGCGAACCAGAACGCCATGGTCTCACCGGTCTCGGCCAGTTCGGCGGTCGCGGCGGTCATGCGGTCCTGCAGTTCGGTGACCAGGGCGGCGCCGCGGTCCTGCACGTCGAAGATCTCGGCGAGCTCGGTGATCTCCTGGTAGAGCGCGTCGACTGTCAACGGGTTGGTTCTGGTGTTGCCGCCGTTGATGCTGAGGCCGTTGTCGCAGTCGGTCGGCGACAGGTAGGTCTGGGCGCCGGTCTCGGCGAAGCGGGCACGCTCGGCGACGCCGCCCTCCTTGAAGTGACGGCCGAACGACGCGGTGACGAAGTCGGGGTCGGCGTCGAGCACCACCTCGTAGGTGGGTGCGTTGTCGGCGAGGCGGGGGACGTCGGAGTTCGCCGCTTCGAGGTTCTCTCGCACCGGGTCGGTCCACGACGCGGTGCCGACCATGCGGTCCTGCAGGCCGAGAGACAACAGGATCTCGGTCGAATTCTGGTCCAACGACACCACGCGCTGCGGGGGAGCATCGACGGTGACCGACTCGCCGCAGTTGTCGAGGACGAGTGGGTAGGCCGTGTCGCCGTTGCCGCCGACGGCGTCGGAATCGGTGACGGCCTCGGATTCACCGCACGCGGTGAGAAGTCCAGCGACGACGGCCATGGCGCCGACGCGCCTGAGCAATGCACTCACGATGAACACTTTCTGGGACGGCACAATGCGTGAGTGGACGCGGCATGTCTGCGCGATCCACTCGCGCAGAACGTACGAGGCGACGAACGCGGATAGGCTAACCTATGCCGATCCCCGAAGTCATATCGTGGTCGGACTACTGAACGAGCGAGGGGATTGATCGTGGCGGCGGGCGTCGACGGCCGACATTCGAGATGGCGCTGGTCGTTCATCACCGAGTTGGCGCGGGCAACCCCCACGATCCGGCTTCTCGTGCTGACCCAGATGACGTTCAACATCGGGTTCTTCATGGTGCTGCCGTACCTGTCGGTGCACTTGACGTCCGACCTGGGGCTCGGTGCGGCGGTGGTCGGTGTGGTCCTCGGCGTCCGCACGTTCTCGCAGCAGGGACTGTTCTTCATCGGCGGCACCCTGGCGGACCGATGGGGTATCAAGCCGGTCGTTCTCGTAGGCTGCGGCATCCGGGTGCTCGGATTCCTTGGAATGGCGGTCGCAGGTTCTCTGGCCGGTGTGGTCGCGGCGACGGTGGCCATCGGCTTCGCAGCCGCGTTGTTCTCCCCCGCCGTCGAGTCCGCGATCGCCATCGAGGCGGGAAGAAGTGAGCGCGACGACGGGCCCAGCCGGGTCGAGACGTTCGCGCTGCTGTCGGTGTGCAATCAAATCGGATCGTTCACCGGCCCGTTGATCGGATCGGTGTTGCTGGTCGTCGACTTCCGTGTCGCCTGCACGGTCGCTGCCGTGATTTTCGTCGGCGTCATCGGAGCACACCTGAGATGGCTGCCGAACGAGCCGGGCGAGCATCGAGGCGAGTCGTGGCTCTCGGGGTGGAACGACGTGGTGCGAAACAAGACTTTCGTGTTGTTCGCGGTCGCGATGAGCAGCCAACTGGTCGCGTACAACCAGCTGTATCTGCTGCTGCCCCTGGAGGTCGAACGGGCGTGGGGATCTCAGGCAGTACTGGGGTGGTTCTTCGCGATCTCCGCCGTGTTCGTGGTGTCCTCGCAGATGGGCATCACCCGCATGGTAGGCGCACGATCACCCCGGGTCACGTTGCCTGCTGGATTGGCCGTCATGGCACTGTCGTTCGTGGTCGTGGCACTGACGACTCCCTTCGGGCTCAGCGGGTTCGTCGGCCTGCTTCCGGCGGCAGGGTTCGTTGCCCTGCTCGCACTCGGGCAGATGATCGCCATGCCGCAGGCCCGTGACATCGTCCCGCGATTGGCCGGTGAGCGCAGGCTGGGTGCCTACTACGGCTTCATGGCATCACTCGGAGGCATCGGCGTTCTGATCGGTTCGGTCGCAATCGGGGCAGTTGTCGACGCCGCTCCGTCGACGGGGTGGGGTTCGAGCACGCCGTGGCTCGTGGCCGCCGTCTTCCCCGTCGCCGGCGTCGTAGGTATCCGCTTGGTGCTGAGGAGCCTCCCTTGAGGGCTCGGGACCGGGCCTCCTGCTCCACTATTCGGTGCTGAAAGGCAGATCCAGGCATATGACGCAACAAATTGGAGCGTCAGGCACCCCTGGTAAGCCGGAATCCGAATCGGTACGCGATGATCCCTGCGACAGCCCCGAGCGCCGCACCTATCAGAGGGGCGAACCAGACGGCCCGTCGCAGGAACAGCCCCGATCGAACCTGGAACGAGATGTCTTGCGAGGTCTCGTAGGCGCGGCTCGTCTGCACTCCCCGCAGCGGTTCGTACACACCGTTGTACTCGACCTCGGAGAGGAAGTATGCCTGCTGAACGAGCTCGAGAATTACAGGGAGAAGACCGACAACAGCGCCGGTGAGGCTCAGCAGCAGCACGAGTGAACGCACGGTGCGTATCGTAACGAGTCGTGTCGGACGAGGCGTACGGACGGGTGACCAATCCGGAGCGGTTCGCGCCGCTGGTGACTGCGGCGAAAGAAGTTGCGGACGATTTGGCGACACGATTCGACGTCGATGTCACTCGTGTGGCCGGTGACCCGGGTTCGCAGGTGGTCGAGGCCGTTCACTTCGTACCAGCGCAGGACGATCAGGCGCCGTTGATCGTCTCGTTCACGTCGTTTCCCGGAGTGTTTCTCGATGTGGGTGCATCGCAGCGAATCGCGTTGCCCGCGTGTGGGTGCGACGCGTGTGAAGAGAACGTTGAGAATCTGATCGGCCACCTGAACAGGTACCTCTCCGCTCTCGTCTCGGGCCAGTTTTCCGAGCGCATTGTCGATTCGATGGTCGAGCACGCGTGGGAGGGCGGTAACTGGCGCAATTCGGGTCGTGGCCCGATTCCCGAGTTACGTGTCGCGATGCCCGTGGATGGGCGATGGAAGCGGTGGTCTCCGAAGTGACCGTTCAGAAGTCCTGCTCGAATCGGTACCAGTCGCCGCTCCAGTCGTAGAAGTCGATGGCCTCGTCGTACTGCGGCCGGCCCGGCGCCGGGGGACCGTCGGGGAGGTAGCCGAAGCCGATGGAATCGCCCAGTCCGCTGTCGACGAAGACGAGGCATCCGGTACCCAGTGGACGGACGGCCACCACGGTGTAGACGCCGATTCGTTGACCCCCGGATGCGGAACGGCACTGCGAGACAGTCTCCGTCAGCGCGTCCTCGGATACTGCGAATGCAACGGTCCGGGGCAGCGACAACGCCACTGCGCCGACGGTGAGTAGTACGAGAACGGGTGCGACGACACTCCACCCCCGTGCCCGGTACTTGGACCAGCCGATGAGGGCGAGTACCGACCACAGCACCGCGAACACCACGAGCAGACACACGGCGAGACCGAGAAACAGGCCGTTGGCGCTGGGAGGCGTGAAGGCCCACAGAACGAGGCCGCATCCGAGCGCTACCAGCACCGTGGTGACGGCGGACGCCCAGTTCCACCAGGTCCGATCGGATGCAGGCATGGTCGCCGACCCTACTTGATTCCACTCCGCGCGAAGCCTGCGATGAAGTATCGCTGGAACAGGAGAAACACCACGGCCATGGGGACGACGTTGACGAGCGCGAAGGCCATGGTCGCGCCGTAGTCGCTGTTGGCCTGACCTTGCAGGTAGAGCAGGCCGATCGGCAGAGTGAACAATTCGTTCTCGCGCAGCGCGATCAACGGCCATGCGAAATCGTTCCACGACGACAGCAGGCTCATGAACGTCAGTACGGCGATCAACGGCCTCGACAACGGTAGGACGATGCGACGGAAGATCTGCCACTGGCTCGCCCCGTCGAGCCGGGCTGCTTCGATCAGTTCACGCGGGATGCCGAGCATGAACTGCCGTGCGAGGAACAATCCGAACGCCGACGCGGCGGTCGGCAGAATCACGGCCCAGTAGGTGCCGTAGAGCTCGAGGCCGACGACGATGCGGAACAAGGCCACCATGATGACCTGGACCGGCAGGACCATCGTGGCGAGAGCGACGAAGAACAGCGGCGTGGAGAAGCGGAATCTCAAGTGCGCGAACGCGTAGCCGGCGAGCAGGCTCGTCACTACCGAGATGATGGTGGTGGCGACTGCGATGGCGACGGAATTGCCGAGCCAGGTCGTCACCGGGAAGGACGAGAAGACGCGATCGAAGTTCGAGGTGGTGAGTTGCCTCGGCCACAGGCGCAATTCGCCGCCGCCGAGAAGTTCACTGCGCGTCGAGAATGCGACGGCCAACATCCAGTACAGCGGTGCAACGGTGATCAGGCCGATGACGGCGACGGCAAGCGTGCGAACGGCTTTCATTCGACCAGATCCTTCGTCCGGCTCGCTCGCCATTGCGCGGCGGCGAAGGTCAGCGCGAACAGGAAGAGGACCATGCCGATGGCGGCGGCGTATCCCTGATCGCGGGTGACGAAGCCTGTTTCGTAGGCGTAGGTGACGAGCACCGACGTTGCGCCGCCCGGTCCACCGCCGGTGAGGACGAAGACGAGATCGAACACCTGGAACGAGTAGATGACGTTGAGCACCAACAGAAAGAACGACGTCGGACCGAGCAGCGGCACCGTGACGTACCGGAAGCGCTGGAAGACGCCTGCGCCGTCGAGCCGGGCGGCCTCGTGCAGGTCGGGGCCGAGCCCTTGCAGGCCGGCGAGGTAGATCAGCATGTTCAGTCCGGTCCGCCACCACACCGTCGCGATCACGATCGATGCGAACGCCGGGCCGGGGGAGGACTGCCAGTCGATGCTGGGGAGTCCGAAGAACGTCAGCAGGTTGTTCAGTACGCCCGAGTTCTGGTCGAAGATCAGGATGCCGATCAACCCGGTCGCGACGCCGGACACCGCCATCGGCAGGATGATCAGCGCGCGCCACAGCGGCCGAGCGGGCAGGGCAGAATTGAGCAGTACCGCCGCGACGAGCCCGAACAACATCGACAGCGGCGTCACCAGTGCAGTGAACACGAGCGTGTTCACCAAAGACCGCCAGAAGAGCGGATCACTCAGCAGCCGAGAGTAGTTGTCCAGTCCGGTGAACGTGCCGCTGCCGAATCCGTCGGTGCGTTGCAGGCTGACCCAGAACGCGGCGACCAACGGGATGAGGACGAACACTCCGAGCAATGTGTAGCTGGGCGCGAGAAAGCCTGCCGCTGCGACGGCTTCCTTCCGTTTGCCCGGCATCAGGAGCCGGTTGCCTGCGCGATGCCGCTCTGCAGCGCCGCGACGGTGGCAGCACTGTCCTGCGACCCGGTGAACGACAGATCGAGTTGTTCCTTCAGCACCGAGATGATCCCCGACATCGACGGCGACGCCACCTGTGCCGCGTCCTCGGGCTGAACCGTCGTCGCCTGGGCTGCGAAGATCGGGGCGAGCTCGGGACGCACGGTGAACTCGAGGTCGGAGTTCAGCAGATCGGAACGAGTCGGCAGGAGCGACGCGTCTCGGCAGAAGCTCTGCATCTGCTCTGCGTCGGTGAGGAATTCGAGAAACGCCGTCGCCAGTTCCGGCTGCTGTGTCTGGGCGGTGGCAACGAGAGCATTACCGCCGAAGTCGCCGCCGCCCCGGCGGTCGCGCGGCGCGAACGTGGCCGTCCAGTCGAACGATGCCGTGGATTCGGCGTCGGGAATCTGGAAGGCGCCGGACCACACCATGGCGACCGACTGGGAGAACCACGATTCGCTGGCGTAGCTGGACGACGCGATGGTGTTGTTGGCCGGTACGAAACCCTTGTCGAAGAACGAGCTCGCGAATTCGACTGCGCGCCTGCCTTCGTCGGAGTCGATGATCGGAGTCTTCTGATCCGCGTCGAGGAACGCGCCTCCCGCCTGGAACAGCAGGCTCAGCCACCGGGTGACACCGTTGCCCTGCCAGTTGTAGGCCCACGGATACTTGTCGGCGGGCAGTGAGCCACGCAGTGAGTCGCCGATGGCCGTCAGCTCGTCCCACGTCCACGCGTCGTCGAGGCTCGTCGGAACCTCGTCGATCCCGGCAGCCGAGAGCAGTTCGTTGTTGACAAGGATTGCCGACGTGTCGGTGTGGTGCGGCAACCCGAACGGGGTGCCGTTGTTCTGAACTGCAGCCCAGGCGGTTTCGGTGAACTGACCCTGCCTGCCCGACGAGAGGTGCGGGGACAGGTCGAGCAGTTGGCCGCGGCCCGCGTAGGCGCCGAAGGTGTAGTACGGCACCCGGAAGATGTCGGGTGGGTTGCCTGCCTGTAGTTGGGCGTCGATGTTGGTGAACATCTGCTCGTACGGGACGGCGTTGAGTTCGATCGTGGTGTCGGGGTTGGCGGCCTCGAACGCGGCGATGGAGTTGCGGAAGCCTGCGAGTTCGGCATCGGTGCCCCAGGTGGTGAACGTCAGGGTGCCTTCGCTGGACGTGTTCTGCGAGACTCCTCCGACGAAGCCGCAGGCGCTGAGCCACAGCGGCACCGAGAGTGCACCGGTCCCGGCGAGAAAGGCGCGACGATTGAGCGGCATGGCGGTCTCCGATCATGGGGGCAGCAAGCCAGCCGTAGGTAACCGAAACCGACCGTTACCAAACCTGGCGGCGAATTGTCCGTTTGAAGCCGTTGGGGCTGGTTATTACCAGTCGGTGCCGAATTCGAAAGACAAACCCACAGCCATGGTCTTCGCGCCATCCCCGCTGTTGACGGTCACCGTCGACAAAGCACCGTCCGGCACCTCCGAGCTTCATGTCCACGCGGGTGGGCAGGGCCACTGGATCGCCAGGATGGCCTCGATTCTCGGTCTCGACGTCACTCTGTGCGGCGTATTCGGCGGCGAGACCGGTGGTGTTCTGAAGGATCTCATCGAGCGGGAGGGCATCACGGTCGCCGCCGTCGACATCGGGCAGGAAAGCGGTTCCTACGTTCACGATCGCCGCGACGGGGACCGTCGCGAGGTGGCCACCATCGACCCGCCTCCGCTTGCTCGGCATGCGCTCGACGACCTGTTCGGGGTATCCCTCGCCGTCGGTGCGGACAGCGACATCGCCATCATCGGTGGCCCCCACACCGGCGAAGTCGTCCCACCGGATCTCTACACCCGCTTGTGCGCCGATCTGCGGGTGCTCGGCATTCCGGTCGTGGCCGATCTGTCGGGTCCCACGTTGGCGGCGGCTCTCGAAGGTGGAGTGACGGTGCTCAAGGTGAGCCACGAAGACCTTGTCGAGGACGGGCGGGCCGAGTCCGAGGATCCCAAGGACCTGATCGACTCGATGAAAGCGATGCACGACGAGGGTGCCGAGATCGTCGTGGTGTCACGGGCGGCGGAACCGGCGTTGGCGCTCGTCGACGGCGAGGTGTGGGAGATCGTCGTTCCCGGCCTCAGTCAGGTCGACCATCACGGTGCCGGTGATTCGATGAGCGCTGGGATGGCGGCAGGTCTGGCCGCCGGACAGTCGCCGAGGGATGCCTTGAGGCTGGGCGGCGGTGCGGGCAGCGCGAACGTCACCCGACGCGGACTCGGTAGCGGGCAGCGAGATCTGGTGGAACGTTTGACGCAGTCCGTGGATGTCCGACTGTACGAAAGGACGTAGATCGTGCGTGCTCTCATCACCAACGACGATGGTGTCTTCAGCGCAGGTATTGCGACTTTCGCGAAGGTCGCGGTGGACCTGGGTTTGGACGTGGTGGTTGCTGCGCCGCACGAGGAGCGCAGTGGTGCGAGCGCGTCGCTCACGGGAGTCGGGCCCGAAGGCAAGCTCGGTACGACTACGAGGAGCATCGACGGACTCGACATCCCCGTGTATGCGGTCGAGGCTTCGCCTGCCCTGATCGCGTTCGTCGCCACCCGCGGTGCGTTCGGTGACCCGCCCGATCTGGTGCTGTCGGGCATCAATCATGGGCCCAACACCGGTGCTGCAGTCCTTCATTCGGGGACGGTCGGGGCGGCACTGACGGCGTCGTCGCACGGCGTCGTCTCGATGGCGGCGTCGGTGGCGTCTGCGGACCCGCAGCACTGGGAGACCGCGGAAGCGGTGGTGCGCGACGCGGTGGCATGGCTGGTCGAGCACGGCTCGGTGGACTCGGTACTCAACATCAATATTCCCGACGTCCCGCTGCGAGAACTGCAGGGCCTCAAAGCCGCCGAGCTCGCCAGATTCGGTGCAGTGCAGGCCGAGATGGGCGATCGTGGTGAGGGATTCGTGACGGTGAGGTTCGACGAGATCGCCGCCGAGGAAGACGACGACAACGATGCAGGGTGGATCGCCCGGAAGTGGGCTACGGCCACCGTGCTGCAGGGCCCTACCGCCGTCGACGATCCTTCTCTCGGGTCCCTGGCAGGCGGTTGACCGTTGGTCGAGGTGTTCGAGCTAGGGCCCGAACATTTCGAGGAACTGCTCCAGGGTGGGTACCGCGGGAGGTGCTACGACTCCCGGGGACAGGTCGATGCCGCCGAGGGCGCCGAGGACGTCGTCGGTCTGGGCTGCGGCCGAGCCGTAGGTGTTGGCGGCGATCGAGAAGCCGTCGCCGATGGATGCGGATGCGACGACGCTGGATGCGTCGTCGGCCCAGCCCCATTTGGTTCCGGTCACGTCGGCGAGCTCGCCTGTGCCCCAGTCCTGCTGGGTGCCGTCGGTGGCGACGGGGCTCGACGAGTTCATCCATCCCAGGATCGGGCTCGCCGGGTCGGTTCCTTTCTTCGATTCCAGGAAGCGGACGGTATCCGCGGTGCTGGTGTAGGAACTACCCCAGAAACCTCCGCGGGAGGTCGACGGCAATCCGAATTCGGCGGCGGTGGCGTCGATCGCGTTCGGGTACTTGGAGTCCAGTGCGGACGCGGCGCCGTCGTCGCTGGATTGGATCATCCGTGCCGCGAGATCGCGGTCGCCGGCCGACCCGTCTCCGTGGCGTAGTGCGTAGTCCGCCAGGTACAGCTTGACCGTGGACAAGCCCGGTCGGGCGTCGTTCTCGTTGGCGGTTCCCACGCGCAGACCGCTGGGCGAATGCTCGAAGGAGATCGAGGTCCGAGCGGGTACGTCGGCGAAGTTCTCGGGACCGGGGAGCGCCGACGCCGGTGCCGCGGCTGCGAGTGCGCAGGCGACGGCGGCGAGGGGTGCGAGGGACAGGTGTCGTAGCGACGGCATGCAGGGTGTTGCCCCGTTGTGGAACCGGTCAATCCGGACTCAGCGAAGCGCGTCCGCGATGCGGGGGACCAGGGTGTCGATGGCGTAGGGAATGGACAGCACCGAGTTGTAGGTGATCGCGCCACGCTGATCGAGGGTGGCGGGAACGATGGCACCGTTGCGACCGGCTGTGGTGTTGGCGAACGCACGGTTCTCGGCGACGATGTCGAAGTTCTCGTCGGGTCCGAGAACGAGCATGACGTCGGCGTCGAGCATGTTCGTGTTCTCGGCCGAGAATTCGACGTAGAACGTGTCACCGGTGTCGCCGTCGAGTACGGGCTGCGGCGTCGCGAAACCGAGTGAGGTGAGGAACTGGCCACGTCCGTCACCGGGGAGGAAGCCTGCGTACACGCCGCTGTAGGACATGACGGCGACTCCGGTCTTGCCTGCGAACTCGGGATGCGCGGCTACGGTGTCGGCGAGTAGGGCGTCGGTCTCCTCGTTGAGCCGCACCCCCTCGTCCTTCATGCCCATTGCGGTGGCGATGGTCTCGGTCGCAGCGGCGCGAGGGACCGCGTACGCCGCAGTGCCAACCGGCCGCGCGACGGTGGGTGCGATCTCGCTGAGCTTGTTGTAGGTCGCCTCGTCGAACCCGGCGTTGAGGCCGAGAATCAGGTCGGGTGCGAGCTCGGCGATCTGCTCGAGATTGGGTTCCGAGTCCGACTCTATGCGGGTGAGTTCGGCGTCGCCGACTTGTTCCTGGGCCCACGGGCCGAGCCCGGTTTCGTAGAACGCGAAACCACTGTTTCCGACCGGAACCTGGCCGAGGGCGAGTACGACGTCGGCGTCGGAGACCCCGAGGGTGACGATGCGTTCCGGCGTCGACGGCACCTCGGTGCTCCCGAAGACGTGCTCGATCGTCACAGGGAACTCGCCGGTGGGGACGGTGGAGGTCGTCTCGCTTTCCGAGCTGGAACACCCTGTCAGGACGCCTGCGAGCAGTACCGCGCCGACTATCGCTGCACCGATTCTCATCGAACTCATCCACCCGATCCGTGATTCCGCTTGTTTGGTCAGGGAACCCTAACTCAGCTTCGGGCGAGGGCGAGCTCCAGGGTCCGTGTCGTAGGTGTGTGGCACCGTGGTCGGTGTGACACTGTTCGGTATCGACGTCAGCAATCATCAGGGCAACTTCGATTTCGCCGCGGCCAAGGCGGAAGGGTTCGTGTTCGCGACGCACAAAGTCACCGAGGGGTCCGGGTATCGCGACCCGTTCTGGCCGCGGGCCGCTGCGGAGATGGCGACGCATTTTCCCGGGCGGTGGGGCGGGTACGTGTTCTGTCGAACGAACACCGACCCGGCGGCCGAAGCGGAGACGCTGCGCAATCACGCTGGCGGCGTTGATTTTCCGTTGCAAGTGGATTACGAGGACACGACGAACGGCGGGTCGGTGGACGATCTTCTCCGGCGGTTCGACGCCTACCGCGCGGTGGGGTTCCAGCGGTTCCTTCCGGTGTATCTTCCGCGCTGGTTCTGGGAAACGCGAATGGGCAGTGCACCTCTGGACCGATTACCGGTAGGGGTCTGGAACAGCGATTACGTCTCCGGGCGTGACTTCGCCTCCCGGTTGTATCCCGGGGACAACTGGGCGCCGGCGCGCGGCGCCGGCAGGTTCGGTGGCTGGGCGGACATGGGAGGCAAGCCCGTGCAGATCCTGCAGTTCTCCGAGAGTGCCTCGGTGGCCGGTCAATTCATCGACGCCAATGCTTTTCGGGGCGACGACGCGGCGCTGGCGGAGCTGTTCAGAACACCTGTGTGAACTGGTACCACTCACCGTCGTAGTGGGAGTACTCGATGTCCGGCCGTCCGGCATAGTGCGTGTACGAGTTCGGGATTCCCAGCGGGAGGTAGGCCAGGCCCACGCCGTCGACTCGGCCACCGCCGCGTAGGTACAGCATGCAGCCGCCCTGCCCTGTCGCGTCTGAATCGACCGGCATCGTGTGCCAGACGCGGTACAGGCCGACCCGTCGTTCGGCGGTGTCGACGTCGGGGCACTCCTCAGCGGTCGCAGTCAGCGCGCCCTCGGATACGGCGAAGGCGAACGACGACGGTAGGGACAACGCCACGAGGACGGCGGTGACCAGTGCGAACACCGGTGCGATTGCCGTCAGCCGTAGCCTCCGATACTTCACCCACCCGATCAGGCCCAGTAGCAGCCACATCGCGGCCACGGCGAGCGCGGCATCCTGCGCGATTGCGAAGTACAGGTAGTTACGTTCGGGCGGTACGTACGCCCACAGCACGAGCAGACACACGAGAGCGGCGAGTACCGCGACCACGATCGTCAGTCCAACCCACCACGGCGCCCCCCTGGGCCTGTCGGTCATCCACGACACTGTGCCACGTCGGCGCCGAGTTCACGCGCGTTTCGGCCGGGGCACCGTGATGGAGGCGATGAGTGCCGCGTTGGCGGGGTCGTCCCAGGCGCTGGGGGTGATGCTTCGTACCTGCCCATCGGCCACGCCTCGGTTCAGGTCGATCCGCGTCGTCGTTCCCGCCTCGAAGTCGAGCTTCAGCAACTCGTCGGTTTCGTGTACCTGCCATTCGATTCCGTGCGGGCCGTAGGCGCGATCTGCTCGGGAGAACGTCATGTCGGGCCGATCCTGCTCTGCGACATCGACTGTGCGTCGGTGGTGCTCGTCGAGGACCCGGATCTTCGTGCTCGGCCAGGTTCGGATCACCCCGTGTCGACGGTTGTGCATCATGTGCGATCCGGACGCGTCGATCAGATAGAGGGACCCGTCGACCATGGCCGAGGCCCGGGCGCCCGAGGTTGCGTACCGGTCGATGGTCACGGAGTTCTCGTCGACGACAGTGCATCGGTGGACATCGTGTTCGGACGTGATCCAACACCCGCCGGGCACGGCGTGGAGGCGTCGGGTCCAGCGGTCGTCGGTGGGTTCGATGGTGAGCGGCAACAGAAACCGGGTGATCGCGGGAACGGCGCCTGCTGCCTCGACACGCAACAGGACGGGGTCCGACGCATGCATGACCCAGACGTCGCTGCCGTCGGCTGACACGGCTCCCGCGGCGAAAGGCGTTGGTGGTGAGAGCATATCGAGATCGAGTTCGACGAGGATGCCTGTCGTCTGCGTGTGGCCGTTCTCGATGGGCTCGGGATCCCACCAAGGATCACCCGTGGGGACGGCGTCGGTCTCGTCGAGGCGCTCGGTTCCGTCGACTCCGCGCCAGCCGTTGTCGATTTTCTCGACTTGCTTGTGCACGAGGTGCATTCGCTCGATTCGACCGTGCACCCGAGCGGGTCGGTCGATCGCCCGGTCGTCGAGGACCGCGCTGAGTATCCCGTCGAGCATCACCGACCCGTTCGTGGGGCGATCCGCCCACCACTGCCCGCTCCAGCCGTCGCCGTGGACGAGGTGCAACCACCGGAGTTCTCCGTCCCGCCCTCGGGGACCGGCTCCGAAGGCGGGACGGGCTGTGGCCCAGCGTTTGTCGTCGAGCACCGAGCGGACGGGTCCCGCCGAGTGATGCTCGAGGGCGACGTCGACCACGTCGCCCACCGATGCACGTGGGAACGACCCGTCTTGGATGACCCAGCCTGCGACGAATACGCGCAGAGCCTTCGGTCGTTCCGCGGACTCCACTCCTGGCTTGCTCATGTCAGTCCCGACGCACTAGGGAAACCGTGCGGCGAAGCGTCACGGGCGTCGGGTCACCGTGGGAGCAACCGTACACCCGCGGCTGCGTCAGCTGCCGGCGACTTCCGTTGCGTCGGCCAGACCGTCGACGAGGGTCGGGAGGAAGAAGGGGATGGACAGAGCCGTCGGCCCGATCGCGGAACCGGCCTCCTGGCCGACGAATCCGGCTACGGCGCCCTTCGCGACGGCCGGAATCTGTCGCGACACGTCCGAATTCAGGAACTCCTGCAAGGCCTGGTCGGTGTCGACCTGGGTGAACACGACGTCCGCGTCGATCGTCGAGATGTTCTCCGCCGAGACGGTGGTGGAGAACGGCGATTCACCGTTCGAGAGGGACGTCACCGATTCGGGCGTGGTGAACCCGAGATTCTCGAGCAGTTCGACGCGAGGATCCGTCGGCAGGAGCAGGTAGTAGACGTCTGCCGCCTCGGACACGTAGGCGATGGATCGACCGTCGAATTCGGGGTGCTGATCACCGGCATCGGTGACCTGTCGATCGAGGTCGGCGACAAGGTCGCGGGCTTCGTCGGCGCGGCCCAGGACGTCCCCGGTGGTGGTGATGACGTCACGCCACGGCGTCGACCACAGTTCTTCCGGTGGCGCGACGACGGGGACGCCTGCCGCGGTCACTGCGTCGTATTCGGCTTGGGTGAGTCCGGAGTGCGGTGCCATCAGCACATCCGGATCGGTGGCCAGGAGTTGTTCGACGGGGAGTTCGTACGCGGAGTTGTCGAGCAGAACCGGGGTCTGTCCGCCGAGGTCCTCGATGGCGTCGGACACCCACGGGTACATCAGGTCGTCGCCTCCGCCGTATTCGGCCGACGGGATGGCGACGGGTACGACGCCGAGGGCGAGGACGGCGTCGGTGGTGCCGAATCCCCACGTCGCGACGCGTTCCGGTAGTGCATCGACTGTCGTCTCGCCGTACATGTGGTCGACGGTGACCGGGAACGAACCTTCGGCTGCGGGTGTCGCGGCGTTGTCGTTCGCGGTGTCGGAGGTGCTGCACCCGGCCAGTGCGAGGGATGCGATCGCAGCGACGGTGACTGCGGTGATGTGAAGCTTCATGAGGATCCTGTACGTCGAACAATGCGGACCTTCAGGTTAGCCTTCGCTTACTCAGCGCCGTCGATCGGCCGGGGAACGTTTAGGCGGCCTCATCGTCGGGCACCGTAGTTGTATGAGCGACACAACGAAGGTCACCGTAGAACGCACCATCGAAGCTCCCGTCGACGCGGTGTTCGATGTGCTCTCCAATCCCGAGCGGCATCAGAAGATCGATGCTTCCGGCTTCATCCGCGGGGTGGATCATGCGGATCGCATCCAGAAGGTCGGTGAGGTGTTCACGATGAACATGGCCGGCGATCACATGGGCGGCGAGTACCAGACCGACAATCACGTCACCGGCTACGCCAAGGACAAGCTGCTCGCATGGACCACCGCGCCTGCGGGCACCGAGCCTCCCGGGTGGGAGTGGCTGTGGGAGTTGGAGTCTCAGGGTCCCAACGAGACGCTGGTGCGTCACACGTACGACTGGTCGAAGGTTACGGACAAGAAGCTTCTCGAGAAGGTGAAGTTCCCGTTGGTCACGGAAGATCAGTTGAACAGCACCCTGTCCCTGCTGGACGCGGAAGCGACAACCTGATCGGCGTCAGCCTGACGTAGCTACCGACTCTGCCGCGCTCACTGCCCTCGAATCGACACGGGCGGTGGGCGCGGCGTTGTCGTGCGCGGTTCAGGTGGCCTGAGGCGTCGCGCTGTTCGGCGTCGCGGAGTGATCGCCGGCGATCCTGCCGGTGCGCTTGACCGCCCAGACGATCAACGCGATGGGAACGACCCAGTTGAGCAGGAGATTGCCCGGGTGGTTGTTGGTCATCTCGGTGGACGACGCCAGTGCACCGGCGATGACGTGGCAGACGGCCATCGCGAACACGACGCCCGCCCACATCGCGCTGATGGACTTGTTCTTCTCGTGGAATCGCGGGGTGCCCCAGTACTGCGGGTCCACCGAGTCGCGGGCGTACTGCTCGGTGAACGGCACCGTCACGACGGACACGGCCATGACGGCGGCCAGCACGAACGTCGCGCCGCCGCGACCGAAATCGGCCAGGGCGTCGTTCAGGCTGCTGTTGCCGAGGAACCCGAGCACCGCGATGATCCCGAAGGTCACGACGCCGGCCGCGTCGATGATCTTGATGCCGCCGTTGCCCCTGGACACGGACGTGCTGCGGCCGACGAACGCCAGCGCCAGCGAACTCACGCAGGCCAGCAGTGCGGCGATCCCGACAGCGCTCGCACCCATTCTCTCGGTCAGGATGGCGAAGAGCGCCCAAGGCGCCAGGCCGAGGATCATCATTTTGCCGTGCATGGTGGGAGCCTTTCGACAGCACTGCGTCGGACTAGCGGAATTCGATGAGATCAGCTTCCAACGATCGGCGTGGCAGATCATCGGTGTAGGCACGCACGATTCGCTGCCACTCATCCGATATGTATGAATCGACGCGTTCCGCCGAGGTCGGCGCCGCCTCGGCGTTACCGTCGTATGCATGAAGTTGCCGTCCACCGGGGCGCGCAGGTCGATCGTCGACGAGATCGACTCCGCGCTGGACCTGGCGATGAACGGCATCGGTCCGCGGACGCTGGTGGTCACCGCCGGGCCGGGCAGTGGCAAGTCGTACACGCTGCGTCGACTCGTGTCCGGCCGGGGCATCGAAACGCGGTGGGCGACGGCCGACGAGTTGTCCTGGCGTCAGCCCTATGCGGTGGCCGCGGCTCTCATCGGCGTCGCCGTGCCGACGACGGCTCCGGCCGGGTTCGACACCGAGCTCTATGCAGCGGTCGACTCGCTGTGCGCGGTTCGGCCGCAGCTGCTGGTCGTCGACGATGCGCACAACGCGGACGCGGGCAGCCTGGAAGTGTTGTCCCACCTCGCCGCGGCGGCGAAGGATCTGCCGTTGGTGGTGCTCGTCGCGCGGCGCCACCTGCCCACCCGTGAGCTGTTGACTCGGATGCTGGCCCGTCCGACCGTCCGCGAGTGGAATCTGCCGGCAATGGACGCCGCGGATCTCGAGGTGCTGGCCCACGAGGTACTCGGTGCGTGGCCGGACGCCGCGCTGTCGACGCTTCTGGCGCGGTCGGGTGGTAACCCGATGCACGCGTTGACGATGCTGACGGAGCTGCGTGCGCACGGCACCGTCGTCGTGAAGGACGGCCGGGCAACCGCGCCGAGCATGCTCGACGCGTCGGCGTCCAGCAGCTTGGAATCCGCTATTGCGGAACAGCTTTCGCTGCTCGACGCATCCTCACGTGATCTCGTTCGCAAGCTCGCGGTGTGGGGCGGGCCTGCCACGCTGGCCGAGCTGGCCGACCTGGGGGACACGTCGGCCGCGGTGATGGTCGGGGCGGCGCAGACGGTGATCGACGCGGGCATGATCGACGCGTCGCCGAGCGGGGAGTTGACGTTCACGCACGACGTCTATGCCGACGTGGCGTACGACGGTCTGGCGCCGCCGCTTCGGGCGATCCTGCACACGGAGGTCGCGCGTCACCACGAGGCCGCGGGCAACCGGCAGATGGTGGCGCATCACCTGCTCGCGGCGGGCGGGGACGAGTCGGTGCTCGGTGCGGCGGTGAGCCGGGCGCAGGAGGAATTGCAGTACGTTCCTGCGGTTGCCGTCGACCTGTTGGGGACTGCGACGGCCACCGTCGCCGGGTCGTTCGAGCTGGACCTGGCGACGGCACTGGCGCGCAGCGGCCAGCTCGCCCGGTCGGCCGAGGTTGCAACGCAGGGTCTGTCGAACGCGACCGATCCCGCCGTCGTGCCGTTGCTGTACCGGACGCTGCTGTTCACCTCGATCGCGCAAGGAAAGTCGCAGCACGCGCTCGGGTTGATCTCGTCGACACTGCAGATGCCCGTCGACGACGCCACCCGCGCGGGTCTGCTGGACACGCAGCGGTACGTCTCGCTGTTGGAGGGCATCACTCCGGTGCCAGGCGGGGAGCTGGGGGCCGTTCAGGGACCGGTCAGCGTGTTGGTCACCGAGGCTCTGCGACGGTTTCTCTCCGGTGCTGTCGACAGTGGGTTGAACCTGGCGCTCGAAGCGTCCCAGCAGGAAGGCGCGGTGGGCGCAGGGTTTCAGCTCAGTACGTCGGCGGACGTGTGGCCGCCGTTCATCGAGCTGTACGCGCACGGGCCGGTCGCGGCGGAAGCGCTGATGGACCGCGCTCAGCAGCTGCGGACCGACCGCGGTGCCGCGTGGATGACGGCGTACCAGGACTTCACCCGCGGAGGCATCGCGATGAAGAGAGGCCGTCTCGACGACGCGGCCGCGCACATCGACGCCGGGTTGGAACGTGCGGGCTCGGCGGACATGGGGTGGACGTCGATCGCGGAGGGCACCCGCGCTCAGATCGACGTGTACCGAGGCGACGTGGAGGCGGCTCTCGCGCGGTTGGATGCGTTCGAGAACTCGGGACAGCCGCATCAGTTCGGACTGCCGATCTGCGGTATGACGCGGGTGTCGTTGCTCGAGTCCGGCCGCAAGTTGTTGCCTGCGGTGGCCGCAGCCCGCAGGTATTGGGGTGGCGCCAGGGAGTTGGGGATCTACGGGTGGCTTCCGTCGTTCGCCGTCGACTGCGCTCGTCTGGCTCGGCGGACCGACGACGGTGAGTTCGCCGCGGAGATCGTCGACACCCTCGCGGAGATCTCCGATCCACTGCCCGTGGCGAGCGTCGGACCGGTCGCTCTCGCTCGGGCCCTGTGCGCGGGTGATTCGGAGTCCGTCGTCGCGCAGGCCGTTCGGAGCGCGGAGAGCGCTCGCCGGGAAGGCAACGTCATCGCCGAGGCCGCAGCCTGGGAGGAAGCAGCGTGCGAGCTCGCGGCGTCGGGAGACAAGGTGACTGCGCGTGAGCATGCACGGACGGCGCTGCTGATCACCCAGAACATGGGCGCCACCGCGTTGTCCTCGCGAATCGCCATGCGCCTGCGTCCGCTGGGAGTGCGGTTGGATCCGCGGACCGTCCGGGAGCGTCCGCGGACGGGGTGGGACAGCCTCACCCGGACCGAGACGACCATCGCGGACATGGTGGCGAGCGGTCGAAGCGGCCCGGAGATCGCGCAGAGTCTGTTCATCTCCCAGCGCACCGTGCAGACGCACGTCTCGCACGCGCTGGCCAAGCTGGGCCTGCGTACCCGAGTGGAACTCGCCGCCCTCGTCGCCGGCCGCCGGGAGTGACTGGCAGGGATATCTACGTGCTCTGACCGATGTTCCTCCACGGTCCCGAAGACCAGGATCGAAGCATCGCACCGACGAACGGGAGTCCCCTCATGACGAACGACACGCTCACCACCGACCCGCACCGGCCGGCGCCCGTCGACGTCGTCCACCACACCCACCTGAACGGTGTGTTCGCACCGCAGCGCGAGGAGGTGGACGTCGCCGACCTGCACGTCGTCGGCGAGATCCCGGCCGACCTGAAGGGCAGTTACCTGCGGAACGGACCCAATCCGCGTTTCGACCCGATCGGATCGTTCGTCTTTCCCCTCGACGGCGACGGGATGGTCCACCGGGTCGGCATCGCCGACGGCCGAGCGTCGTACACCAATCGGTTCGTTCGGACGCCGATGGTCGAGCTCGAAGAGCAACGGGGAGAGGCGATCTGGTCCGGCGTGATGGACGGATACACGCCGCCGGCGTCGGTCGTCGGCGATGCCCTCGCCGGCACCACGCGTCAACTGCCGGACATCAACATCGTCGATCACGCGGGCAAGCTCCTGGCGATGGCCGAAGGCGACCGGCCGTACCTGCTGGACCGTGAGAAGCTCGCGACGCTCGCGCAGGAGGATTGTGACGGCGCGATGCGGGTCGGCAGCACGGCGCACCCCAAGATCGATCCGCACACCGGGGAGATGGTGCTGTTCAACTACTCGCTGGAGGCGCCGTATCTGACGTGGTCGATCGTCGGCGCCGACGGCAGGGTGTTGCTGTCGCCGACTCCCGTCGACGGTCTCGACAAGCCCTACATGATTCACGACATGGCGTTGACGCAGAAGTACGTGGTGCTGTTCGTCAATCCGTTGGCGTTCGATCTCGCCGCCGCGATGACCGGTGGAGCGCTGCTGTCGTGGCAGCCGGACCGAGGAACCCGCATCGCGCTGATCCCCCGCGACGGTGGCGCGATTCGGTGGATCGACACGGAGGCGTTCTGGGTGTGGCACTTCGCCAACGCCTTCGACAATCCCGACGGTACCGTCACTGTCGACTACGTCGAACACCTCTTTCCCGGTGGCCTGACGAAGCCGACGGGCGTCAACAACCCGGCGTTGACGCGGGCGCTGCTGAATCCCGTCACCGGTGCGGTGAGCCGTACGCAGATCAGTGACCGGTTCGGAATCGAGTTCCCTCGTGTCGACGACAGGTTGCTGACGCTCGATCACGGCCGCATCGCCACCGTCGGAAAATCCGAGGTCGACGACGGATTCCTCGAATCACTGTTCTTCCACGACGTGCACTCCGGGCGCGACGAGGTGTGGTCTCCGGGAGTGGCGATCGGCGAACCGATCTACATTCCGGGTGAGACGCACGATTACTGGGGTGCGATCGGCACCGATCCCGAGGATCTGAAATCCCGCTTCTACATCCTGGACGCCGACAACCCGGCGGACGGGCCGCTGGCGACGATCGAGCTGCCCATCCGTGTTCCCGCGGGATTGCACGGCATTTGGGTCCAATAAGGCGCGCCGTACCGTCATCGGGTGGAGGATCGAACCCATGAAGACGTTCGTACGGAGACTGACGGTGTGTGGGGCGGTCGCGATCGGGGCGGTTCTCGGTCCGGTTGCAGTCGCGTCCGCGGAGGTCACGGTGCCGTTTCAGATCGACCCGGCGCCGTACGGTAACACCAACGGCAGCTTCGATTCGCCCGAGGTCCGCTGCGTAGCGGTACTCGGCGAGCAACCGGGGGTCGCCAGGGTCACCAGCCCGGCCGACGGCAGGCCTGGGTGCTATCAGGTCGCCGACGTGCGCTGGGTGAACCTCTCCACCGGGGCGTCAGGTGCGGCCCGCATGTCCGACGGTCTGGGCGGCGCGCCGCGCGAGGCGGTACTGCGGACCGGGCCGGGGCAGGTAGCTCTGGTCGCCGTTCCCGCTTACGGCACGACGGTTCCCGGGTTCGCCACCTTCTACGTTCCGTAGTTCGGCTGTCGAGCTAGCCCGTCGACTCGTCGTCGCGCGGAGGGTGTGGCACGTTCTCGTCGTCGACGTGTGCGCCCACGGCAGTGTTCTCGTCCGCCGGGTGGTCGCGGGGGCCGTCGTTGGTGCCGTGGGATTCCACTGCGGCGTCGGCGTCGCTGGGCATCGTCATGAGATCTCCTGGGGTTCGAAGCGCGGTCGAGGAGAGTGTGCCCGTTTCGGCGGAAACTACACAGGACTGACGGGAGCTGTTCAGGTGCGCGGCCGGATGCCTGTGTAGATACCGGGCACTCGAAAGCGAAGGGGCGGTTCGTCGTACTCTTCGAGGGCGTGCGCGGTCCACCCGGCAATACGGGCGAACGCGAACAGTGCCTCCGGGGTGTCGGGCCGGAGATCGAAGGCGCACGTGAACGTGGCGAGCGCGAAATCGGAGTTGGGGAACGTGTCGAACCGATCGCGCATCTCGTCGATCACGATGTCCGCGGCTGCCATCACGGCGGCGTTCGCGCCGCTTGCCGGGTCGCGGAGCAGCCGAAGCAATTCCTGGGCGCGAGGGTCCCGGTCGGTGTAGATCACGTGACCGAACCCGGGGACGCGCTCGCCGGATCGAAGATGCTGTGCCAGAGCGGAAATCGGGTCGACGCGCGCAGACGTAATGAACCGGTAGGCAGGCTCGGCCGCGGATCCGTGCAGTGGACCGTCGATGCACCCCAGGCCCGCGGCGACGACCGAGTAGAGGTGGGCTCGTGTACTAGCCGCGACCCGAACGGCGAGCGTCGACGCCGCCAGGCTGTGGTCGAGCATCAGCACGAGGGCGGCTCGTAGAACGGTCAGTCCGCGAGGGTCGGATGCCTCCGATCGCACTGCAGCCCACATCGACTCCGCGACGGAGGTGTCGGGCGCAGCTTCGGTGAGAGAGGCAGCGACGGTCGCCGACAGTTGGCCGGCCTCGGATACAACCGATTTCGGGCTGATGTCGACACGCATCGGACGGTGGGTCGCGGCGACGTCGACGGCGAGGCGGATACGGTCGATGAATCGGCAATCCGGCGACAGTGACGCGGCGGCATCTCGGCACTTTTGTGCCACAACGGGATCGACGTGGAACCTGCGATCCGAGTCCAGGTGTCCTGTCCACACGAAGTGTGCTACCGACTCGAACGAGTAGGTAGTCAGGTCGACGGCGTTGCGGCCGCGGTAGTACAGGTGATCGTCGTCCAGCAGAGTGATCCGAGTTCTGATCCGTTCCACCGTCCCGATGTCGGTGCGGCGAGCGGTGTCTCGACTCGCGAGTGCTTCGACTTCCTCGACGTCGAAGACGCTGCCCCTGACGCCGGGGAGACGACTGCTGGTCAGCAACCCCCGGCTGACGTAGGCGTAGACGGTTTCGGGTTTGACCCCCAACCGGGCTGCGGCCTGTGCGGTGGTGAGGAGGTCTCGGCCGTCGGGGGATGGCATCTCCGCCTCTCGGTTCAGCGTGCTGAACATTGACTCGATCAACATTGACAACGATCAATGTTAACGCGGATCGTGGTGGGTGACCAGCAGAGGAGAGAAGTCATGAGCGTTCTCGAGGCCCCGCGTGGGCTGCACAACGTCGTCGTCACGTCCACGTCGATCGGTGACGTCCGAGGCGACGAGGGTTTCTATCACTACCGTCAGTATTCGGCGATCGACATCGCCGAGAGCCGCACCTTCGAGGACGCGTGGTTCCTGATGGTGGAGGGCCGACTGCCGAGCCTGTCCGAGCGGGCGGAGTTCAGCCGTACGGTCGCGCCGCTGCGGGTCCTGTCGGCGGAGGTGCGCGAGGCCGTGGCGTCGGTTGCCGCGACCGGCCCGGAGCAGCCGCTTCTGGCGCTGCGCACGGTTCTGTCCGGCCTGCCCGGTGCTGTTCCGCTGTACGAATCCACCGACGCCGACAAACGAGCGACGGCGTTGCGCCTGTGTGCGGTGACGCCCACCGTTCTGGCTGCGGTTCATCGCCTTCGGTCGGGTCAGGAGCCGATCGAACCGCGGGAGGATCTGACGACGGCGCAGAACTGGCTGTTCATGATCAGCGGCGACGTTCCGAGCGACCCTCGTGCCAGGGCCGTCGACCGGTACCTGACGGCGACCATCGATCACGGGTTCAACGCGTCGACCTTCACGGCGCGAGTGGTCGCGTCGACGGGGTCGGACATCGCCTCCGCCGTGTGTGCGGCGATCGGCGCGTTCGCCGGACCGCTGCACGGAGGCGCACCGGATCGGGCGTTGGACGGGCTGGACCAGATTGCCGACCTGGCGGACGCGGATTCCTGGGCACGGTCGAAAATCACTGCGGGTGAACGCATCATGGGGTTCGGGCACCCGGTGTATCGCACCGAGGACCCCCGGTCGGTGATGCTCCGTGAGACTGCGCAGCAGCTGGGAGGTGAACTGATCGACAAAGCCGCCCAGGTGGAGAAGGTGATCGCCGCGGCGCTGGCGGATCTGAAACCGGACCGGAAGCTCTACGCGAACGTCGAGTACTACGCGGGCGTGCTGATGGAGCTGTGCGGGATACCCAGGTCGATGTTCACGCCGACCTTCGCGTGCAGCCGGATCGTCGGGTGGTGCGCCAACATCGTCGAGCAGTCCGCGGACAGCAAGATCATCCGGCCCATCGCCCGGTACGACGGCCCCGAGGCACCCCAAGCGCTTCCTCCGCTGTGACCGGTTTCGGTGTCCCCGGGCCGCTGCGCCCACGTCGGATATATCTTGTGGTGGATGCGTATCGCGGTGGTGGAGGACAACGACGGAGTCGGTGAGGCGCTGGTCGAGGCGCTGACCGAGGTCGGCCACGCGCCCGTTCGGATGCGCCGGGGAGCGGATGTACTGCTCGGATACCACGACATGGACGTCGTGCTGCTGGACCTGGGGTTGCCGGACATGGACGGGCTCGAGGTGCTGCGCAAGCTCCGAACCCTCAGTGCCGTGCCGGTGGTGGTGCTGACGGCGCGGGACGACGAACGGTCGGTGGTGCGGGCTCTCCGCGGCGGTGCCGACGATTACGTCGTGAAGCCCGCTCGGCTCGGTGAGCTGCATGCGCGGCTGGAGGTCGCGGCGCGGCGTCGCAGTGCAGCCGCCGAGTCCTCGGCGGACCGGGTGGTGCTCGGCGATGTCGTGGTCGATCTCGTGGGACGCGGTGTCGAGGTCGACGGCAGAGACATCGGGCTGACGACCAAGGAGTTCGAACTGCTGGCTCACCTCGTGACGAGGCGGGGCGAAGCCGTGAGCCGCGAGCAGTTGATGGACGCCATCTGGGGTGATGCGTACGTGGCGATCTCGCGCACGCTCGACGTTCACATGACTGCGCTGCGGGCCAAGCTCGGGCGCCCCGGGGCGATCGTCACCATCCGCGGCTTCGGTTACCGCTGGGACACCTGACGTGCGACGCCGGGTGCTGGTCGTGTTGATGATCTACTCCATCGTCGTCGTGCTCGCGCTTGCGGTGCCTCTGGCGGTGTTGGTGGGGCGGGAACGTGTGCAGAGGTTCGGCGAGAACCGCGCCGCGGCAGCGACGTTCTTCGCGGAGTTGTCCTCGCGGGAGGACGAGTCCGGGGTGCCGAGGTTGCGAGAGTCCGTGCAGCGCTACC
This sequence comes from Rhodococcus sp. 14-2470-1a, assembly GCF_002259425.1. NCBI lineage: Bacteria > Bacillati > Actinomycetota > Actinomycetes > Mycobacteriales > Nocardiaceae > Rhodococcus > Rhodococcus sp. 14-2470-1a. The sequence continues at coordinate 379,715 of NZ_NPFZ01000024.1, forward strand.
ACTCTCTGTACGGCGAGGGCCTCGCCATCGTCGACCGGGGCGGTGTGGTGCGTGCGTCGGCGGGTATCGACGTCGACCGGCCGGATGTGCAGGAGGCCGTGTCGGGAGCGTTACGTAACCAACGCGGCGACGTCCCTTCGAGTTTGACGCCGTGGGCTCAGTCCGAGGTGCTGGTCGCGGCTCCCGTCGGCGGTGGAACCCAGGTGGACGGTGCGGTGGTGATCGATGCGTCGACCGATGCGGCGCGTAGAGACGTGGCGGTGGCGTGGGTGGTCATCGGCGCCGGTGCGCTGCTGATCCTGGTGTCCGTGGCAGTGATCGCTGCTGCGTTGTCGCGCTGGGTGGTTCGGCCGTTGACGGCGTTGTCGTCGCGGGTGCAGTCGTTCGGTGACAAGTTCCACGCCGAGCTGCCGGCGGAGGAGGCGCAAAGGCCCGAGTCGACCGAGTACGTCGGGCCGCCGGAGGTGCGTGAGCTGTCCGGTGCGTTCGACGCCATGGCCGACGACGTGGAGGCGGCCACTGCGGCTCAGCGTCGGCTGGTCGCGGACACCGCTCATGCGTTGCGTAATCCGTTGGCTGCACTGCGTATTCGACTGGATGTGCTGGGTATGAGGGTGCCGGAGTCGGCGTCCGAGGCACACCTGAAGACGACTCTGGAGGTGGATCGGCTGAGTACCGTCGTCGAGGATCTTCTGGTCCTCGCGGCTGCCGAGACGCCGGCCGGCGCGCGGACGACGGGGTGTGACGCCCGGGCGGCGATACTGAGCCGCGTCGAATTCTGGTCGACCACACTGACTGTCGCGGGGATGTCCTACTCGCTCGCCGTCGCGGACGACGTGCCCCGCGCGGCGTTGCCGGAGGACGACATGATCAGGATTCTCGATGCGCTGCTGAGCAACGTCACGAAGTACGCGGGCGCCGGTTCGGCTGTCGAGATCGGGTGCCGGGGCGGCGACGGTCAGGTGCTCGTGTGGGTGGCGGACACGGGTCGGGGAGTGCCCACGAGCGAGCTGCCGAAGGTGGTCGACCGGTTCTATCGGGCGCCGGGGGTCGGCGGTGAGGGCACCGGGCTCGGCTTGTCGATCGTCCACGCCTTGACCGAGCGAGCAGGAGGGTCCTTGCAGGTCAGCGCGGGTGTGCCATCGGGTCTGCGCGTCGAGCTGGCAGTACCGGCGGTCCTTTCCTAAGAGAGTGTTAGGAAATCGGAAACGGTTTTGTCGGAGGCTGTGCCTGGGGTCACAGTAGGGGCACGACGGTTGCCGCACAGCTCGCGGCGACCAGCACGAGCCCCCTGTGGAAGGACTGCCCATGGCCAACGAGGCCACCTCGACCGCTGACTCACCGCGGTCCGCCCCCGTTTCGTCTCCCGCGGCGACTCGGCGTGCGGTGTTCAACACGCTCCGCGGGTCGTCGGGCAACCTCGTCGAGTGGTACGACGTGTACGTCTACACCGTCTTCGCGACGTACTTCGAGAATCAGTTCTTCGATTCGGCGGACAAGAACTCGACCGTCTACGTGTACGCGATCTTCGCCGTCACGTTCCTGATGCGTCCGGTGGGGTCGTGGTTCTTCGGCCGCTACGCCGACCGCAACGGCCGACGTGCTGCGCTGACCTTCAGCGTCTCGATGATGGCCGCGTGCTCGCTGGTCATCGCGCTGACTCCGGGACGCGAGAGCATCGGTGTGTGGGCCGCGGTCATCCTGATCCTGTGCCGTCTGGTGCAGGGCTTCGCGACCGGCGGCGAGTACGGCGCGTCGGCGACGTACATGTCCGAGGCCGCCACGCGGGAGCGTCGGGGATTCTTCTCGTCGTTCCAGTACGTCACCCTCGTCGGTGGACACGTGCTCGCACAGGTGACGCTGCTGATCATGCAGGCGTTCCTGGACCGGGCGCAGATCGAGGAGTTCGGTTGGCGAATCGCCTTCTTCATCGGCGGTGTCGCTGCGGTGGTGGTGTTCTGGCTGCGTCGCAGCATGGACGAATCGTTGACGAAGGATCAGCTGGCGGCCGTGCGCAGTGGTGCCGATCGGGCGTCGGGATCGATGAAGGAGCTGGTGCTGAATCATTGGCGGCCGTTGCTGGTGTGCTTCATGGTCACGATCGGCGGCACCATCGCGTTCTACACGTACAGCGTCAACGCTCCGTCGATGATCAAGACGGCGTACGAGGACCGCGGCATGACCGGGACGTGGATCAACCTCTTCGGCCTGATCTTCCTGATGTTGCTGCAGCCTATCGGCGGAATGATCAGCGACAGGGTCGGTCGCAAGCCGCTGCTCGTGTTCTTCGGTATCGGCGGTGTCCTGTACACCTACGTGCTCATCACGTACCTGCCGTCCGCGACGTCGGTGGTGGAGTCGCTCGCGCTGGTGTGCGTGGGTTACGTCATCCTGACCGGCTACACCTCGATCAACGCGATCGTGAAGGCGGAGCTGTTCCCGTCGCACGTGCGTGCCTTGGGCGTCGGCCTCGGGTATGCGTTGGCGAACTCGGCGTTCGGTGGCACGGCGCCGCTGATCTACCAGGCCGCGAAGAACGGTGGCCACGTCTCGTGGTTCATCCTCTACGTGACGGTGGTGATCGCGGTGTCGCTGGTGGTCTACATCTTCGTTCTGCGGAACAAGACCGAGACGGTTCTGGACCGCGAACAGGGTCGCGCCTTCCAGTGAGCGACCTCGCCTTAAGGTGAGAACCATGGTCCAGCCCGCAGTGCTGCTCTCGCGAAGAGCAGTTCTGCGGGCTGCCGGCGTTCTCGCCGTCGGTGCGGCGACAGGGGCCTCGGTGTCGTGCTCGTCGGAGCCGTCCCCTCGGGTGCGTCTCGCGGCCGGTGAGATCGGCGGCTTCTTCTGGGAGTTCGGCGGACTGCTCGCCGACGCGGCCGCGGGCGCCGGAGCAGCCGACATCGTCCCGCTGACGACGGAGGGTTCCGTCGACAATCTCGATGCGCTGCAGTCCGGGCGGGCCGAGTTGGCGATGACACTCGCGGACGCGGCGTACGACCATCCGGGCCAGGATCTGACGGCGGTGGGCTGCGTGTACGAGAACTACTTCCAGATCGCCGTGCGTGCCGATTCCGGGATCGAGTCCGTCGCCGACCTGCGCGGACGGTCGGTCAGCATCGGCGCTCCCGGCTCCGGCGCGACGCTGGTGTCCCGCCGGGTGCTCGACGCAGCGGGGCTGCCCGACGCTGTTCGCGAGGTGCAGATGTCGATGAACGCGGCGGCCGATGCGTTGTACGCCGGCGACGTCGACGCGGTGATGTGGGCGGGTGGGTTGCCGACGCCTGCGTTCGCCGATCCGCCGGTGCCGGTGCGGTTACTCGATCTGGGCGGAGTGGTCGCGGGTCTGAGGAGTGAATTCGGGACGGCGTACGAGGCGGTGCCGGTGCCGGCGGGTGTGTACGGCGAGCACCCCGAGGTCACGACGGTGGGCATCCCGAATCTGCTGCTGGTCCGCCCGGATGTGCCGGACGAGATGGTCGCATCGTTGGTGAGCGTGCTGCTGGACAGGTCGTCGGCGTTGGTTCCTCGCCAGGCGATCGGCAGTCAGTTCCTCGACGCCCGGTCGCTCGTCATGACCGGTGCGATCCCGCTTCACCCGGGAGCCGAGGCGGAGTACCGCCGCAGGCACGGATGAAGCATGAGCAAGTGCTCCCCGGGAGTCAGTGGGGTCCGCATGGTGACCCTGTGCCCGAGGACGGTTGACCTGGAAGGCGCAGTTACATCCGAGTTGTGGGTGGTCAGGCCTCGACGGCGGTGCCGCAGATGCTGCACTGTTCGAGTTGCCGGCGGCTCCACCGCGCGACAGGGATGAAGAACACCGTGAACTGTGTGTACGTCCGGATCCGCGACCACTGCGTGGTGTTGTTGCACCGAGGGCACGTTCGGGTCTGGCCTGCGCCGAGGTGTTTTTGCTTGCTGCCGTAACCGAAGAGGACGAACACCTGGCCAGCCTAGCGATTTCTGCGCGGACGCCGCGGTGCTTGCCCAACACCTCTGGCACCCAGCCCCGCCCGGGTGGTCCCGGGCGGCTGGGTGCCGTGGCCAACTTGACCGGTCAGGCAGCGGGGCGTCGTTGTCGGTGGAAGCTGGGTATCGGTTTTCGTTCGGGGTCGATGGCGGCGGGTGGGATGACGCGGGGGTGGCCGTCGGCGCCGAAGTCGATGTCCCAGCCGTGATTGTGAACGAGGCGGTGGCAGTCGCCGCAGATCAGGACCAGATTGGTGAGGTCGGTCGGCCCGCCGTCTTCCCAGAAGATGATGTGGTGCACTTGGCACCACTGCGCGGGGAGGCCGCATCGGACGCAGCATCTGTCGCGGACGGCCACGGCTGCGCGTTGCTCAGGAGTGGCGAGCCGGACTTCCTTCCCCATCGAGAGGGGAACGTCGTTGTTGTCCATGATGATTGGCTTGAGGTTCGCGTCGCAGGCGAGCAGGCGTGCGAGGCTGCGACTCAAGGGGCCCGTCCATTCGAGCTGGAACGGCCAATCCGGGTCGCCCATCTTCGGCGACCTGTGTGTGGCACCAGAAGTGGCTGTCCCACTTGTGGTGTCCGGCGATGCCGAACGGGCTCTGTCGGCGAGAAGGTCACTGAGGTTCACGGTGACGTTGACCGTCGCCGGTGGTGTTCCCGGCCCGGCGGAGCGCGTGCCGCCGCCGACGAGGTCGAGGAGCCGCGACAACCCGTCGGCCTGACGCCTCGATGTACTGCGGGGATCGCGGGTGCCGTCGGGTGCCGGTTGTGGCCGCGAGAGCGGGGACAGCGCCGACCGGAGCTTCTCGCCGAGAACTTTGTCCACATCCCCCTTGAAGCCAAGGCGTCCGTTGGCCAGGAGGAACAGCTCGAGCTTGTTGAGCGCAGTGTTCTCCGATACCGGTTGTGGCGGAGGGTTCTTCAACACATCGGCATCAGGATCGGGATCGTCGTCAGGATCGTCGTCGGGCAGGGGCTGTCCTTGCTCTTCGGCTTCGCGCTCTTTCTGTTTGCGTGCTTCTTGTCGTCCGAGTGCGCTGTCGTATCGGGCGCGGGCGTCGTCGATGACTGCGTGCATCAACACCTGAGCGCGCTGCTTGACCTGGTGGGCTGTGCCGTCCATGGCGGTCGCGAGCAGGTCTGCGACCGCTGCGGCCAGGCTTTCCTCGGAGAGCGTGGAGTCCGCGCCGCTGATGTTGGTGTAGCCGTCGTGGATTTCCTTGACGTGGTCGACGAAGATGTCGCTGGTGGCGAGAGCCTCGGTCACCGAAGGCCATCGGCTGAGCCAGTTGGCAGTGACGAACTGCCGGGTCGAGTTGGCGAGGGTGACACGGGTGCCTGAGGCGATGTAATGCTGTGGCGTCGAATGCCCTGTCTTCAGGTTCAGGCCACGGCGGGCGAACTCGTCGAGCAGAACGTATTTACGTGCGGCAGTCTGATTCTGGGCGTGGGTGAGCTCGGTGATGGCAGCGATGACGTCTCGGTCCGAGAGTTCCGCTGCGGTGCTCGAGTCCCCCAACTTCTGCATGCGGGGAAAGGTACCGCGACCCACCGACAAGTTCCGGATTCGGCCGTCAACCAGGGCGTTTCGTCCCTCGCCACGCACGTGAGGACAGAAGTCTCATGCCGTTGAGAGCGACCAGCACGGTGGAGCTCTCGTGCCCGGCGACACCGATGGGCAGGGGCAGGGTCCCGATCAGGTCCCAGGCCACGAGCACGACGATGAACGTGCCGGCGATGACGAGGTTGGCGACGACGATGCGGTGGGCCCGGCGCGACAGTTCGATCACCTTGGCGAGCGCGGCGACGTCGTCGCGCACCAGGACGGCGTCAGCGGTGTCGAGTGCCAGGTCGGACCCTTTGCGGCCCATGGCAACTCCGGTGTCGGCCGCGGCGAGGGCGGGTGCGTCGTTGACCCCGTCGCCGACGACGAGGCCCCGCTGCTCGCGTGCTTGCAGTCCGCGCACGGCGTCGACCTTGTCCTCCGGCAGCAATCCGGCTCGCACGTCGGAGATTCCGGCGCGGCGGGCGACGTGCTGTGCGGACCCGAGGTTGTCGCCGGTGATCAGCACCGATGGGGCGCCCGTCAGACGCTCCAGCTCGGACACGGCGCTGTCGACCCCGGGACGGATGGTGTCGACCAGAGCGATGATTCCGGCGGGAACGTCGTCGACGGTGACGACGACGGTGGTCGTTCCGTGCGTTCGGATGTCGGAGGTGCCGGAAGATGTCTGGGCCGGATCGGGTTTGGACACTACGATCTGTCGTCCGTCGACCCGTGCGCGTACGCCGACGCCCGGTGTCGATTCGAAATTCGATGCGGGAGGTACTGGAAGCCCACGGTTACGGGCGTGGTCGACTATTGCGACTCCTACCGGGTGCTCGCTTCCCACTTCGGCGGCCGCGGCCCATCGCAGGACGTCGGTGTGATCGAAGCCGTCCACGGCGTCGACCCGTTCGACGCGAGGTGTTCCCTCGGTGAGGGTTCCGGTCTTGTCGAAGGCGACGACGTCGGTCAGGCGCAGCTGTTCCATCACGACGGCCGACTTGACGAGGACTCCGTTGCGGCCGGCGGTTGCCATCGCGGCGAGCAGGGGCGGCATGGTCGCGAGGACGACCGCGCACGGCGACGCCACGATCATGAACGTCATCGCGCGCAGCAACGCCGACTGCAGGTCGCTGCCGAACAGCAGGGGGATGGTGAACACCGCTGCCGTGGCGGCCACGACGCCGGTCGAGTAGTACTGCTCCACCTTCTCGATGAACAGTTGCTTCTTCGCTTTGGTCTCGGATGCACGCTCGACCATCGTGACGATCCGGGCGATGACGGTGTCCGACGGGTCGACGTCGACTCGTATCCGCAGCACACCGGTGCCGTTGATGGTTCCGGCGAACACGTCGTCGCCGACGGTCTTGAAGGCCGGGACGGACTCACCGGTGATCGAGGACTGGTCGATGTCGGACCCGCCGTCGACGACGGTTCCGTCACCGGGGAGGCGCTCGCCGGGACGGACGACGACGATGTCTCCGACGGTCAGGTCCGTTGCGTCGATTCGGTGTTCGTCGCCGCCGGGGTCGAGCCGGACCGCGGTGTCGGGTGTCAGGCACAACAGGCTTCGGACGGAGTCCGCGGTTCTCTCGGTGAGGACCGCCTCCAGCGCGCCGGACGTCGCGAAGATGACGATGAGCAGTGCCCCGTCGAACACCTGCCCTATCGACGCAGCTCCGATGGCGGCGACGATCATCAGCAGGTCGACGTCGAGTGTCTTGTTGCGGAGCGCGCGTAAGCCTTCGAGTGCAGATTCCCAGCCGCCGACGGCGTAGCACGCCAGGTACAGCGCCCAGTAGAGCCACGTCGGCCCACCGGTGATCTGCGCGAGCAGCCCTGCCGCGAACAGTGCGGTGGCGGCGAGTGCCCACCGGACTTCGGCGACGGCGAGCAACCGGGTGCGGGTGGCGGTCCCGGTCCGAGGGCTGTCGATCGACGGAGACGGGGCGGTCCCGATGGAAGTCATGACGTCACGCTACCTCATCACATGAAGACCTATACATGTGAACATCAACTATGATCGTCGAATGGGACATGGAGTCGAGGGACGCACCACTCCTCCGGCGCAGTTGGATGCGGAATCCGCCGCGACGGTGGCAGCGACGCTTCAGGCGTTGGCGACGCCGAGTCGGCTACGCATTCTCACCCAGCTCCGCCAGGGGCCCAGCGGCGTCAACGACCTCGCCGACGCCGTCGAGATGGAACAGTCCGCCGTCTCCCATCAGCTCCGATTGCTCCGCGCGATGGGGTTGGTGACCGGCGCGCGATCGGGCCGCAGCGTCATCTACCGTCTGTACGACAATCACGTCGCCATGCTGCTCGACGAGGCGGTCTATCACATCGAGCATCTCGGTATGTCCGTGCCGGACATCGACTCCGACGCGGACTCAGCGACCGGATCCTGATCCCAGTCCGACGCTGACGGGTCGCGGCGTGCCGCAGCATCCGGCTACCACCGAGGCGTCGGCTTCGGGATCGTCGAACAACCCTGCACCGCCGCAGACGCCGGTATCCGGCAAACGTAGTTCGACGGTGCGAGCGCTCTCGGGGTCGCCGGACAGTTCGGCAGCGATGCTGCGAACCTGTTCGTACCCGGTCATCGCCAGGAACGTCGGCGCCCGGCCGTAGCTCTTCATGCCGACCAGGTACAACCCTGGCTCGGGTTGGGTGAGCTCGTCCACGCCGTGCGGGTAGACGGTGCCGCAGGAGTGGACGTTGGGATCGATCAACGGCGCCAACGACCGTGGTGCCTGCAGTGTCGGGTCGAGGTCCAGACGAACTTCGGACAGCCAGCTCAGGTCGGGTCGGAACCCCGTCAGCGCGACGACGTGGTCGACGCCGTCGATCCGGCGTCCGTTGTCGCCGAGGAGTGTCAGTGTGCCGTCGCCCTGCAGGATCCTCTCTGTCCGGAAACCGGAGACGACCTGCAGGAGGCCGTCGTCGACGGCTTTCTTCGCGCGGAGGCCGAGCGCGCCGCGTGCGGCGAGCTCGTCGGATTCGCCTCCGCCGAACACCGATTCGGTGACTGCGCGCCGCACGGCCCACGTCAGTGTCGTGCCGGGGTTGGCCGCGGCCAGGTCGGCGAATGCGATGATCGCGGTCAGTGCAGAATGACCACTTCCGGCGATGACCACGTGTGTGCCGGCGAAGCGGCCGCGTACCGACTCGTCCGAGAGGTCGGGGACTCGATACGAAATACGATCGCCGACAGCATGTTCCCCGATTGCGGGGAGTCCCTCGGACCCGAGCGGATTCGGGCTTCCCCATGTTCCCGATGCGTCGATGACTGCCCTGGCGAGGATGCGTTCCTCGGTGCCGTCGGTTCGTCTGACGTGAACAGCCAGAGGTTCGGTGTCACGACCGGAGTCGACGACACGGTCCCGCCCGCGGCGGGCGACGCCCACGACCTCGGAGTCGAAACGCACCGAATCGCCGAGAGCTGCGGCCAGCGGTGCGAGGTACTTCTCGACCCACTCGCTTCCGGTTGGGTAGCCGTTGCCGTCCGGGGCAGACCATCCGGTGGGTTCGAGGAGGCGTGCGGCGGCCGGGTCGACGATTTCCGACCACGGCGAGAACAGCCGCACGTGATTCCATTGTGCAACAGCAGAACCGGCCGAGCGGCCACGTTCGAGAACCAGGACGGAAGTGCCGGCATCGGTGAGATGAGCTGCGGCGGCAAGACCGATGGGTCCTGCTCCGATGGCGACTACAGGGTGAGCGGACATGACGGTGACGTCCTTTCGTCGAGGCCTAACGGAGTATGCGTCGGGCGAGATCGTCGACGCGGGTGGCGATGTCGTCGCGCACGAGTCTCATGCGTTCGATGCCGTCGATTCCGCGTTCCGACGGCTCGTCGGTGTCCCAGTTCTCGAACGTCGGGCCTTCTACGGCATCGACTTTCGCCTCGCTGCCGAGAGTGACGACGTAGTCCATTCGGGCGAGGAGTTCGGGGTCGATGGGCTTGGGGCGTTCGCCGGTGAGGTCGACCCCTACTTCCAGCAACGATTGCGCGGACAGCGGATTGACGGCACTTCCGGGCGCGGTTCCGCCGGAGTGGATCTCGACGGAATCGCCGACGGCTTTGCGCATCAGTCCGGCAGCCATCTGCGACTTGCCGCCGTTCTTCACGCATACGAACAGCACGCTCGTCATGGGTACGTCCTTTCGGGTGTGAACCGCTTGCGTAGAGCCAGGGACACGTACACCAGTCCGACGAGGACCGGTACTTCGATGAGTGGTCCGACCACGCCGGCGAGTGCTTGCCCGGAGGTGGCGCCGTAGGTGGCGATCGCGACGGCGATGGCGAGCTCGAAGTTGTTGCCCGCAGCGGTGAATGCGAGTGTGGTGGTGCGTTGGTACCCCAGGCCCATCGCGGCGCCGAGGGCGTAGCCGCCGCCCCACATCACCGCGAAGTAGACCAACAGCGGAAGTGCGATGCGTACGACGTCGAGAGGCTGTGACGTGATCCGATCACCCTGCAGCGCAAAGAGAACGACGATCGTGAACAGCAAACCGTACAGCGCCCACGGTCCGATCCTGGGAATGAACGTCGACTCGTACCACTCCCTGCCCTTGGTGCGTTCGCCGAAGTAGCGCGATGCGAAGCCCGCGACCAACGGGATGCCGAGGAAGATCAGCACCGACTTCGCGATCTGCCACGGTGACGCCTCGATGGTGGTCTGCTCGAGCCCGAGCCATCCGGGCAGGACCGACAGGTAGAACCACCCGAGAACGGCGAACATGATCACCTGGAACACCGAGTTGATCGCCACCAACACGGCGGCGGCTTCACGGTCTCCGCACGCGAGGTCGTTCCAGATGATGACCATGGCGATGCAGCGGGCGAGGCCGACGATGATGAGACCGGTTCGGTACTCCGGCAGATCGGGCAGGAATATCCACGCCAGAGCGAACATCAACGCCGGACCCAGAATCCAGTTCAGCACAAGCGAACCGACGAGAAGCTTCCGGTCGCCGGTGACGGTGTCGAGCCGGTCGTAGCGCACCTTCGCCAGCACCGGATACATCATGATCAGCAAGCCGACCGCGATGGGCAGCGAGACGCCGTCGATCGACACGGCCGCCAGAGCGTCGTTCAATCCGGGAATCGACCGTCCCAACAGCAGGCCGACGACCATGGCCACGCCGATCCAGACCGGGAGGAACCGGTCCAGCGTCGAGAGCTTCCCTACGACGGTCGTGGTGCTCACGAGGTCACCGGCGTCGTTGTGCCGAGGACGGTCGACAGTTCTTCCAGTGCAGTCGGAACGACCCAGTAGTACACCCAGGTTCCGCGCCGCTCGCAGTCGAGGAGTCCGCACTCCCGCAACACTTTCAAGTGGTGGGAAATCGTAGGTTGCGACAGGTCGAAGTGCGGCGAGATGTCGCAGACGCATGCCTCGCCGCCGTCGTGGCTGGCCACCAGGCTGAGCAAGCGCAACCGCACCGGGTCACCCAAGGCTTTGAACATCCGAGCCAAGTCGACCGACCGATCGACCGTCAGCGGCTCGCGAACCAGTGGCGAGCAGCATTCTCCTGCGGAGACGTCTTCGATCGGCAAGGTCTGATTCGACATCCGTCTATATTGACTCTTGCCGAATCAGGCGTCAAGGCCCGCGTGAATCTAGGCCAATGCGAGGAAGAGTTTTTCCAGTTCGGCTTCGGTCATCGGCTCTCTGTTGTCGGCGGTCTCACCGGTCATGCATTCGCGAAGACCCGTTGCGACGATCTTGAAGCCTGCCTTGTCGAGCGCGCGGGATACGGCGGCAAGTTGGGTGACGACATCTTTGCAGTCGCGCCCGTTCTCGATCATGCCGATCACGCCGGCGAGTTGTCCGTGGGCGCGGCGCAGGCGGTTCAGTACCAGTGCGATGCTGTCTTCGTCGCCGATCATGGTGAGGCTCCTCGTGGTGCGGTGTAGCGAAGTGGGTCCCAGGTTACCCCCGGGGGCATGCCCCCAGTGCATCGATGGCTGCTTGCAACTTGGTGGTGGCTTCGGCGGCGACGTCGGCGAGCCCGGGTTCGCCGGTGGCCTGAACCATGATGTCCGGGTTCATTGCCTCGACGATGACCGATCCTGGCGTTGCGGTGTCGGCGCGGACGACCACGTTGCACGGCAGGAGCAAACCGATCTGTGGCATGACTCCGACGGCGCGGTGCGCGAGTGTCGGATTGCACGCACCGAGGATCAGGTACTGCTCCATGTCTTCGCCGAGCTTGGCTTTCAAGGTGGCTTGCATGTCGATTTCGGTCAGTACGCCGAATCCTTGGTCGGACAATGCTGCCTTGACTGATTGGACGACGGTGCCGAAGTCGGTGTCGGCCAACGTGGTGGACAGTGCGATGCTCATGGCTGAGATTCCTTTCGAGTACGTGTCAGTGCGAGAAGTGGATCGACGGCAGGACCCTGCGGAGCCACGAGGGTGACCACCAGGCGGCGTGGCCGCTCAGCCGCAACAGGACCGGGAGCAGGATCAGCCTGATCAAGAACGCGTCCAGCAGAACCGCGACCCCGAGGATGATGCCCATCTCCTTCGGTGGGAGTGGATCGGAGAGCGCGAAGGTGAAGAATACTGCGACCATGACCGCGGCGGCGGCGAATATGACACGTCCGGAGTGAGCGAGCCCGTCGACCTGGGCCTTCTTCGGATCGCCGGAACGTTCGTAGTGCTCCTTGGCGGTAGCGAGCAGGAACACGGTGTAGTCCATGGCGATGGCGAAAATCATCGCGAAGAAGAACACCGGTCCCCAGCCGTCGAGAAAGCCCTGCGGCGTGAAGCCGAGTAGCGACGCGCCGTGCCCGTCCTGGAATATCGACTTCGCAACGCCGAATGCCGCAGCGGTCGAGAGAAGGCTGACTCCGGTGCCGAGGATCGCGATCAGTGGTGCCTGCAAAGCAAGGAGCAGCAAGAGGAAGCCGAGCACGAGGATGATCCCGATGACGAGCGGGAGGTACGTGTTCAGGGCATGTTGTAGGTCCAGGTTCTCCGCCGGTGCGCCGCCGACGAGCGCGGAGTCCGGCAGCTGCGCGCGGAGGTCGCCGAGGATCGTGCCCATGGCAGCGTCGGAGGGGTCCACGTCGGGAAGAGCTTGGAGTAGTGCGTAATCGGAGTCGTCCGCTGCGAGCTGAGGTGGAGTGACCATCGAGATCCCGTCTACCTCGCTCGCTGTGGTCGCCGTCGTGGCTGCGTCGGCGGTCGGGACGACGATCTGCAGTGCACCAGGTGCGCCGTTGCCGAACTGCGCTTGCACCAGTTCGTACCCTTGCCTGACAGGTGCGTCTTTGGGGACGACAGCGATCGACGGCATCGCGACCTTCAGTCCCAGCACCGGCAGTGCGAGGGCAACAAGGATGCCGACGGAGACGAGTGCGAAGGGCCAGGGGTGCTTGTGGAGCAGTTCGCCCCATGCAGCGAATTTGGGGGAGCGATGGTGTTGACGCTTGGCAAACGGCAACGAGGCGGAGTTGACCTTGGTGCCGAGCGCGCCGAGTGTGGCGGGCAGCAGTGTCATGGTCGCGACCAGGACGAAGCCGACGGCGAGCATGATTCCCACGGCCATGGTGCGGACGGCCGGAGTGGGAACGAGCAACACTGCCGAGAGGCTGACCAGCACGGTCAGTCCGGAGAGGACCACTGCTTTGCCTGCGGTGTCCATGGTCTCGGCGACCGCGGCGCGTGGGTCGCCCGCACGTAGAGCGTCGCGGAAACGGGCGACGATGAACAGGGCGTAGTCGATACCGAGTGCGAGGGCGAACATCATCGCGAAGTTCATCGCCCACACCGAAATGGGCGTCACCTCGTTGAGGAGCACCAATCCGCCTGCGGAGGCGACGAGACCGGCGACGGTGAGCAGCAGTGGCAAACCTGCGGCGACGAGCGAGCCGAAGGCGAGCACCATGATCGCCAATGTGACCGGCCACGAGAACAATTCGGCTTGAATCATCGCATCGTGGTTGGCTTTGTTGAAGTCCGACCAGAGCGCCGAGGATCCGGTGGGGTAGACCTCGATACCGTCCCCGGACAGTGCAGTGAGCTGCATTTTGACGTCGTCGACGGCTTTCACCATGTCGTCGGTGCTTGCGTTGGCGCCGGCGATGAGTATCGCGGTGTGCCCGTCGGGGCTGATGGTCATCCCCGGCTGTGGGGCGATGACGTCGCCGAAGTGGGTGTCGCCGTCGAACACAGCCGCAACGTCGGTGAGTGTCTGCTGCACCGCGGGGTCATCGATGGCTGCGGTGTCGGAGTGAACGACGACCTGGACCGCGGCGGAGGAGTTTCCGCCGAAATGGTGCTGGGCGAGTTCGCGGACCTGAACCGACTCGGACCCGTTGGCCTGCCAACCGGCACCTGCGAGCGACGAAAAGACGGACGGCGCTGCAGAACCCAGTGCGACGAGCGCGATGAGCCAGATCCCGAACACCCATCGGCGGCGTGCAACCATGACGCTTCCGAGGCGACCGAGCGCACCGAGGGTGCGGGCTCGATCAGGGGCGACGCGGCTGGGCGCCGGCGCGGTGTCGAACTCGGCCATAACTTCTCCTGATACGGGTGGGGGTATACACACGGGCCCACTTGTCTCTCGGGGGTGAGTCGCGAGGGTTGGGGCGACATGCTCTGCCGATGCTCACTGTGACACATACCTTGGGGGGTATGCAAGTACCCTGGGGGGTATCCGAAGTATTCGGGTCGGTCGACCCTCGTCAGGCGACGAGGAATCGGTCAGTTCCTGCCGTTTCCAGCGTTGCCGTTGCCGTTACTGTTGCCGTTGCCGGAATTCCCGTTGTTGCCGTTGCCCGAGTTTCCGTTTCCGGAGTTGCCGTTCCCGTTTCCATTTCCGTTGTTGCCGTTACCGTTGCCGTTCTGCGCGGGAGGAACGACGGGTGCCTGAGGTTGGGGAGCGGGTGCGGGTACCGCGGGAGCCGGTGGCGCGGTGGTCGGCAGTTCCGGAGGAACGGTGGTCGGGGGCGGCGTCGGCTCGGTGGATGTCGCTGGGGATGGTGCGGTGAGAGTCGGCGTCGATGGCTGCACAGCGTCGGGCACGGGGGTGTCGTCGCTGCCGAAGCTCGCCCATCCGACGGCAACGGCGACGGCAAGAGCGGTCACGGCGGCAGCGATCGGAATCCAGAGCTTGCGTCGTCGGGTGGTCACCGGCTGGACCGCCATCTGGTCGGTGGTCACCGAGGCCGTCAGGAACTGCGGGTCCAGTGCGGCGGTGGCGCCAGCTGCGGGCCCGGTGCGGATGAGGTCCTGCAGTCGCGATCTGATTTGGGCGGCGTCGGGACGGTTCTGGGGATCGCGTGCCGTCATGGCGGTGAGCAGCGCCGCCCACTCCGGTCCGACGTCGTCGGGAACCACTGGGTCGCGGTGCAAGCGTGCGATCGCGGCGGCGACGGCGCTGCCTTCGAACGCCATGCGTCCGGTGAGGCATTCGATGAGGACCAGGCCCAGGCTGTAGATGTCGGTTGCCGGTCCGGCGGCGGTGCCGGTTGCCTGTTCGGGGCTCATGTAATGCCCGGTTCCGACGGTGGTGCCGTGGTCGGTCAGGCGGATGCCGTCGACGATGCGCGCGATTCCGAAGTCGGTGAGTTTGGTGAACTGGTTGTCGTCCGGGCCGTCGGGCCGGGCGATGAGGATGTTGGCGGGCTTGATGTCGCGGTGTACGACGCCGCGGCTGTGGATGTAGGTCAGCGCGGAGGCCATCTCCGCACCGATGCGCGCCACGACCTGCGGCTGCAGTGCGCGGCCGACGCGGAATGCGGACAGGGTGGGGCCGTCGACGAGTTCCATCACCAGGTACGGCACGACGACTCCGCCGGGGTCTGCGGCTTCGCCCGCGTCGTACAGCGCGACGAGGTTGGGGTGGGTGAGCGAGGCCAGCGTGCGCTTCTCGGCGTCGATACGTCCCGACGTGTCGTGCGGCCCGGCGTGGGCGAAGATCTTCACCGCCACCGACCGGCCCAACACGTCGTCGACGGCCGTGACGACCTCGGCCATACCGCCGCGGCCGAGGACCTCGCCGAGTCGGTACCGGCCGGCGAACAGGAACTGTTCGTCCGGTGGACGGTGCCGATCCGATCCAATCATCGATGTGTCCGTCCGATCCGAGTGTGCGATTACGTCGAACCATATCGCCGTGTGTCCTGCCCGCACGCGGTGCCCGGTGGCCGCGCAGGGCATGATGATGGCCGGGTGGGGTGGAGTTGTCGTGTTCGGACGAGGAGGCGCGCAGTTGAACCACCACCACGACACGGCTGCGGCGTCACCCCTCACGGTGGACATCGGTTCGGTGTATCAGCCGATCGTCGAGCTCGACGGCAACGGCATCGTCGGGTTCGAGGCGCTCACCCGCGTTGGCCCCAGTAGCCCGTGGTCGACGACACCCGACTTGCTGATGGCAGCGGAATCGCACGACGTGATCGTCGACTTCGATTGGCGATGCCGGTTGACGGCCCTGCGCGGTGCACTCGATGCAGGCCTGCCCGACGGCGTGATGTTGTTCGTGAACGCCGAGCCAGTCGCGCTCGAGACTCCGCCGCCTCGTCGGTCGTCGACGGTTCTCGCGCAGGCCCGCGGGTTGTCGATCGTCATCGAGATCACCGAGCGGAACCTGCTCCGTGATCCTGCTCGTCTGCTCCGGGCCGTCGAACATGCGCGGCACCTGGGCTGGCGCGTCGCCGTCGACGACGTGGGCGCGGACTCGTCGAGCTTGGCGTTGCTGCCGTTCCTGCGACCGGACGTGATCAAGCTCGACATGGGGCTCGTGCAGAGCAGGCCCACCGCGCACACCGCGGCGGTGGTGTCGGCGGTGGCCGCGGAAGCAGATCGGACCGGCGCGCGGATCGTCGCGGAAGGCATCGAGACGGAAGAGCACCTGCGGACGGCGCTGGACATGGGTGCAGGCTGGGGGCAGGGCTATCTGTTCGGTCCGCCCGCGCCGCTTCCGGCGTTCGGCAGTGGGGCACCTCGGGTGGTCCCGGAGGCGCACGACGTCGCCGTCACCGTTCGCGCCCCGGCGGCCGTGACGCCGTACGGAGTCGTCAGTGCGGCGACGCGGCCGCGGCGTGCGGACGAAGCTCTGATCGGCGCACTCGGATCGGGCCTGCTGCTCAGTGCGATGACGGCGGGGCCGTCGACGATCGTTCTCGTGACGACAGGATCATCGCTGTCCCTCAGCCGCGTTCACGCTGCCGCCGTGAACGACGTTGCCGCACACAGCGCTTTGACGGTCGTCTTCGGCACACGCGATCCTGAATCGGTTCGTCCAGACACGAGCGATGCACACCATCGCTATCGTGAAGTAGCCGTCGGACCCAACGAGCCACTGGCCGAGGAACATTCGATCGTCGTCGTGTCGCCCGTGCTGACCGTCGCGCTCGTCGCCCTGCGCATCGGCGTAGGACCGGGCGGTACCACCATGTACGACTACCGACTCACTCACGCCCGAGACGTGGTCCTCGACGCCGCCACCACCCTGCTCCAGCGAATCGGTTCCTAGGCAATCCGCACATACCGTGTCAGCTGGGCAAATGGCCCAGCAGCTCGGTAAGAATCGGGCGGTGACCTTTGAGCAGTTTGGCTTCGGCGTCGTCGGAGGTGAACCATTCGTGCTTGTCGATTTCAGGGAAACTCTTGAAGTTTCCCGATCCCTTCGGCCATTCCATCTCGAAGGTGTTGCTTTGCGCGCCGGCGGCGTCGAGGTCACCTTCGACGCCGAAGGCTGTCACGATTTTTCCGCTGGGCTGCTTGACGGGTGTGAGCTGTATCGGGTCCGTGCCTGCCGGCACCGGTGAGCCGGTTTCCTCGAGGAATTCGCGCTGAGCTGCGGCCCAGGGATCTTCGTCGTCCTCGTACTCACCCTTGATGATCGACCACGCGCCTGCGTCCTTCTTCGCCCAGAACGGGCCTCCCGGGTGTCCGAGGAGGACTTCGACCTCACCGTTCACCGTTCTGTACAGAATGATTCCAGCGCTCAGCTTGGCCATGGTGTTGTTCTCCTCGGGTGTGTCGATGTCTCCATCCTGCATGGGTGGATTCGCGAGTCCTGGCAATGCCCGGCTGCTGACGGTAAGAACAGGGCATGATCGATCGCGAAGGGTTGGCGGCGTTCTTGGTCGGCCGTCGGGCGTTGTTGCAGCCGGAGGACGTGGGGCTGCGGCGTGGTCAGCGGAGGAGGACTGCTGGGCTGCGGCGTGAGGAGGTGGCGGAGCTGGCTCACATGTCCACGGACTATTACGCGCGGTTGGAGCGAGGGACCGGTCCTCGGCCGTCCGCCGAGATGATCGCGTCCATCGCTCAGGGGCTGCATCTGACGCTGGCGGAGCGTGATCACATCTTCCGTCTGGCGGGACACAGTCCCCCGGCGCGGGGGTCGGCGAGCGAACACGTCAGCCCCGGGTTGCTGCGGATCATGGATCGGCTTCAGGACACTCCTGCCGAGGTCATCACCGAGCTGGGCGAGACGTTGCGGCAAACTCCTCTCGGTGTGGCGCTGACCGGCGATGCTTCGCTACGCAGTGGGCCGTCGCGAAGCCTCGGTTACCGGTGGTTCGCTGATCCTGCTGCTCGTGAGCTGTATCCACCCGAGGAGCGCGAATTCCTGTCGCGGCTCTACGTTTCGGGGTTGCGTGAGGTGGTGGCGGTGCGCGGTCCTGGGTCGGCTGCCGCGACGATGGTGGAGATGTTGGAGTCGGAGAGCGAGGAGTTCGCGCGGCTGTGGGCGGCCCACGAGGTGGGGCTGCGTCCGCCGGACGTCAAGCGTTTCGATCACCCCTCCGTCGGCAGGCTGGAGCTGCAGTGTCAGACGCTGCTGGACCCGGATCAGTCGCATCGCCTGCTCGTCTACACCGCTGTCCCCGGCAGTGAAAGCTACGAGAAGCTGCAACTCCTCGCGGTCGTCGGCGCCGAGCCCGGTCTGTGAACGTATAGAGGTGGATCGATAGGTCCTGGTTCGGCCGGTTCCATGCGCCGAAACTGGTGTTCACACATCCACTTCGACGGGAGCCCCATCATGGCACGCAAGATCAGCACCGAACTTCTCGACTCGACAGGCAAGCTGGCTGTCGTCACCGGCGCCAGCGACGGTATCGGCAGTGTCATCGCGACGCGTCTCGCTGCCGCGGGAGCCGAAGTGCTCTTACCCGTGCGTAATTCGGCGAAGGGCGAGCGAGTTGCAGAGCGGATTCGGGCAACCGTGCCGGGGGCGAACGTCTCGATCCGGACGCTCGATCTGTCGTCTCTGAAATCCGTTGCAGCGCTTGTCGATGAGTTGACGGTCGAGGCGAGGCCGATTCACATCCTCGTCAACAACGCCGGTGTGATGCAGCCACCGAGCAGGCAGGTCACGCATGACGGTCTGGAACTGCAGATGGGCACCAATCATCTCGGTCACTTCGCGCTTACCCGCGGGCTTCTCCCGCTCTTGCGCGACGGCGGTGCCCGGGTCACCAACCAGACGTCCATTGCTGCTCGCAGCGGCGGAATCAACTGGGACGACGCGAACTGGGAACGCAGTTACGACGTCGGCAAGGCATACAGCCAGTCGAAGATCGCGGTCGCGCTGTTCGCTCGCGAACTCGATGCTCGCAGCAAGCAGGGCGGGTGGGGTATCACCAGCAACATCGCGCACCCGGGTGTGTCTCCGACGAATTTGCTTGCCGCTCAGCCAGGAATGGGTCGGGACAGGGACACGCTCGCACGGAAGGTGGTCGACGCGTTGGCGCGGGTGGGTATTGCCGGCAGCGTGGACAGTGCAGCGATGCCTGCGGTGGTCGCCGCGGCGGGTGTCGCCGCACAGGGTGACGAGTTCTACGGCCCATCCCGTGTCGTCGGCGGCCCTGCTGCCCTTCTGTCGATGTGGAAGACGATGACGAAGGTGGACGACGCCCGACGCCTGTGGGACCTCTCGGAGAATTTGCTCGATCGATAGCCGATGCGGAGATCGGGCGGTGCTCGCCGGTCTGCGCCGGTACCGTGGGTGATATGGCCAGCGGAACCTTCGACGGCGGTTCGCGCTACGGCGCGGGCGGGTGGCGATGGAGCGCGGGCGACGTCAGGCTGGTGGTCACTGCGCTGCTGGTGGCGGTCATGGCCTTGGGTCTCGTACTGCGATTCTGGGTGTTGTTCGGTGCGGTTGCAATTCTGGCTGTTGCGCTGTGGTTGATTCAGGACAGTGCGGTTCAGCGCCAGGCTCGACGTGAGCTCGAGGAGCGGCACCGCGCAGATCTTCGGTCACGCGCCGACGCCGAGCATCAGGCGTTCCTTCGTGGTGAGCGGCGTGGGCTGTACGGCCAGTACGAGCCACCCGAGGTCTGACTCCGACAATCTGGACACGAAGGGAAGGTTAGTCTAACCTCCCTCTCGGGTGCCGCTGTGGCGCTCGTCGAGTCCAGAGGATCCCCCACGATGAACATTTCCACCAGGACGTCTGCTGCCCTTCGTGGCGTTGCGGTCGCGTGGGTTACCGTGATCGCTCTTGCGGGGTGCTCCGGGAACAGCGGCTCGACGACGGAATCCGCCGCGGCTGCGGACTCCTTGCTGCCGGCCGCCGAGGGCAAGACCGAATATCCGCTCACGCTGGACACGGCAACCGGTCCAGCGGTGATCGAAGAGCGTCCCGAGCGTGTGGTGATGGCGAGTTCCTGGGACGCGGACCTCTTTGCTGCACTGGGTGTTACGCCGGTGGGCACCGATGAGCAGGTCGACTTCTATCCGTGGGCGGTGGAGAAGATCCCCGGCGAGATCGAGACGGTCTGGCCCATCGGCGACACTGCGTATCCGGCGGAACAGGTAGCCAACACCACGCCGGACCTCGTCGTCGACACCCTGGCGGCGGACCCTGTGGACACCGAGCAGTTGGCCGACATCGCGCCTGTCGTCGGCGCACCGGCCGGCATCGAGGCACCGCTGTGGGAAGACAGGCTTCGTCTTCTGGGCGAAGCTCTGAACCTGTCCGACCGCGCTGAGCAGTTCATCGGCGAGTACAGCACCACCTTCGAGAACATCCCGCCGAGCACCCCGAGTTCGAGGGCAAGACCGTCGACTACCTCGTGTACTGGGGAGGCGGAAGTGGCACCGGCTTCATGAACACCGTCGACAGTGAGCCCGAGGCGCTGCTGTCCTCCTTCGGATTCGCGGAGAACACCAACGCCGCAGTGCTGCCGCAGGACGGAGAACTGGGCGACGAGCTGCTGGACTCGTTGACCGGCGATGTTCTGGTCATCTCCAACCAGGCTGCCGACCAGGCGGAGTTCGACGCCTGGTACGCGAGCCCGCTGCTTCAGCGGCTCCCCAGCGTGCAGGAGGACCGGACCGTCGTCCTGAACCTGGCGGCCGACAACACTGTCACCTACAACGGTGAGCGTCAGGACTTCACGGGTCACTTCGGTCGAGCGTGGTCCGTCGGCCCTCTCGCGCACGAAGAGCTCGCCGACCTGCTGGTGCCCAAGCTGTCGGCGGTTCTGACCTAGCCGCGCTCGGCGGGAGCGTTCTTCGTCGTCGAGTCGGTGGTGAACCGGCGAACGACGTACAGCAGGACGCCCACGGCCAGGAGTAGTGCTGCACGAAGCCAGGTTTCGGCGGATTGCTGGGTAGCCAGCACCACGCAGGTCACGAGCGCGAGGATCGGCAGGATCGTCGGCGCGCGGAAGTGGTCCTCGCCGGTGTCGTCGCGACGCAGGACGAGGACGGCGACGTTGGTGCTGACGAACACGAACAGCAATAGCAGCACGACGGTTTCCGCCAGGGCTGCCACCGATCCCGTGAGGCAGAGTCCCATCGCGACGACGGTGGTGGCGATGATCGCCGTCCATGGCGTGCGGCGTCGGGGAAGGACCTTGGCGAGGACGGAGGGGAGCAGGCCGTCGCGAGCCATTCCGAAGGTCAGCCGTGAGGCCATGATCATGGTCAGCAACGCTCCGTTCGCCACGGCGACGAGTGCGATGAGGCTGAAGAACCACGCGGGAATGCCGGCGTCCGCGGCGTCGACCACTTCGAGGAGCGGCCCGCTCGACTCGGCGAGGGTCTCCGGCGGTACGACGGTGGTGACGGCGAGGCCGACCAGTGCGTACACCGCTCCGGCTGCGGCGAGTGCCCCGAAGAGTGCCCGCGGATAGACCCGACGGACGTCCTTCACTTCCTCGGCGATGTTGGCGGAGGTCTCGAATCCGACGAACGAGTAGAACGCCAGCAGCGCTGCGCCGAGCACCGCCAGGGCGGGCGTCGTGGTGCCGTCGAACTCGAGAACGCGCGATGGGTCGCCGTCGCCGCGCCCGAGTACCAGCCCGGCGAGCGCGATGATCAGGACCAGACCGGACACTTCGACGACCGTCATGACGAGGTTGGCGCGGAGAGACTCGGTGATGCCGCGTGCGTTGAGGAGGGCGACGATGACCAGGAACGCCAGTGCTGCGGGCACGGTGGGAACGCCCACGAAGACCTGGAGGTAGTCACCGGAGAAGGCGAGTGCCAGCCCGGCTGCGCTGGTCACGCCGGCTGCCAGCATGCAGAAGCCGACCATGAACGACACGATCGGGAGTTTGTAGGCACGCTGAGCAAATACGGCGGCGCCGCCGGCGCGGGGGTACTTGGTGACCAGTTCTGCATAGGACGCGGCGGTGAGCATCGCCATCACCAGTGCGACGACGAGTGGTACCCAGACGGCCCCGCCCACTTCTCCCGCGATTTCGCCGACGAGAGCGTAGATGCCGGCTCCCAGCACATCGCCGAGGATGAAGACGAACAACATCTTTCCGCTGATCGCACGGGCGAGAGGTGTGGTCTCCTGCCGATCGTGCGTCGCGTCGACCGCTTCGTCGTGGGTCCGTCTCGGTCGCATGCGAACCTCCGTGATGTGGTGGGGAAACACGTGGAGGGCGACGCGGTGTCACCGCGTCGCCTCCACCTGTCCTGATTCAGTTGTGTTACTTGATCTTCGGGTCGTTCGCTGCGGCGATCTCCACCTCGGCGGTGGCCTGGATCAGCGCCAGCAGGTCCTTGTCGAGGCCCGGTGAGAACTCCTCGCGCCGCTCGGGCGAGATCTTGATGGGGACGCCTTCCGGCATGATGGCCGTGGACAATTCGGTTCCGTCGTTCGACGGTGAGGCGCCGCGGTAGAGCTTGGCCGCTTGGCTCTTGTCGTCGGCGCTGAAGGTGTACTGGATGCTCTGCAAGCCCTTGTCCAGCAACTTCTTGACCTCGGGGAACCGTTCCGCGTTGGTCTTGGGGATCGGCAGCACCGAGCCCCAGTTCACGCCCAGGCTTTCCAGTGCTTTGGCGAACGCGTTCTCGTGGGCCTGGTCGCGGACGATCAGGTAGGAGATGGTTGAGCGGGCAGTCTTGTTGTCGGTCATCTCGTAGATGCGGCATTTCTGAAGGCGGCCGGTCGATTCCAACATCAGGTTGTACAGCAGATCCAGCACGAGGTTGCCGCTGTTGTAGACGTAGGAGCCCGACCACGGGTTTCCTGCAGCATCGACCGGGAGGGCGCCCTGTGCGCCGACGAGATAGTGGTGAATGTTGCTGGTGTCCAGAGCAATCTTCAGGGGTGTAGCGCCTTTGGCGCCGGGCTTGTCGACGGGGTCCGTCTTCTTGCCGTTGTATTCGGGGGATCCGTCGAGCAAACGGGAGATGGTGGTGCCGATGAGTTCGACGTGGCTGATCTCTTCCGTACCGACGCCCTGCAAGAGGTCCTTGTACGGTTTCGATGCCGGGTCTCCACGAAAGTTCATGGACTGGAACAGGTATTGCATCATGGTGCGCATTTCGCCGAACTGTCCGCCGAGGCCCTCCTGAAGGGCGTTGGCAGCGGCCGGATCCGGCTCGTCGACGGCGATGTCGTTGATCAATTGTTCGGTGTGTAGATACACGATTCTCCCTAGGACAGCAGTGCATCGAGCGTGAACGATCGGGTTGTCTGCGACGCCGGGACTTGACTGTCGCCTTTCCGCCTTCGAAGGCGTGCTGGGAATGCATCAGCACTCCGGCTATACCCCTGGATGGCAGGGAGAAACATCACATCCGACCGGAGGTCCGGTTTGGTATCGCCGTCTTCGGGGCACTCCTGCACTTGCGCGACACGGCTATCGAAGACGGCGGAGGGCAAGTAAACGTATGCATGACGAGCACGACGTAGTGGTATGGAAAGAAAACGTCCAGCGGCAGGCGTGGTGGGAATCCATTCTCGGGCTGGCTCCCGAAGCTCGGTCCCTCACGGTTGTACCGCCTCTCGATGTGGACGACGTCGCAGCCGCGTAAGTGTGGCGGTCTGACTCGACTTGTATCTCGGCCGCCGGTTTCCCGGCGGCCGTTCTGTTGTTCAGGCCCTGGTTCGGTGCCTCACCCACACGTTCGGTTCCACGTAGACCGCGGTGCCTTGCTGCGCGTCGCACAACACGGGCGCGAGAGCGCCTGGAACGTCGACGGGCCCGGACTGGTCGAACGGCAGACCCGTCCACGTCCGCCAGTCCTCGAGAGTGCCTGGGATGACCATGGACCGAGGTGCGACTCCGGCGATCGTTCCCCCGGCTCGTACATGGACCCTCAACCACGGATCCGCGGGCAGTCCGTCCTGTCGACGTCCAGCCGCGTAGGAGCTCATCGATTCGCGGGGGTCGGTCTTGCCATTGGGTCGCACGGGGGCGATGAGTTCGTCGAATCCGAGGCGTCCCGCGTTCTCACGCAAACCTGTCAGTAGTACCGAAGACAGGCGATGGCCTTGCATTTCCGGCGTCACAGCGATTTCCAGCGCACACACGGTGTTCGGGACGACTGCTGTCATACGGTCGCGGATCCCTCGGAGGACGGCGCCGTCCCAGCCATCGTCGGGCAGGCCGCCACCAGCAGAAACGTACAACGGAATCGAATGAGCTTTTCCGACGACCGATCCGGATTCGTCCTGGCACACGAGAGTGAAATCGGCGAAACGCTCGACCACTTCCGGTCGGTAGTACAGCGACGCGATGGGGTCGTGGGTCATGAACGTCGGCCAGGAATCGGGCATGCCCCACGCGGCCTCGGCGAGGTCGGGTCGGTCCGCAAGCACCGACACGGTGAAGTCCATGACCTCCATCGTGCCGTGCCGACCGCAGCGCGGTCGAGTGACTTTCCCTCAGCGGCAGAACCGGACAAGACGTGACAAGCTGCTCGACGTGATTGCACGACGCGTACTCGCTCACCTGACCGTTTTCGTCGGTGCGTTCACGGCAGTGTGGGCGGTGGTGGTCACGCGGGCGCGCAACTTCGCTTACGTCGCGGGAGGGGACCGCCTCGACGTCTTCGTCGGAAGTGCGGCTGCGGCGGCCACAGTGGCAGCCGTCGTGGCCGTTGTGGTGGCTGTGTTCGTGACCGGCGGTCGAACTGTGTACGCGACAACGGGTATCGGCGTCGTGCTGCTTGCGGCTGTGTCCTTCGGTTCGTTCGACGTGCAGATGCATCTGCGGGCGATCGCAGGTGGGTTGATTCTCGGTGGTTGTGCGGTGCTCGCCGGTGCAGGTAATCGCCGAACCATGCAGTGCGCGTTGGTAGTCGGTGTGCTCTCCGGCATGGTGTTGGTGCCGCACATCGAATCGAGCCCGGTCCGCTATGCCGAGTACCTCTCCAACGATTCATCCGGGCACTACATTCTCGTAGCCCTTGCGGTGTTGGCTGTTCTGTTGATTTCCTCGAATGTCGAGGGGGTTGTCGAGCGGGTGCAGCACCGGACGCGAGTGCTGACCGTGGGGGTGCTGGTCCCCGTCGTCGGCCTGGTTCTGTACTGGCTCTTCGTGCGCTCGGTGGACCGGCTCGGTGCGGACGGAGCGATGCAGGATCGTTGGCTTCTGGGCATCGCTGTGGTGCCGTTGCTCGTCGGCGCGGCGATCGCCTTGCCCCGGATGACCGGCACCGTTGTGCTCGCCGCTTTGGCGTACGTGGCGGCTCCGACGACGGGGTCGATGGGATTCACTTCTGCCGTGGTGTTCGTTGCATTGTTGGTCGTGGGCGTCGTGGTGGGGTGGCGGCGTCCGCTCCCCATGGTGGGTTTCCTGTTGATCGCGCCGGTTGCAGCGGTCGGACTTCTCGCCGATTCTCAGCTCGACCCCATCGAATCGGCAGCCACCGTAGTGATCCTGCCCGTCGCCCTTGGACTCCTATTCGCGTCGCTGCTTCCGACGAGCCCACCGGCCTCGGTGATCGCCGTGACCACCCCGATCGCAGTGGCGGTCCCGATCGTCGCCGAGTTCGGGTGGACGGCGTACACCCCGCTGACGAGCATGCAGCCTGTCTTCTCTCGGAGCGGATGGGAGTGGACGTCGACGGCAATCAGCGTCGGTTCCGTCCTTGTCGCGGCGGGGGTGTACGTGATTCTGACGCGAGCGGACAGCCGGGGTTCTCGGTCGGCCTTATCTGACTAGTTGCACTAGTCAATTTTGGGTACGCTGATGTCATGAGGACGGTGAGCAGTACGGAAGCGAAAGCGAAACTGAACGCCATCCTGTCCGAAGTGGAGAGAACTGGCAGCCCCGTGACTGTCACCTCTCACGGGCGACCCGTCGCTGTCATATCGCCGGTCGCGCCCACGACGCGAAGATTCGGCCAGTTCCCAGGGTTGGTGATTCCGGAGGACTTCGACGAGCCGATCCCCGAGGACGAGTTGACGGCGTGGGACGCGCCGTCGTGACCGCGGTCTTGCTCGACACCAATGCGCTTCTATGGCTGCTGGCGTCCCCGCAGAAGATTGCGCAACCTGCGCTCGCGGTTCTCGAGGATCCATCCAACGAGTTGTTCGTCTCTGCCGCGTCCGCGTGGGAAATCTCGATCAAGACGAGGCTGGGGCGTCTCGATGGTAGTGGGGTGTTGTCGAGTTGGTCGGACTCGCTGGCGGCCATGGCTGCGCAGGAATTGACCATGAATTCAGCAGACGCCACCTTGGCGGGTCAGCTCGAGTGGGCGCACAGAGATCCGTTCGATCGGATGATCGTTGCACAGGCCACTCGTCGCGGGTTGGCAATTGCGACAAGTGACAAAGTCATACGGGAGGGCGCGATGACTCCGATCATTCCAACCGCGTAGAAGTCGTGCGCCGTCATACCCATGGCAAGCGGCGGTCCCACCATTGCAAGCCGGCAGGTGCGTCGACTTCTACCGTTGCGGCGCGGTATCTTTCGTCGAGGTGAGTGACTGCTGCCCTGAGGCGGTGGGCTTTGCGGCTGTTGCCCCGCATTATCCGTTCGAGGCGGTCTCGGGTTCCGTTGCCCGTGAACGGGCCGTCACATGCGGGACAGCCGGTCGGCCCCGCGACGATGGCGGGATAAGTATCGAAGTTCGATGTGGGACGGGATGACTCGAAAGCTACGCGCCGCTCGACGCGTTCCACGCGTCGGCGCCACTGGTCGAGCAAGTCGAGCGTCCCGTTGTTCGAGCGTGGTCGTCTGGTCCTGTGCTGTATGCGGGTCATAGTCGATGCGTCATGACGGAGACGCAGGCCCGGTGATTGGATCGAGTTGTTGTTGTCAGGTGGCCCCATGCCCACCCTCGCTTTCGTTCGACCAGCACTCGGTGATGATATGTGCGCGTTACACCGTGATGCGTGAAATATGCTGAGCTGCAGTGTCTATCAAGGCGTTTCTCGTCACGCAAGAGGGTGGTCGGATGTCCGCCGACCGCGGGACGTGCTCGCTTCGAACGAAAGCTACCTACTACCTGACAATTCCTCAGTCCGTCAGCAGATCGTGTTCCCAGTTGGCGCTCTGTATCGTGAGGTCGATCAGTCGAATCCGGGTAGCAAGATCGTCTGCTGTGCTGCGTAATTCGGCCACTGGTAGTGCCGCAACATACGTCAACTCCGATCTCAGTTGCCGAGGGCCGTAGCGCTCTCGTTCCTGACCGGACGCAGCGTCGGCGGCGGCGGTGAGGACTCTGCGTCTGATCCGCAACACATCTCGATGGGCCAACGCATCAGTGATGGTTCCGTCTCCGATGGGTGCGGCACTGTTCGTGCGATTGATCGCCCGGATCAGCACTTCCAGCCGATCGAGCGCTGCACTGAGCTCGGACAGCAGTCTGCCTGCATCTTCTGCAGGTGTTTCGCCTTCTTGATGCCGGGAGTTGGCCAGAATCCGAACCTTCAATTGTTCGGTGTGGCGTACCAGTTCGCCTCGTTCCGCGAGGGCTTCCGCGAGTTTCATGATCTACACCCCGGCTCGCTGGGACCGAAGGTGGTGAACGTACGGGCGCTCATGCGCCTTTCGACGTGTCGAATGAAGTCATAGGAAATTGGTACCACAGACGGGGACCGTCGGTCTACCCCCAGCGAACGGCCCGGGACTGCCGTAACAATTGCGTACTCGTCAGGCGGGATCCCGGCTCACGCGTGCGCAACTGTTACACCAGGACCGGTGCGCGCTACCTCCTCGCGCTCTCGACGTCGAAGTCGTCGAGATCTGCGTGTCGGGTCATGTTCCAGTAGTCGACGATGCGCCAGGGGAGTGTGGAGACGACTCGGCCGGCGTCGTTGCGGTACCAGTTGTCCATGCCCTGGTGGGTCCAGATCATGCGGGAGTGGGCGTCGTCGTGGCGTCGGACGTAGTCCTGTTCCACTTCTGGTTTGCATTCGACGGAGCCGATGTTGTTGTTCGCCATGGTGCGTAGCAGGTCGACGATGTAGCGCACTTGGCATTCGGCGATGGTGATGTAGCTTCCGCCGTGGCCGAGTACGGTTCCCGGTCCGCAGGTGAGGAACAGGTTGGGGAAGTCGGGGACGGTGATGCCGAGGTGTGCGTGGGCGTCTTCGGGTCCCCAGAAATCCTTGATCGAGACGCCGGATCGTCCTCGGATGTCGATGGGGCTCAACAGCTTGTGAGTTTCGAATCCGGTCGCGAGGATCACGACGTCGACCTCGGCGACGTGTCCGCCGGACCCGACGACGGAGTCCGGTCCGATGGATGCGACTCCTTCGGTCACCAACGTGACGTTGTCGCGTTTGAGCGCGGCGTACCACCCGTTGTCGAGCAGCATCCTCTTGCCGAAGGGCGGGTAGTCGGGCAGAGACTTCTCGATGAGGTCCGGCCTGCCGTCGAGTTCCTTCTCGACGTACCGCGTGAAGACGCGGCGGTGCGCGTCGTTGATGGCGTTGATGGAGCGGCTCGGGTTCTCCCAGTCGGGATCGACCTGCAGGGACGGATGAACACGGTCGTTGAAGTTCCAGGCAAGCCGCACTCGGTACCACAACCGGTACAGCGGAACGGCTTCCATGAGGTAGCTGACGTCGTCGTCGATGGGTTCGAAGTACACGTCGCTCGACGCCACCCATTGCGGTGATCGCTGGAACACCGTCGCATGCCCGACGGTTTCGGCGATGGCGGGTAGGACCTGCATCGCGCTGGCGCCGGTGCCGACGATGGCTACCCGCTTGCCTTGCAGGTCGAGGTCGTCGGGCCATTCGGCGGTGTGGAAGATGGGACCGTCGAACGCGTCCAGCCCCGGAATGTTCGGCACCTTGGGACGATTGAGCTGGCCGGTGGCGGTGATGACGATGTCGGCCGTCAGGGTGTCGCCGTCCATCGTGGTGACGGTCCACGATTGTGTGTCCGGCTGATACACGGCGGAGTCGACCTCGGTGTCGAACCTGATTCGATCCCGCAGATCATGCTCGGCCGCAACGTCACTGAGGTACTGCCACACCTCGTCGCGCTTGCCGAAGTGCGTGGACCAGGACCGGGGGGCGAACGAGTACGAGTACAGGTGGCTCGGGGTGTCCACGCCCGCCCCGGGGTAGGTGTTCTCGAACCATCCGCCGCCGACGTCGGAGTTCTTTTCGAGGACGATGTGCTCGATACCGGCTTCCTGCAGCTTGATTGCGGCGAGCATGCCGGACACGCCGGCGCCGATCACGACGACCGAGAAGTCACACGGCGTCTGCGTCGGCGCAGGTGCGTGCGTGAACCCCATGTCCTCGGCGACCATCTCCGCGAACTCGGGTGGGACGGATTCGCCGACGGCGGCGGAGATCATCTCGACCAGATCGTCTCCTGTGGGCGACGGTAGTGCTGGGGGGCGTCCGCTGGTGATCGCGTCCAGTGCGGCGGCTCGGATGATGTCGGCTACCTCGGGTGCGAATCCGCCGCCGTCGTTGTCGTCCATGCCGCGGCTGCGCGTCGGGCGGTACGGGTCTTGGAGCCATGTGCGGTCGCCGGTGAGTTGGTAAAGCACGGCGACGAGACTGGGCATGTTGGCCGCGTCGAGTGCTCGGACCAGCCGATCTCTTCTCAGTGCAGTCGGGGCTGTGACGGTCACCGGAACCTCCTTCGGGGCACGAGTCGCACGGGCCTACCGCAAACTAACCACAGTTAGGCAAACTGACGCAATAGCCGCACGACGTTGGATTTCGACCCTTGACAATGTGGCTTGCGCCACACAATGCTGTCACCACTACCTAACAGCGGACAGGCGAAGGGAACTCCTCATGGAACTCACCGAGGCAATGCGCACCACCGGCACATGTCGGCGCTACTCGACCGAGCCGGTACCCGACGAGGTGTTCAAGAGCGCGTTCGACGTCGCCCGCTTCGGTCCACAGGGCGGCAACCGTCAGCCGGTGCGATGGATCGTCGTCCGTGACGCCGCGCGCAAGCAGGCCCTCGCGGATCTGTATCTACCCATGTGGGACGCCTACTTCGCCGGCATCACCGGCGGCACCGTCGCGGTGGGTGCGTTGCCGAAGACCGTGCAGGACGCGGACTACTTCGCCCGTCACCTCGCCGAGGTCCCCGCGATCGTCGTGGTCTGCGCCGCGATGGACGGGCTCCACCCCACCGACCACGAGCTCGGCCGACTCTCCGTCGTCGGCGGTGCATCGATCTACCCCACCGTGCAGAACCTGTGCCTGGCGCTCCGCGATCAGGGCGTCGCGACGGCCGTCACCACGCTGCTGTGCCACGAGGAGCCGGCTGTCCGCGCAATGCTGGAGATTCCGGACGAGTACATCACTGCCGCGCACATCACCGTCGGCTACCCGGAGAAGAACTTCCCGAAGAAGCTGACACGCAGCCCGGTCGAGGAAATCGTTGCGCTGGAGACCTTCTCGCAGCCGATGTTCGATCTGTCCCCCGCACTGTAGAGAGTCCCCGCACTCTAAGACCTCAGGAGCCCACCGTGCCCGGACCCGCCCCTCAGCACCGATCCGCCATCGGCCGCGCGACCATCGGCGATCAACTTCGTCGCCACGCGCGCACCCAGCCCGACAAGACGGCGTTCATCAGTTACGACGCAGCAGGTGCCCGTGTGGTCACCACCTACGCGGACCTCGATACACGCGCCAATCGATTCGCCAACCTGCTTCTCGATCTCGGTGTCGGGCACGGTGATCGCGTCGCGTCGATGGCGCGCAACAGCGTCGACGTCGTTGTCGCGTACTACGGCACGCTCAAGGTCGGTGCCGCGTTCACGGGCATCAACGTGCTCTACCGGGCGCCGGAGGTGAAGCACCAACTCGAGCATGCCGAGCCGACGGTGATCGTCGCCGATCCCGAGTTCGTCGATGTCATCGCATCGGTGAAGCCGGATTCCGCGACGCTCGTCGGATTCGGGGCTCACTACGACGAACTCACCGCGGACACGGCCACCACGGAACCCGACGTCGACATGGACGAGAACGACGTCGCGATGGTCATCTACACCTCGGGCACCGAGGCCGCACCCAAGGGCGTGATGATTCCGCACCGGAACTTCCTGATCTCGACGGCACCGGCGTGGAGTTGGGGACTGCGGACGGGGCCGGAGGACACGTGGCTGTTCGTCATGCCGTTCCACACCATCGCCGGCTTGGGTTCGATGACGACGTTGACGTTGATGGGGGCGACGCTGGTCCTGCCTGCGACGGCCGATCCCACGAGGTCGCTGCAGATCATCGCCGACGAGAACATCTCCGTCATCGCGCAGACTCCGACGTTCTATCTGGCGCTGGCGCGGGAGGCGAGCTTCGGGTCTGCCGCCGTCGGGCAGGTGCGACGCTGTCTCACCTACGGCGGTCAGGTCTCTCCGCACACCATCACCGCGTGGGCTCAGGCTGCGCCGGAGGCGATCTGGGGAACGTATTGGGGCCAGTCGGAGCTGTCTCAGCTGGGTTCGGTCGGCTGGTTCACCACTCTCGACGACATTCCGGGTGGCGATGCGTCGTGGATCGGTAAGCCGGTCACGCACCTCGAGATCAAAGTGGTCGACGCGGAGGGCAACGAGGCGGAGATCGGTGAACTGCTCTGCCGGACACCGTCGGTGATGCTCGGGTACTTCAAGGACGAGGCCAAGACGGCCGACGTCTTCGCGGATGGCTGGGTGCACACCGGTGACATGGTGCGTATCGACGCCGACGGAAATCTGTTCTTCTACGATCGTATGAAGGACATGATCAAATCCGGAGGTATGAACGTGTCGTCCCAGGAAGTCGAACGCGCTCTGCACGCGCACCCGGACGTGCTGCGTGCTGCCGTCGTCGGGATGCCGGATCCGTACTGGTCCGAGGCCGTCACGGCGTTCGTCATCGCGGCAGAGGGGTCGACGCCGGATCCGGCCGCGCTGATCGAGCACTGCCGGACGTCGCTGGCTTCGTACAAGGCGCCGAAGGCCGTGCACGTCATCGAGGAGCTCCCGGTCGACGCGCAGGGCAAGATTCTCAAGAGAGAGCTGCGGAAAATGACTGTCGCGACGGAGGTCGTGTGACGGCGCCCGACGACGCGGAGGTGGCGGTCCCTCGCCAGATCCGCACCAGGCGTCGCAAGGAGGACATCGCGGCGAAAGCCGCCGAGATCTTCGCGCGTGACGGGTACGCGAACGTCGGAATGCGCGATATCGCCGACGCTGTGGGCATCAAGGGCGCCAGCCTGTATCACCACTTTCCGTCCAAGGAAGACATCCTGTTCGCGATCTGCCTGACGGTCACGCAGGTCCCGGTGGAGGAGACACTTCCGCTGCTCGACGCGCCGGGCACACCGACCGAGCGAATGTCTTCGCTGGTTCGCGCACACCTGGTGCATCTCAATTCTCGACGCGTCGAGTACATCGTCGGTTTGCACGAATTGGCATCGCTGACAACAGAACATCGGTCTGTGGTCGAGGACTATCGCCGTCAGTATCAACGTCGTGTGCGCGACGTGGTGGCCGCGGGGATGCGCACGGGTGAATTCACGGTGCCCGACGCGCGGCTCGCCTCGTTCGCGGTGACGGACATGCTGAACGGAATCAGCAACTGGTTTCACGACGACGGTGAACTGAGCATCGAGGACGTCGCGGACAACTATGTCGAACTTGCTGTCCACCGCCTTCTGGGTGCCCGCGCATGACGGTTCACGGTGAGTGCCTTGCCGAGTTCAGCGGTGTGCGGGATGCTCTGGCCGCCAACATCGATTCGGGTGACGAGCTCGGTGCGTCGATCGTCGTCGACATCGACGGCAGGCGCGTCGTCGATATCTGGGGCGGGTACCGCGACGTGGATCGAACGACGGAGTGGACCGAGGACACGATCACCAACGTCTGGTCGACGACGAAGACCGTCACCAGCCTGGCGGCGTTGATGCTGATCGACCGTGGGTTGCTGGACCCGTATTCGCCTGTTGCGCAGTACTGGCCGGAGTTCGCGGCCGCAGGGAAGGATCAGATCGAGGTACGACACCTGATGTCGCATACCTCCGGCGTCTCGGGGTGGGATCGGCCGTTCTCCACCGAGGACATGTACGACTGGGACTTGGCGACATCGAGGCTTGCGGCTCAGGCGCCGTGGTGGGATTCGAGGACCACATCCGGCTATCACGCTGCCGATCAAGGGCATCTGATCGGGGAGCTGGTACGACGCGTCACCGGAAAGCCGTTGCGCTCGTTCGTCGCCGACGAGATGGCAGGACCTCTGGGGGCGGACTTCCAGATCGGGGCGGACGAGAAGGACTGGCACCGTATCGCCGACGTCGTACCGCCGCCGCCGCCGGCCGCGGACACGTACACCGATCCGCTGAAGATCAGGCGTCGAACATTCCTGGGCCCACTCGTCCAGGCTGCATCTGCGAACACCCCGGCTTGGAGACGTGCGGACATGGGCGCGGTCAACGGCCATGGCAATGCTCGTTCGGTCGCCCGGATCCTGTCGGTGATCTCGCGGGGCGGTGAAGTCGACGGTGTACGCCTTCTGGGGCCGGACGTGATCGATTTGATCTTCCTGGAGCAGAGCAACGGAATCGACCTCGCTCTGGGCGTGCCCCTGCGATTCGGTATCGGCTTCGGACTCCCGCAACTGGACACCGTGCCCTACATCCCGGACGAACGCATTTGTTTCTGGGGAGGCTGGGGCGGATCGCTCATCGTCATGCACCCGGATATCCGAATGACGTTCTCGTACATGATGAACAAAATGGGCCCGGGAATCATCGGCTCGGATCGCGCCGAGCAGTACCTTCGGGCAACGTACGCTGCAGGCGGGTAAACGATCGAGGACGTGTTCGCGATCCGACTGTCCGAGTTGCCCACCCATCCTTCGTTGTTGCTGGTACTTACCAGGCGGAATCCCGGTTGATGGGGACGCTGCTGACATGTAAACATGTGGATGATTTTTTACATGTCGCAGCGATATGGAAACTTTCTTACATGAACGATCCCGTACTGGCCGGTCTGCAATGATGGCCCGATGCGATTCTTCCGGTCGATAGCGGTCCTGCTTGCTGCGTCGGGTCTGCTGGTCGGGTGTGCCGAGGATCCGCCTCCCTCTCCGTCACCCCTTGTGGTGTCTTTCGACGACGGCTGGGGTCAGGTGTTCGTCGTGAACTCCGACGGCACCGGGTTGCGCCAGGTCACTCCGACGGTGGCCGATGACATGTCCGACGGGAACTACGTCAACGACGCAGTGGTGTCGCCCGACGGCACACAGCTGGTCTACAGCGTCCGCGACGGTCTCGTTGTCCAAGACCTCGAGTCCGGTGAACGACGCACCCTCCACGGAAGCGGAGGCCAACCCGAGTTCTCCCCTGATGGGTCGGCGATCGCCTTCAAGGACGGTGAGAGCGTCAGAGTGATGAACTCGGATGGCTCCGATGTCCGTGAGGTGACCAAGGACGAGGCGGCATACGCGACGTCGTTCTCACCGGATGGCTCCAAGATCCTGTTCGACGTCTCCGGGTACATCCTCGAAGTGCCTACGGCAGGAGGCGAACCGAAGGTCGTTCTGCGAGATCAGTTCTGGAACGCAGACCCGGTCATGTCGCCTGACGGGTCCACTCTCGTCTTCGCCAGCAACCGCGGTGGGAACAACGGGTCGGAGATCTACTCGATGCCCGTGGGCGGCGGCGAGATCACGCAGCTCACCACCACGTATGCGGTACATCCGGAGTTCACACCAGATGGTTCGCGCATCTTCTATTCAAGGGCGACTACTCAATCCGGTGAACTTGTCACCGACATCAGCCTGTCGACCAGAGCCGAACTGGCATCGATGAAGCCCGACGGCTCCGACCAGAGGCGGCTGACACCCCGATCGATCACCGGGCAACACCCGAGCGTCGGTGGTGGACAGTAGGGCCTGCTATCGGCCCATCAGCTCGTCGAGCCGCGACCGTGCGTAATCGGGTTCGGCAGTCCAACAAGTCGCAACCTCCCACGCTGAACAGGATTGCCGCCTGTGAGTTGCTTGCCGCCACGGGAATCGCC
This sequence comes from Rhodococcus sp. 14-2470-1a, assembly GCF_002259425.1. Lineage (NCBI taxonomy): Bacteria > Bacillati > Actinomycetota > Actinomycetes > Mycobacteriales > Nocardiaceae > Rhodococcus > Rhodococcus sp. 14-2470-1a. Next base: position 414,890 of record NZ_NPFZ01000024.1, read on the forward strand.
GTCCAAATTCCGGGCATGACCACGACGGTGCTCCTTGCGACGTTTCTGCTGGCCGCAGCTCTGCTGGCGCCAGTGCGGCGTGGATGCGAATGATCGGGGAACGAATACGCCAGTGCCATGTGCGGACGTGTCGGCCCTGGAGAGTGAACACACGGCAACATTCAACGGGCCGTCGGACGCCTCATGACGGCAACTGTGTCGGCGTCAGTTCGCTTACATGCGGACCTCGCTCGATGCCGAGGGCCACAGCACAGTTCGGTACAGTCATGCGGTGACCGACAGTGGGCTGCTCGATCGAATCAGGACTGTTTCGGTGGTCGTCACCATCGTTGCGGTGGGAGTCGTGGTCGCGAGCTTCATCCCGTCGGGGGAGACCGGCTCGTCGACGACCGGGAATTTCGTCAGCGCGCCGGTCGACGTTTCCGCGGACATCCCGGGGTGCGACACCGTGGAACCGCCGGTGGAGGACGAGGGCGGGTTGTACTCTCGGATTACTGTCGGTGAGGAAAGTACCTACGACAACCCTGCTTTCCCGTGGTTCACCACTGCCAAGGCCGCGGCGATGTCCGCGGCTGTGCGTGCAGCATTGCCGGCCGACGTGGAGATCGAGTTGGCTGCACCCTCCAATTCGCTGAACTTCGCTCCTGTCACCGATTTCGGCGACAGCGAGTTCGACCCCATGACCACCGCGTACGCGGAGTTGACGCGTGACGGTGTCACGGCGTTCGTGTCGGTCAACGTCGGGCCGTCGAGTGATGGTGTGCCCCGATGTGTCGCGGGCGCTCTTGAACGGCGCGATATCGACTCCGACGGAACCGTGATCGACAGTGGCGACTCATGGTACGAAATCGACGGCGTCCGAACCTACTCACGCTCGGCCACCGCCTATCGCGAGGACGGCACGCGCGTCAGTGTGTATCAGAGTGCAGGTTCGTCGCCGGCGATGCCGTTGGAGCAACAAGAAGCCGCGGCCATCGCGTCGATACCGGAACTGGCGGTGTCGGCTCCATCTCCGGCGGAAAGCCCAGTACCCCAAGTCGATTGCTCGGTGTATCCGCCGGGTGACGGAGCGGTGAAAGATCTGAGCCGCGAGGCCGTGGATGCAGCGAACGCAGCATTCACTGCGAGTTGGGCGGCAATTCCGGGCGCGCCGGCGTTGGACCGCCCCATCGGATCATTGGTCCCGGACGGTTTCGGGTCGGGAATCTGCACCGACGTGGGCGTCGGGGACGGCACCATTCGCTTGGCGGTGTCGGTTGCCGGCGGACAACCCCTTCCGACTGCCCCGGACCCGTACGATCCATCGTTTTACGGCCAACTACCGGTTCTCCGAACGCTGCCCGACGGATCGGTCGTCGAGTTTCTGGATACCGACATTACTCAGATGATGACGTCCGAGGACGGTACCGGGCTGTTGTCGCGATCGGTGACGGTCACTCGCCCGTCCGGAGTGCAGGTGTCGGCGCGGTCGACGGTCGAGATCGCATCAGGGGGACGAGCGCCCCTGACGCTTCCCGAGCCCCTGTCGGCCGAAGTGCTCGACGCCGTCGCCAACACCCCGATCGGAGAGTGGCCGTGAGCCCAGCGCACAAGGACACGCTGCGGACCGCAGTTGCAGTGGTGATCGCCGTGGCTGCCGTAGCGGCAGCGGGCGTCGCCCTCACTCGGACCACCGCCGATGCGCCCACCGACGATGCGTCGGTGACCGACTGGGCCGAGTACAGCGAAGTGGAGTCAGCGACCACCACCGAGGCCTCGTCCGGTCCGGCGCACACACCGGAATGGGCGACCGACGCGTCGGCCGCGTACGGGCGTGACTTCGCAGCCTTACGTGCGCCTTCGGCAGGGCTGTTGTTCGACTCGAGCTCCTACGGCGTCGTCGACGGTGGCAACGTTCTGATCACCGCCGTCGGCTTGCCCAACCCACGAACGTACTCGTTCGATTCGCCGAAGCTGGTGGGAATCGACGCCGGTGACGGCACCGTGCGCTGGACCTCGTCGCCAGGAGGTCTCGACACCTGCGCGAGTCGACTCACTCGCGGAGAACTGGTGTGCCTGGATTCGTACGCGGACGTGCCCGCCATCGTCGCCATCGATGCGCAGGATGGGGCCATGCGCCGAGTTCCCTTGCCGCGAGAATGGTTCACCTACGGAATCGAGTCCGACGGCGAATCGGTGTTCATCCTGGAGGGCAACCCGGAGGACGGTGAATCGGTCCTGCACGGTGGCAGCATCGACGCGCTGGCCGGCGCCTGGTCTCTACCCGTCACCGGGTTCGCCACCTGGGACGGTATCGAGTCGACATTGATACACGTGCACGACGATCGGGGCGTCATCACTCTCGGTAGCGACGCCGAGTTCTTCGATACGGTGACGGGATCGGCCGTCGACAACCTCGAATTACGCTCGCAAACAACAGTCTTCGACACGAACTCCGGCACCGAGGTATGGAAGCTGGAGGATCCGTACGCGGTCGAGAAGACGATCGGACAGACTGTCTACTCCCAGGACGGCAGTTCGATCATCGCTGCTGACCGTGAAACCGGGGATGTGTTCTGGGCGTGGTCACTGCCAGTGGATGTCGACGGGTTCACTGCGTCGGGGACGGTTGTGGAGGCGGAATCCGGGGTGTACTTCGTGAGCTCCAGCTCGATCGTCAAGCTCGTAGAATGAGACGGTGATCGTTTTTGGACCATGCTGTCCCGGCATGCCGATCGGGAGCTTTCTACAGATCCAGTCCCGGTGACGACGCGAGAGCAACGAGCGTGTCGACAGTTACGACGCGGCACCGGAGTTCCATCGGGCGCCGCTGCACTGACGATGGGTCGGAGAGCTTCGCGGCTGATCTGAACGTGGTCACCCGTATAGGGTGTCGGTGGTGGGACGTCGGATAGGGCTGGTCTTGTTCGTTGTAGTCATGGCGGGCTTTGTGGCGTGTGGTGAGTACACCGAACCTGAGCCCAGGCCCGTGGCGTCCATCGGATCTGTCGACGACTTCACGTGTGCCTTGCCTCAGGACGTCGGCGCGTACCAGCGGTTTCCTGGTTCCTACGCCCCTTCCACCAACCCCCGTCCGATTCCAGGAACCGTGCCCGACTCGTTCGTTCCCGCTGAGGCTGTTGTGTGCGACATCGACCTGGCTCCTCGGATCGGCGCGGACGGAGTCGCGACCTACTTCGAGCGCCACTATTCGGGAGATTTCGGGTCTGCGATCCAGGCTTTCAATGCACCCTCGGCCCGGCGCGCATTCCTTCCGGGGTCGTGCGGTGATTACAGTCTCGCCGCTCCGGTCGACATGTGGTTGGTCGATGCCGACGGGCGTGCGGTACAACCGTCGTACCCTCTGTGGGACTGTGGCTTCGAGAACACCACTGCGTTAGGGGAAGTGCTCGAACTGCCGGAAAAGTACGCGATCCAGCACACCGTCGCTATCGATGCGGCCGGAATCGAATACTTCTATCACTGCTCACCCGTCTATTCGGCGCCTGTCGACGGGACGGAGAAAATCGATTTCCCCTTCTGGCCGTCCGGGTTCTGCTACTTCGACAACGTCGGGCAGTCTCCCGCGTTCGCCAATGCGAGCATGTTCAGCACGTCGGACATCAGTCCAGACTGGGAGGCCCTGTTGAGCGGGCTCGAACATGCAGCCCCCTGCTCCGAGAGGAGCAACTCGATAGCGACGTCGTCGAGCGGCATGATGTCGTTGGACGGCACCACAGCTCAGGTGCACGTCGAACTCGACGGCTGTAAAAGAATTCTTGCCGACGGATATGCCCCGCTTGCCGCGCCGGCTTACCTCGTCGACTCCATCGCAGCCGAACGGGGATGACGATGCGACCAGAGCGACTCGGTCTCGCAGTTCTGGCGTCGGTGAGTGGTGCGTTCGTTGTCGCGCTGCGAATGACGATGGAGGGCAGTGTCGGGTCGGGTGTGGTGTGCGCGGTCGTGGCTCTTGCGGCGGCAATGGTCCTCGGTGGTAGAACTGCTTGTGCAGCTGCGGTGTTGGGTGTTCTGATTCTCGCTGTTCCGTTCTCGGAACCGGTGACGGGTGTTGCTGCGGGTTTGGTTGTCGGTGGTCTTGCCGCCGGACTTGTCGGGACCCGAGCAGCGCTGGGCGCGTTGGTGGTCGGCACCGTCGCGGGCTTTGCGTTGTCGCCGATGTTCGAGTCGATCCCGCGACGGTACGCCGACTACCTCCCGGAGCCGGTCATACCGACAACCCATTACGTTGCGATGGGCGTTTTCGCGGTGTTGTTGTTTGCGGCGTTCTGGGCTGGCCTCTTCCAGTCGGCGGGAACAGGTGACCCGATCACGGCTGCGGATCGACGACGGTTCATCGTCGCCGGACTCGGGCTGCCGGCGTGCCTTTTGGCTGCTTCGTCGTTCGAGTTCTTCGAGCGGTGGCCACTGGCGCTGCTGATGATCGTCGTGTTCGTCGGTGCGGCGTTCGTGTTGCCTGGGTCGACGGGCATGGTGGTGCTCGCGGCGCTGGTGACTCTGGCGTCGGTGGCGTCTCCGGTGTACGGGTCCGAGTCCGGTGTCATCTTGGTGGCCGCTCTGCTCGCAGGTCTTGGGGTGGGGTGGAGGTGGTCGCGACCTGTGGTTGCGCTGGCTTTGTTGGCTGTCGGTGTCGTCGCTGAGGCGTTGGGCGTTTTCCTCATGGGGATGGTGTTCGTGCCGTTGGCGTTGGGGATGTTGTACGCGTCGGTGCGTCCGTCGAGTCGTCCGGCGACGGCAATTGCCGTCACCGCGATTCCGCTTGCAGCGGCGATACCGATCACCGTGCAGTTCGGGTGGACCGCGTACACCCCTCTGACCAGCGCATTGACTGCCCCCTATTCGTGGCTGTGGGCAACGTCGTTGGTCGCTGTCGCTGCATCGGCCGTCGGCGTGGTGGTGCTGCAGCGGCGACGGAACGGCAGTGCGTAGTTCAGGTCCGTCGCTCCCGGGGAAGGACGGCGGCGAAGCGGAGAAGAAAGTCGCGGATGACGACGAGTGTGGTGTCGTCGTAATCGGCGAGAGCGGTTTCGAGATCGGTGGATGCCCGACGAACGAACGGGTCGATTCGTTCGCGCGCGAGGGGCGTCGAGCGCAATGCCACGCTTCGCCGGTCGGTGCTCTCCCGGCTGCGGCGCACGAGATCCTGTCCTTCGAGGCGATCGATCAGTGCGGTCGTCGCCCCGGAGGTCAATCCGATCCGGGCCGACAGCACAGCGGGAGACAGTGGTGTGCCTTCGTTTTCGGCCCAGATGATCTCGCCGAGCGCGTTGCCGTCGGTGGTCGGCAGGTTCATCCAGCGAGCAAGCTGGTACGCGGACTCCTGGTAGCTCACCGCATAGTGACGAAGCGCTTCGAGCGTTTCGGTTCTCACTGTCGACATCGATCCATCCTTTCGGCTAGGCGGTGGTCAGGCGCGCAGAAGTGGATAGTCCGCAAGCGTCGGAACCTGCTTCTCGTGCGTCAGCAGGTTGGCTTGAAAGAACCTGCGTACCGGTGCCGAAGCCGCGACCTTGTACGCCGAATGCAGGGCTTTCACACCGAATTTCGACGACGGGTGGAGTAGCCGAGCGCTTCCGCGTCGCATTCCTTGTGCGCTGTCTGCGTACGCGCGCATCTGCTTCTCGTAGCGGCTGAACGCTTCTCGATGGTTGTCGGGGTGCGCTGCGAGTTCGCCGGTGAGAATATGTGCCCCGACGAGGGACAGTGTGGTGCCCATGCCGGTCGGGCCGGATCCCCATGCAGAGTCGCCGACGAGCACGACGCGGCCCTTGCTCCACGTGGAGACGAGCACCTGCTCCATTCGCTGGGTGTAGAAGTCATCCGGCCGCTGGTGAAAACCGTCGAGGATGCGTTCGGTTTGCCAGCCCGCCCCGCGGAATCGTTCTGTCAGGATGTGCAATTGGGCGTCCACCGGTAGGGATTCGAATCCTGAGGGCTCGGATTCGAAGGACAGTGACGCTCGTATCGTGCCCTCGTTGTCGGGCCGCAGCGTTGCAACGCGGCCTCCGCCGGCTGTGCACCAATCCCAGGTATCGACGTCGGTGGGAAGGCGATCGATGGTGCCGTAGGTGATGCTGACCCCGAAATCCCGCAGCGTGGTCTCGTCGTCGAACACGATGCGTCGGGTCCGAGAGCTACGACCTTCGGCGACGAGTACAAGATCGAAGCGTTCGGTGCCGCCACCGTCGAAGGTGACGTCGACACCGGACGAGTCTTGCTCCACACCGACGACGTAGTCGCCGAACCGCTGATCCACGTCGCGGGGAACGATGTCGACGAGAATCTGGGCGAGCCGTCCGCGGAGGATTTCGATCTCTGCGGTCGGTCCGTCCTGGCCCTCCTCGCGAGGAAACACCGCGTGGGGCGTCCCGTGCCGGTCGACGAACCGCGTGCCCTGCTCGCCGGTCAGATTTTCCAGGATGGTGTTCTCGACCCCCATTCGACGTATCACGTCGCGCCCGAGTCCGCGTATGTCGATGTTCTGCCCGGTCTCGCGCGGAGCTGGAGATCGCTCGAGGAGGGTGACGTCGCATCCGGCTTTGGACAGACCCCATGCCAGCGTGGGCCCGGCGATGCTCGCGCCGGTGACGAGGACCCGAGTGGGCCGGTGATCCGATCTCGACATGGTGTTCCTCCCGCGAACCGATCAGGTATCGCTGTGACGAAGTTACTTTACTGTGGAGGTACATGCCCGGCTGCAGGTTGCCGCAAACCCGAAGACGTGAACGTGCCGGCGGGTCATCGCGAACAGTTCACTCATCGCAGGCAATCACCCTGCAAGCAGTGCCTCGTCGATCATCGCGCCCACAGCGGCGGCACCGACCGACGTCATGATCGTTCCGGCGTGATCGAGTCCGGCCAACGGGCGGACGGAGGTCAGGTCGACGGCCTCGATGTCCTGCGGTGAGTACATCGGCGGAGAATCGGCTCCGACGCTCCACTGCGCGTGCAGGAATCGAATGGGCACCGTCAGTTCCTCGAACCTCGAGCGGCCGAAGAACACGTCTGTGGCGTCTGAGACGACTGCATCCGCCGACAGCCGGACGGCGCCGTCGACCAGATCGTGTTCGGCGTATTGCCGGAGCAGCGGGTCGGCTGGGTCGAGTAGGGGCAACGACGTCGAGACCAAGAATTGGATGTAGTCGTCGACGCTGTTCCAGTGCTGCTGCGTTCGGGCGATCCTGTCCCCGAACACTGCTGCAACGTTTTCTTGCGTCAACCCCTCGGGCGGTCCGACCGGCACGCCGCCGTCGACGAGGACGAGGCTCTTCACCCGGTTCGGATAGCGGGCCGCGAACTCGACGGCCACGAATGCACCCATCGACATTCCGCACACGTGCACCGACTCCTGGCCCAGTGCATCGACAACCGCGTCCAGGTCCCCGGCGTGCTGAGCCAGTGACGACGGGCCGGTGACGTCCACACTGTCACCCCTCCCGCGCAGATCCGGTGCGACGAGCGTCAGATGCGGAGCCTCCGCGTGCAGCCAACCCCACAGTGTGCGCTGGCTGGAGACCCCGTGCACCACGAGAATGGGTTCGGTGGTGCCGGAGAGAGTCTCGACGGCGATGCTTCCGCCCGATACAGGTACCCGATCGATGGACATGACCGACACGTTATCGGCTGGAAACGAAGGAAAACGGTGAACCGGTCAGCTATGCGGTGGGGGCGGAGCACCCAGCGAGCGGCACGTTCTCGGCGAGGAACGCCAATTGGTCCCGAATCACTGCCGAAAAGAGTAAATCGACATAGGGATCGAAGTGACCGCCGGTATAGGTGCGGACCGTGGCTGTGCGGATCTTCTGTGCAGCACGGAGGGCGACCGAAGCCGGGGTCACCGTGTCCTCGGACATGATCTGCACCAACGTGGGGCAGCCGATCGCCGACGCCGTTCGGCCAGGCGAGTACAGCCCGATCTTCAGCAGAATCCGAGCTGCCACGGTCTCGGGATAGTCACCGTGGGTGAGGCCGGATTCCTGCATCATGCGATCGCGACCGGAGCTCGCATCCGGCGAGACCATCACAGCGCGCGTTCCAGGCAGGCCGACGCTGTCGATGTAGTGCGGTGGCTTCTTGCGAAGTGCGCGCACGACGTCTTTGACGGCCGAGGGCAGGACACGCAGTGTGTGCCGGAATCCGACGGCACGGACGGCAGCGATCCCGTCGATGTGAGGTACCTGCGCGATGACAGCGGCAAATTCGACGCCGGTGCCCGCGAGGGTGAGTACGTGGCCTCCGGCGAAGGATGTACCCCATCCGACGATCCTGCTCGGATCGACTCCGTCGAGCGTCCGCGCGTAGTCGACAGCAGCACGCCAGTCGGCGAGTTGTCTCGGTATATCGAGCAGTTGTCGTGGTTCGCCGTCGCTGTCACCGAAGTGTCGGTAGTCGAATACACACACGATGTAGCCCGCCGCGGCGAAACGTTCCGCGAACGCGTACAACCGCATTGCCCGGGGCGTACCGAAGCCGTGGGCCATGACGATCGCCGGAAGCGGTGTTGCGCTTGCTTCCTGGGGTCGAAATATGGTTGCTGCGCAGCGGATACCGTCGGAGGTGAACGATGCTTCGGTGCGGGTGAATTTGGAACGTTCGTTGGTGGTCATCGAGCATCTCCTTGCGATTCGCAATGAGCGAGTCAGTGTTTGAACGGGTTCAAGGTCTTGCCCAGGAAGTACCCGAGCCGGGTGGGAATCGGCTTAGCTGCGGCTGCGGTCACCTTGTTCACGACGCCCGGTATGCACACCGGTTTGCCCGCCTCGACCGCCCGCCAGCCCTCCTGCACAACGGCTTCGGGGTCTTGCCACAGAATCGACGGTAGTTTCGAGGTGGCTGCATCACGGGTCCCCATGACGTCGTGGAACTCGCTGTGGGTGAAGCCCGGGCAGAGAGCAGTGACGTGGACGCCGTACGGACGAAGCTCCATGTCGAGAGCTTGCGAGACATCGAGGACGTAGGACTTGATGCCGGTGTAGAGCAGGCTGGCTGCCGGCGGCATGAAGGCAGCCAACGACGACAGATTCACGATCCGTCCGTATCCGCGCTCCTTCATTCCGGGGACCGTCAGATGTGCGAGTTCGGTGACGGCGGTGATCATCACCTGGATCTCGGCGGCGAGCGCCTCGAACGGGGCGTCCGCGAACGACGAATTACCCGACATGCCTGCGTTGTTGATCAAGATGTCGACGTCGATGCCGAGGGAGTTCGTGCGTTCGACGATCGCGCGCGGGGCGCTGTTGTCGGTCAGGTCAGCGACGACGACGTCGCAGCGCACGTTGTGCCGCTTCGTCAGTTCCTCCGCAAGTGCGACGAGCCGTTCCTCGCGACGTGCAACGAGAACGAGGTTGTGTCCTTCCGCTGCCAAGTGGCGCGCGAATTGCGCGCCGATGCCAGCCGATGCTCCTGTGATTAGCGCTGTTCGTCCGGTCGTGGTCATTGCAGGCCCCCGTCTCTTGAATGGTCATCAAGAACGGTAGCAGTGTCTTGATGGGCATTCAAGATAGGATGCCCGGCATGCCGAAAAACCGCGGACTACATGACAGGGAGGCGAAGCGGGCCGAGATCATCGGCGTCGCTCGCGAGCTGTTCGTGTCCGACGGTTTCGAGCGCACATCCGTCAGTCGGTTGGCCAAAGCTGTCGGCATCACGGCGAACACTCTGTACTGGTATTTCGAGGACAAGGACGACATCCTGGTCGCCGTTCTGACGGCGATCGTGGCCGAGGACGCAGCGGACTACGCCGACATCGCCGATCGTCCTCTCGCCGAACGTCTCGAATGGCTTGTCGAGCGGTTACAGCGAGTGGGGCCTTTGGTGTCCACCGTGCATGAACGTGCGACCAAGTCCGACGTCATCAACATCTGGCACAACGGCTTTCACACGTATGCCGAATCGATCTTCGCTGTCGACGTAGCCGCGTCGGGCTTCTCCGGGCCGGAGGCAGATGCAATGATCCGCATCGGGACATTTGTCGTCGAAGGTCTTTTGACGCACGCGCCGTCGCCCGCCGCGACGCGGGCTGTGATCGACCAGCTCGTCGCTGCGATGTCCCATGGTCGTGCGCCGGGCGGCTGACGGCCGACTCGATTCGACCGACCGGATGGTGCGTAACGAATACTATCCACCGGACGAAAAGGCTGCGCGGAGCGAGAACAGAGTTCGAGTGGGGAAGCAGCGTGTGTGGACCGATGCGAGTCCATCGTGCAGACAGCGGGGTCGGTGTTCGCATGAGTACACGCGCAGCCATTCTCGCGACGGTCGTTGCCGTGGTGACGTTCTCGGCAGCGGCATGCACGGTGGTCACAACCGGGCCCGACGACGATTTCGGATACGAAGGAGCCACGCTCTGTGTTGCGTATTTCGGCGGAGGAGGGGACTTCGGGGGTGACGACGGTTTCGGTTGCTCGTCTAGACCTGGATGAGGGCGACCGCTGGGGTGAGGATGCCGAAGTATTCGGGCGCCAAGGGGATCAATCCGGACCATCCTGGTATGCGGCCGTAGACCATGACGACGACCGGGCCGCTGCCGGTGGGCAATACGGCGGTCCTGTCGATGGTCGGGTAGAGGCCGTCGATAGTTCCTGGTGCGGTGCCGAGGAATTCGGTGATTCCCGACTGCCCGGTCCTCAGGTTGACCCATCCTGCGTGGAGTTCCGACGGCTCGTACTCCAGCCAGCGCTGCACGACGGTGATGGAGCGGGCCGAGTGATCGATGACGGCGTCGACCCGCGATCCGGGAAATCCGCCCGTCGGGTGGGCGAGATTGACGGTATCGACGGTGCCTGCGACAGGGGTGGGCGCGGTGGCCAGCGCAGCGATCTCGGCTGGTACGCCAGCGGAGCGCAGGGCGGATACCGGATCGACGGCCGGATTGGCGTGCGCAACGGCGCCGGCGCCGAACCCGACGAAGATGGCCATGACTGCGGCCGCGACCATCGCCGCGACCTTGCCGAGTCGAATCATCAGTCTCCGATCCTCGCCGCACTCGCACCCGAACCGGGGTGAGCACTCCTCAGTGTGACGTGTCGGCTCGGCCTGGTGGTTCATTGTGACGGGATCGTTGTGCAGCATCTGCCCATCTCAGGGCGCGACCAGGCATATGGGACCCAAGGGAACTGCAGGGTTGACGTCGATGGTCGCGATCGGTCCGCCCGCCGAGGTCTGGTAGGCCATCAGTGAGTGTTCGCCCGGTGCAGTGGGTGTCACCAGTGTGAACTTGTGCCCGAGAATCGTTGGTGAGTACCAGTATCCGTCGAACTGCCACATGAATTCCTCGATGGGCATCACCATGCTGTAATCCATCGGCCCGATGTCCGTTCGAGGCTCCGAGAAGCTCTCGGTTCGAGCGACCGCGACATAGGTGCATCCGACGCCGTACTGGGTTGTCGGTCCGAAGCTCAGCCCGGGGAGGATGTCGAGTGAGACGACCTCTGCGGACGCGTTCGGGGCAGCGAACACCGCCGCGCCTGCGCAGGCAGCGAGGACGGAGGCATAGCGGGCAAGCCGGATCATTTTCATTCCACTTGGTCGGTTGGAGTCCGGTGCGTGTTACACAGGTCATTGCGGATGTCTTCGTCGGTGGACTCGCGCCCGCCCGGAGCGTCGACACCGGAACGCTTGCCGGTGCGAGATGATGTCCGAATGTGGAAGCTGCCCCTCTGGTTTGCTGTGCTCGGATGTCTGATCGCTGTCCTCGGGAGCGGTGTCGGGGATATCGCGTTCGGGCCCAATCCTCCCGACATTTTCGACGGCGGGACCAGCTTCGCAGTCCGGTACTACGGTCCGGGTTGGGGGCAGCTGTTAAGAATCGCCGTCGTCGGAGCGGTTCTGGGTGCTCTGATCGGCGGTGCCGCGCACCTCGCGGGGGTGCGAATGACCACGACGGCCGGACACCGCGTCGGACGCGTTGTCGGAGCGGGTCTGGTGGGCGTCGCCCTCGGCCTCGTGCCTGTGTGGGTGTTGCTCGCCGACGCGTTGAGTGAGATGCAGGTCGGGTACAGCGTGGCAGTCGAGACGGTTTCCCTGTTGACGCTGTACGGGATCAGCGCTGTCTTGGCCTATGGTGCTGCGCTGCTTCTGATCTGGTTGGCGTTGCGCGCCGCGGGTGACGGGTTGAGGCGACGCACGACGATGTACGTCGCGTTCGCGTTGCCGGCTGGTGGAATCATTGCAACGGCCTGCGGAGTGGGAACAGCAGCGTTGTTCGATTTCAGTACCCGGCCGTACACCATCGTGGCGTCAACTCTTGTTGTGATGCTTGTTCTTTCGGCCACGCTCGCGGCAGCGAGGGTGTGGACTGTGAGGAGTTCGTCCCCGGGCCGTGCGAATGGGCCTGCTGCTGCAGAATGACCGTGTGCGTTTCAGAATCGGTACACCGATTCGTATTCGTACCACGGGCCGTCGAGGTGAGTGAAGGAGCTGTCCTCGCTGGCAGATCCGGTCGGTGGATGGTCCGGTGAGTACACCCAGCCACTCGTGAAGCTGAAGAAGATGGTCGAATTGTCGACGAAGTAGACCTCGCCCGGCGTGTAGCTGTTCGCGCGATCGATGTCGAAGGGCCCGATCTCGAACTCGTCGCGGTACGTGCCGGGGTTTTCCCGAAGGTCGACGGCGATGGCTTCGAACTCGGCGCGCTTGTCGAGGAATGTGGTGGAAGGTCCCCACACCACGAACGCGAAAGCGCTGAGGACGACGATCGGCGCAGGCACTACCCACCAGGACCACCGGCGGTCGCGGCCCAACACATACAGGGTTCGGATGGCCCAGATCAGCCCGGTGACGGCCAGGACTGCGAGGACGACCAGGTGGGCGAGTAGCGGGTCGAGCCAGGTGTGCGCGCCGAACGGCGACGGCCAGAAGTTTCGTTTGACACAGACCCACACCGCGGCGGCAACCGTCACGAAGGTCAGGAGTATCGGACCAGGCGGCTTGGCCAGGGTCGGCTCGGCCGTCAGCCGCCGATAGACCCAACTGTCGAGCGATGTCCTTCGCGCCATCGAGTCAGCGTATCGGCTCTAGTGTTCGGAGCCGATCTCCTGCATACCGATTGCTCCGAGCAGTTCGAGCTTTTCGTGGGTATCGGTGCCGGGCGCTCCGCGGAAGAGGACGAGGCGTTGCCCGGACGGCGGGCTGATGACGACGTCGCATTCGCAGTCGAGCAGTCCGACGCGTGGGTGCTGCAACCGCTTTCGGGTTTTCGCTACTGTGTCGACGTCGCCGAGCTCCCAGATCCGCGTGAATTCCTCGCTCTTGCGGTGTAACTCGTCGATCAGGCTGGTTGCGCGGAAGTCGTCGGGCCGCCGTGTCACTGCGACGCGGAGGTCGGCGACGTAGTTGCGGCTCAGGTGGTCTCGGTCGTTGGGCGCGTACAGCGCGCGGTAGTCCGGGTCCAGAAACCAGTGCCAGATGAAGTTGGCGTGAAAACCGCTTTCGCCGACGAGTTTGCCGAGCAGGGCGATGTTGAGTGGGTTCTGTCCGACGATGTTGTGCATGTCGTCGGTGATCAACGCCGGTACGCGGGGAGCGAGGGCGTCGAGGACGGTCATCAGCCCGGGGTCGGCGAACCCCAGGGCGACGGCAGGTTCGGGTGCGTGGTGTCCGGCGAGGACGTAGAGGTGGTCGCGTTCGGCGAGGGTCAGGCGCAGTGCGCGTGCGATGGCGCCGAGCATGGCCGGGGATGGTTGCGGTCCCCGGCCTTGCTCGATGCGTTCGTAGTAGTCGGTGGACATGGTCGCCAGCATCGCCACCTCGTCGCGGCGCAATCCCGGTGTTCGACGACGCGGACCGGCGGTCAGGCCGACTTCGGCGGGCCGCAGGCGGTCACGCCGGTTGCGGAGGAACTCTCCGAGTTGCTGCTGCTGAAATTGGGGCATGGCCTGGCAATCTGTGTCAGTGGCTGCGGCCGCTGAGGGCGTGGAGTACCTCGTCGTATCGGCCTTCGGCGGTGGCGTTGCGTAGCCACTTTACGCGCTCGACCAGTATCTCCTTGGCGTCGGGCTGCGCGGCGAGCAGGGACATGACCTCGTCGAGGTACTCGTCGAACGGCATGGCCGACGGGCTGTCTTCCTGGCCCATGAGCGTTGTCTGGACGGCCGGAGGTGCCAACTCGACCACACGCACAGCGGTGTCGGTGAGCTGCACGCGTAGCGATTCGGTGAACGAGTGAACGGCTGCTTTGGTCGCGCTGTAGGTGGGCGTCACGGGGAGGGGAACGAACGCGAGCCCGGAACTGACCGTCATGATCGTGGCACTCGGCTGGCCCTGCAGGTGCGGCAGGAACGCGTGGACGAGACGGATGGTGCCGAGGAGGTTGACGGTGACAGTACGTTCGGCGACGTCGATCGATGCAGGGTCGAGGAGGTTCTCGGGCTCCATGATTCCTGCCATCGTGACCAGGGTGTTCAATGCCGGGTGCCGCTCGGTGAGGGCGGCTGCAGCGGCGGAGATGGACTCCGTGCTCGACGTGTCGATTTCGATGGTGTCGATTCCCGGATGGGCGGCTGCGATCTCGCGCAACAGCGCTGTTCGACGTCCACCGACGATGACGGTGTTGCCCGCGGCCTGGAGTCGAAGGGCCAGACCCAGGCCGATGCCCGAGGTTGCTCCGGGGATGAAGATTGTGTTGTTTCCGTCTGAGTTCATGCTTCGACTGTGCGCCCGTTCGGGCTACCGAACCACACCCTGCTTATCCCCGGACCGGCGATCCGGGTCTCGAGGCGTTCGGTGGCTCGGGCGAAACGAGAACACCGGCGGTCACCGTTGCCGATGACCGCCGGTGCCAGGTGTTCGGTCGCTCAGATCTCGCCGGTAGGCGCGGTGTCGGAGCTTCCCGAGAACAGCTGAGCGAGCAGAAGCAGAAGGGAAGGGGTGATTTCACTGGACGAAAACACTGTTGAGCTCCTCGAGAGTTGGGGTCTGTGTAGGTAACGAGATCGGTGATCCCCCGGTACCGGCTCCATTGGTATCAGAGCCAGCACGCACCCGCGACCGGTGCGAGCATAAAAGTCCGAAAGCTTTTGTTTCGCACATGAACCGGCGGATTGTTACGAGCGGTGAATCGGGCGCGACGGCACTCACCCAGAGGGTAAACATGCGATTTACCGTCCATGTTCCGGTTTCCGGCCGGGAAACGGTGCGGCAATCAGGCGCCCTTCGGTGTCATGTGCGGCGGGTCATCGCCGACGAGCCGGGGATCATGTCGTCGGCGACGCGGGCTTCGAATCCGAACCGTTCGTACAGTCTTCGGCTCGCGGGAGTCGTGGATTCGAGAAAAGTTGGTGCGGAGCCGATCAGGTCCAAGCGGTGCTGAATCAATTTGGTGCCGACTCCGGTGCCTCGGGCTCGTGCTGAGGTAGCGATATCGTGGATGTACCAGTGTGGTTCGTCAGGTCGCTGATCGTCGATCGCTCGATCATGTGCCTGTCCGGCTTCGGTGGGGCTGAAGCTGCCGGTTTCTTCGCGGGAGCCGGGAGGTTCCCAGATCAGTGCGCCGAGCAGCTGTCCGTCCTCGTCGACTGCGACATCGACGTGCTCGGGTTCGCTCTCGACTTCGCTTGCGTAGAACTCGGCGAGTGCGCGGCGGCGGGACGATGAATCGGGAAGATGCGTCGCCCACACCGGATCGTCCTCGAATGCTTCGCTGAAGATCTCACCGATTTCGCCTGCGTCGGCTGCGGTTCCGGGCCTGATCGTCGCCACGGGTGGATCCTCTCGTCTTGTGTGTGAGTCGGTGCTAGTGGTCCTTCTTCAACTCGTCGGCGAGCGCGAACAGCCGACCGAAGTACTCGTCGTTCAGCACCGAGGTTGCGGCGATCTTCGCTTCGGCGTCGAGCCCGAACTGCAGGTCCACCAACTCGGCACCGATCGTGATACGCCGCTCGTCCAACTGCCGTAGCTCAGCGGACAGGGCCTCGACTTTGGTGGCGGCGTCACTGTGATCGGACATGTCTCGCATCGTAGTGGACTCGCAACCGGCAGAAGCCGAGCGCAAGTTCCGTGAGGCGGCCGCGCGCATTCACCAGGTGGTAGAGCGAATCAATGCCAGGCCCGGTCAGCGTGAGGCGACGCAACTGCACGTCGAGCCCGGTCGGGTTACGACATGCAAAGATTTGGCCGAAATTTTTACATGTACCCGAGATGTGGCAAGTTTCTTGCTACGTCCTCTTGACCTGAACAACCGCTTCCTCCCGATCTTCTGGTCCTGGTGCAGTCATGCTTCGACGAGTGCAGCCAGCTTGCTGCGCGTCCCAGCTCGCCAGGATCTCCTGTGAGTTCATCCGGCCAACCCGAACCGGCGGAGCCCCTCCGCAAGTTGCTCGGTGCCGCCGACGTTGCGGATGGACGGATCCATGGTGGTGCCGTCGAGAATGATGTAGCGCTTGTTCTTCACGGCGGTGAGCTGGCTTGCCACGGGATCGGATTCGAGGAACGCGATCTTGGCGGCCGCGCTGTCTCCGTCGCCGCCACGGTCGAGGTCGGCAAGGACGAGGGCGTCGGGGTCGCGGTCGTAGACGGCCTCCCAGTTGATCTCGGGCCAGTACTGATTGCTGTCGGCGAAGGCGTTGGTGGCGCCCACCGCCGATGTCATGAGTCCAGGTGCACCGCAGCAGCCCGCGAGGTATGGAGTGCGGGTGGCGGCGTACCACCAGGCGAGGCTGACGTCCTCGGCACCGAGATCCGTGGTCGCCTCGGCAGCCCGATCACGCAGACTCGTGACCAGTTCTTCGCCGCGTTCCTCGACCCCGAACAGAGCCGAGACCTCACCGATTTCCGCGTAGAGGTCGTCGAGCGTCAGCGGTCGCGTCTGTTCTGCGTCCTGCCCGCTGCATTCGCTGGGAGATTGGTAGGTTGCGACCCCCATCTCGTCGAACCGGTCGCGGCTCGCGATGCCCTCGGAGGTGAAGGTGTAGTCGAAGGTGGCGTAGACGAAGTCCGGGTCTCGATCGAGGACGGTTTCGAACGACGGGAACTCGGCATCGAGGGGTTCGACTTGCGAAAGCGCGTCTTCGAGCTCGGGAAGCACTCCGTCGTCGCTGATTGCGTAGCCGACCATCCGGTCCTGCAGGCCGAGCGCGAGCAGTAACTCGGCGGCGGGTTGATTGACGGCGACCGCTCGCTCGATGGGTTCGTCGATGGTGACCGTTCGATCGCAGTTGGTCACAGACGCGGCGGCGACGTTCTCCGCGGGTGCGTCGCCGCTGTCAGAGGAACAGGCAACTGCCGAACCGGCGATCAGGACGGCGAGAACGGTGGTGGTGAAACTGGGTTTGACCATGCGCATGCAGGAACGCTCGCTTCGTCGGGGACTCGGGTCGCGGAGTCCGTCTCGGTGTGAACACTCCGCCTTCGGCGAAGCGTTGCCGGCCGGTCTTCGGACTCGAATTCATCCCAACGAGGCGCCTTCCCGAGCGTTCGTGCTCAGTGGCGTGTCGCCCCGCCGGTCCTTCTCACCGCTGCGCGTCAGTTCCGGATTTCCACCGGATTCCCTGACCACCTGTTTCCAGGGGTCTGCTGGCGGAGGAAATTTACCATTTCGGCCGAGAGTGGGCGTGGTGGATTCGACCTCACCCCACCGAACCCTGGACTGCCGATCCGGGTCTTGTGACGCGATTGCGCGCGAAGCGCAGCCGAACGTGCTTTTCGTTGAGCGACAGGGAGAACGCCGTTCATTGTGACCATCGGTCATGATGTACCCCATGTCCTCGCAGATGCACGAGCGGATTGCCAGGGTGCGACCTCGCTGGTTCACCGCGGCATTCTGGGTCATCCTTCTCGCGTCGATCCACCGGTTCGTCTTCAGAACGGACTGGGAGTGGTGGCTCGTGCTCGCTGTGCTCGGCGGCGGTGCCGCCTACTGCTGGTGGCGGGTACGTCGGCCGCAGAAGTGGGGAACTCTGTGGGGGCTCTCCTGCGGTCTGAGCGGCGTCGCCGCACTGATCGCCGCGGTTTGGGCGGTGCTTACTCCTTTTGCGGTAGCCACCGAGAGTGTGGGAGACGACAGGGTCGAATGTGGTTCGGTCGTGAGCCCGATTGCCGGCGACGACCTGCGTGAGACTGACGGCGTGACAGGAGAATTGGTGATGCGGGAGCGACCGATCCCGCAGAGCGAGTTCGTACGCGTCTGCAGCAACAGGATGGACTACCGCACCAGCAACGCCGTGGGAGCCGTTGTGATCGGGCTGTTGTTCTCGGTCCGCGCCTCAGGCCACTTCGTACGACGACGCGACACGGTGTGACCGGTCGAAGACCGGACGGGGCGGACTTCCTTACGACCGCGCCCGGTCGATCATTCGTTGCGGGCTTCGCCCAGGACTACGCGCGCCTGCGTTCTGAAGTCGGAATCGCCGGGTATCTCCGCTCCCAGTCCATGGTCGAGTTCGTCTTCGCCGCGCAGCTCGATATCAGAAGTTACCTCTACAGCTCAGGTCTGGCCGAGGTCATGGCGATCGACCCTTGCCGACCGGACATGGTCGCCATGGCTGACGCGATTGCTGCCGAACTCGCGACGGTCGACCGAGACACCTTTACCAGCCCTCAGCGCCACTCAGGCCACGTCGAGGTACTGAGACAACCGCACGTCACCAACCGGAAAAGCGCGTCCGAGACGCTGCCAGCAGGTGCACTGTGGACCGCTACACCGCTGGCCGACGACCTCGATACCTGGACCGAGAGTCGCGAAAGCGACGCTCCAACCGACACTTACGAGTTGAACTTCGACCCCGACGCCGTGCATGTCGTCAGGATCGACAGCGCCTCGGACTGGGCCGATCTGCTCCAACATCACCCACGCGGACATTCCGACACCCTGTATCCGGACTGGGCGGCCATAGCAACGCACTGCGACGCTGTACACCTGTCACTCGCGGGGCTGCTCACTGCCCATCCGCCACTCACAGACACGGCCGTGGACGCCTCAGCGCAGGGCTACGCACACAGCAAGTCCGGGCCGTGGGCAGGAGTCGGCGACTGGTCGGCGGTCAGCACAGCGTGGATGCGGTTGCCTCGCAACAGAATATGGAGACATCAGAGGACGCTATTGGTGTTGGGCGGCAGGTGTGGGAAGGCGTTGATCGCGGTTATGACCTGGTCGAGGTGTTGAAGGTTGCGGTTCGGTCAGGGTTGACTCGCGACCAAGGCAGCTATGTCATCTGGGCAGCGGTCAACGCGTACTGCCCTCAATACGAGTACATGCTGAACTGAGGTGTCATACTCCCGTCGTGTGCATCGACATGAGCCAGATCCAGCTCGGACCGCTCTCAGGTTGGGTGAGCGGCCTTCTAAGCTTCGTCTCGATCCTGTTGGCGCTCTACATCCTTCGCCGCGATCAACGTAGAGAAGAAAGGGCACTTCCGTCGAAGATCGCCTGCTGGCTTGATGGCGACTTCATGTACCTCAAGGCGCACCTCCACAACCACGCAGACGTACCAATCATCATGCCGCAGATTGCCGCGCTGCCAAAGCCCGCTTGGTTGATGTGGTGGTTCTACCTACGGCTCGACGAGGAAGAACGGACAGGGTCTTACCGACGCGCCGTCGCCGTGCACAGCATTACGTCGTTTCAAGGTGATGCTTTGTTTGGGCAGGAGCGAACCAAGCTGGTCAAAGGTGGTGAGGATGTTGAGGGTGGCCTCATGCTTGAGCTTGGGTTGAGCAGTTACGACTTCTCCGTTGGCTTCTACGACACCACTGGACGCAGGTGGATGCGCAGCATGGGCGACGGCAAGGTGTTTTCAGCAAGGAAGATGAAATCATTCGATAGGCGCCGCAAGCGGGTGTCCGTGGCCATGACAAAGTACCCACTGGTGGCCAGGTTGAGGTCCCCACTGGTGGCCAGATAAAAGTCCCCACCCCGTGTTCGTCGTGTCGATCAGG